>CAZCLJ010000408.1:0-3542 GCA_964499465.1 uncultured Hyphomicrobiales bacterium
GACTGTGTTAAGTGATGTCATCTCTATTTAAATAAAGTTCTTACTTCATTTTGGGGTTCGAAATGACACAATATAATTAGTCTTTTAAAAAATTACTACAATAGCGTTTTAATTATATATATTTCAAAAATAAAAAATATAAAAGGGATAAAATGAAACAAATCGAAGGAATTTTTAATGCAAAAGGGAAAAAATTTGCATTAGTAGTTTCAAGATGGAACCAATTCGTTGTTAATAAGATGCTTGAAGGAGCAATTGATGCTTTGAAACGTCATGAAGTCAGTGATGACGATATTACTATAGCATACTGCCCGGGCGCATTTGAGATTCCATTGGTAGTAAAACAATTTGCAATGAAAAAAGAATACGATGCCGTTATTGCTATTGGTGCTGTAATTCGTGGTTCTACTCCTCATTTCGACTACATTGCTGCCGAGGTTACAAAAGGAATTGCAAATGTTATGCTTGAAACCAATAAGCCATGCATACTCGGTGTGTTAACAACTGATACTATTGAACAGGCAATTGAAAGAGCCGGCTCCAAATCCGGTAATAAAGGTTTTGATGCTGCTGTTTCTGCTATTGAAATGGTTTCTCTTATGGAAGCGATTTAATTAATTGACAATTGATAATTGACAATTGATAATTTGTTATGTCAATCTGACGAATGTCAGAATCCATCTTAATAAAGTTCTAAAAGGCGAATTGTAATCTTTTTTAGGTTCTTTTCTGTTTTAAGTGGTTAAGGAAAATTTTATTTAGAATTTATTCCGTAGGAATTATATATTTGTAATAAGATAAATCCGCTACTGTGCTTATCCCGTAGGGATTATATATAAAAAAGCGACTAATTATTTAATTCCTACGGAATAAAAAGGCACCCCAAAAAACGTTGTTACAAATATCAAATCCCTAACGGGATAAGTAGAATAGCAGCACGTTTTAAAGATGTGGGTAATGAATATGCCTCTCTCAAGATGGGATTGGTATTTTAAAAGAAAAACAGAGCATCAACATAATTTGTTTAAAATCTTAAGATGGAATTGCGTAAGATGAGTTATTAATAAGTTCATTCTAAAAACGATAATATGTAATTTCCGAGTAATCGGTAATCCACTCCCAGCGTGGTTTATTGATACCCGTTTTCAGGGGTATGACACTTTTTGAGTGGATTCATTAATTGTAAAAAAAATGTTTAAAAATTTAATATTTAAATAATAATACAAATGAAAGTAAGAATATTTTTTTATTGTCTTTTCTTATTGTTAAGTGTAAGAGTTTCTGCAGAATTTCGTTTAGAAAACTGGAAAAATCATACTTCATACCTTCAGGCGACTGCTGTTTCGGTTGATTCAAAAAGCAGAATCTGGGCTGGTTCGACCGGTGGTATTTTTATTTATGATATGAAAGCAGATAAGTATCCAGAATATAATACACTTAATGGAATTTTAGGTATTGATATATCTGCAGTAACTTGCGATAAATCAAGCCAAAATGTATATATCGGAACAAGCAGCGGTATATTGACAATTTGCTCAGAAGATATAAAATTGGAACATTTTCTTGATATTAAGGAATCAAAATTTCCAAATTCAAAAATAAATCGATTCTTAAAAAATGGAAATTCTCTTTATATAGCTGGTGGTTTTGGTTTGGCTGTTTTTGATTTAGAAAAAAAAGTCTTTAAAGAGTCAATATTACGAATTGGTGAATTTGACAGGTTGTCAAGCGTTAATGATTTAATTATAAATAATGATACAATCTGGGTTGCCACCTCTCAAGGTGTTGCAAAAGCAAATATCAACTCAGCCATTTCAAATCCAAACTCCTGGACAACTTATTCATCAATAAATGGATTAGACGATAAGGAAGTTATTGCTGTAACTCACTTTAACAATGAGATATATGTTGGAACGTGGAGAACTGTCTTTAAATTTGCTCAGGATACATTTTTACTAATTCAAAAATTTGAAGATTGGAACCCAATCAGGAAATTAGACGAATATAAAGGCGAATTGATTATTACAAGTCAGTATAACATTAAAACACTTTACGACAAAACAACATACCTGTCGCATTCAAATATTATTGACGGTAGTTACATCGAACAGGAACTTGATACTTTTTTACTTGCAAATTTTCGTGAACAGGGAGTTTACTTATATAAAGATACGCTGGAAAAACAACTTATGCCAAACAGCCCATATTCTAACATATTTGGTAATATGTCAATTGCTCCTAACGGAGATTTGTGGGTAGCAACAAGTAATTCTCCACGTGGTCGCGGCTTTATGAGATACGATGGAGAGCATTGGAGTAATTTCAATCGTACTTCTTTTCCAGAAATTAAATCAAATGATTATTACAGGATTTTTGCTGATAATGATGATAAAATTTACATTAGCAACTGGGGAACTGGTTTCTTAAAAATAACTCCAAGCAGCGATTCACTTATATTTGAAAATTTTAGCAAAAATAACTCACCCTTAACATCAATTACCGGAAGTCCTAATTATGTTATAGCTGGCGATATAACCCAAGATAGGCGTGGGAATCTTTGGATAGTTAATTATGGGGAAATTAGTAGCGGTCCAGTCCTTATTGCTTATTCAAATGATACTTTTTATTCCTTTACAAACGGTATTTCAGCAACTGATAGGTTCTATCTTATGATGTCAGTTGATTACTCCAATACGAAATGGCTCGGTTCAAATCAAAGTTCCGGATTATTGTTCTTTAATGAAATGCAAACACTCGAAAATACAAGCGATGATGTTTGGGGACAACTTACTTCTTCAAATTCCGGACTTCCGAGTAATGTAATTAAATGTATTAAAGTTGATAAATCCGGTTATGTTTGGATTGGAACTGAAAACGGGCTTGCTGTTGTTTACACTCCATCTTCAATTCTTTCAAATAAAACTGCCATTGTTAGGCAAAATCAATTACTTGGCTCTATTCAAATTAATGATATTTTGATTGATGCATTGGACAATAAATGGATTGCAACAAATGAAGGAGTTTGGGTGCTGAACTCAGATTGTTCAGAAGTGATTTATTATATAAACAAAAATACTTCCCCTATTCTGGATAATAATGTAATTTCATTAGCTTCAGATTTTGAAACCGGTAAAGTATTTTTAGGAACAAATTCAGGATTATTTGAAGTTTCGAGTATATCTGTTGAGCCATTATCCGACTTTGATATTAAGTGCTATCCTCAACCTTACGACCCTCTTTTTGACGGTGATTTAACTATAGACGGATTATCGTCTGAAGCAAAAATCAGAATTATGACTATTAGTGGTGATTTTGTTAAGGAGATTTCTACTTTCAGTCGGAAAGCTATCTGGGACGGCAGAGATTATCAGGGGAATTACGTTAGTTCAGGTGTTTACATAATTTCTGCTTCTTCAACAAATGCAGGAAAAAGTGGCTTAGCCAAATTCGCAATTATTAGAAAATAGTTATTATTTAAATTCTGAACTCCAGACCCCATAGCGAAAATAAAGGAGTTAGAAAGGTTGCCTCGTAAAGAATGA
>CAZCLJ010000409.1:0-3503 GCA_964499465.1 uncultured Hyphomicrobiales bacterium
TTCTGGATTCTTCACTTCGTTCAGAATGACTGTGTTAAGTGATGTCATCTCCATTATATTAAAGCACTTGCTTTATCAGGGGATTCGGAATAACTGAATAGAATTATCCCAAAATTTCATTAAAATAGCTGTTAAATGGATACATAACTCGTGTCAATTCTTTTACTTCTTCGGCTACATCATCTTTGAAATAAAAATCATTTGGAACAATTTTTCCAACAGTATAGCTCTTAAATTTTAAAAGTTCGGCATCTGGAAAATCTTTAGGGAAGCCGCGGGGAACTGATTTATACTGCTCATCACTAAGTCCGCCGTAATGCTTTTTGTATTCTTTGTTATTAATAATTTCTTTTAAATCGTCTGGATTATTATAAATTTCATTCCATATTTTTTTTAGAACATCTGGCTTGGGCATATAAATTCCACCAGCGAACATACAATTATCGGGTTCAATATGGAAATAATAGCCGGCTAAAATGCTATGGCGACCACCATTAACAATATACGCACCTAAATTTGTTTTGTATGGAGATTTGTCCTTAGCAAAACGAACATCGCGGTAAATTCTAAACAAACAGTCTTTGACCAGAACATTTTGAACAGAAGGGTCAATAGTGGCAATCTCATTAATCATAACCTGAACAAATTCCTGAAAATTTTTCCAAATTTGGTCAAATTCTTTTTTATGTTCGCTAAACCACTCGCGGTTATTATTTTCCTTTAAGTTTTGCAAAAACTCAATTGTGTTTTTCGATAGCATAAATTTCTTTCATTTTTTAATAATAAATATGAAGTTGAACAGCCCAGCGTGAAGAACGGTATTCTTCAGTTTCGAGTATTCTGTATTCCGGAATCAATTCAAGGTATGGAATTAAAAAAATTCTTGAATACAATACATATTGCTTGTTGATAATTGGAAATTTTTCATCGCCATAAATCAGGGTAGTATTACCAAATTCTGCTCTTGCACCAAGAAAAACACCTTTTTGCAAGAGATAATTAGCAGAAATAGTGTAATTTTCAGTTGTGCGGGTGTGCGGCTTGTTTGAACCTGCGAATTTTCCAATAATCTGAAGTTCATCAGTTATTGAAGTTCCAAGAAATGCAGTTGCATACCAAAATAATCCATTGATTGTATATGAGCCGCCCAAAAATCCGTCCGGTAAAAAATCAAAAATCCGATTTGGATAAATAGTAAGTTTGTAATTAAAAGTAGGATTATGCTCAAGTGGAATAAGAGAAATCTGGTTTCCGTAAAGCGTATTTTTAGCAAGGTTTTGGGCATCAAAAACACCAAAAGAAGTAGTTAGCCAATAGGGTGCATCGTAGATAATTTCAGCTCCCCATTCAGCATAATCAGGAGCAATAAGCGATTCTGTGGCATCAATAGCTGCAATACGCCTATCAAGCATTGTCATATCACATTCCCTTAAACCAAATGACGGCTGGAAATGACCGATTCTAAGTATTGGCAAATCGTCTGATGGCTGAATTAGAACTGAAGCAGAATATTCAGTTTGTCCGGGAAACATAATTCTCCCAAAGTTGTATTGCCCTTCAAATGTAATTCCATCAATTGGATTAATCATTCCATAAACAGACATCTGCATAGGAATATAGCGCCTTACAGCATCAGGAGTTTTATGGGAGCGAATCGTCTGCATACGAAAGTCAGTCCCAAATGCAATACGTTTATCTAAATAGCCGTAGCTTTGCTTATCGAACAAATTATAAAATGCTTTAAGTGGCTCATCTTCAGTTGAAAAAAGTGAAGCATCTTTTGGAAAGGACCAGCCAAATTCATTGCGCATTCCCCCACCTTGCTGATTCAAATGGCAGGTAGTGCATTTATTGCCAGTCCATAATGCAAATTCAGGGGCAGATTTTAAATCAAATACTGAACAAACTACAAATATTATTACTATAAGAATTCTTTTAATCATAATTCAAATTTTTTAATTTCAATTTAATCATTTTTGAAATTAAATTAAAACAAATATAGAAAAAATCTGGAACTTCGTTTTAGTGTTAAAAGAAGCAATAAAGTTTAGAAAGATTAGAAGGTTTAGAAAGATTAGATTTTAAACTTTCGCAAAGCCCAAGAAACTCGTGCGAAAGTGTTTAGCTCTTTTTACTTTGCGAAAATTTGAAATCAGAAGATGTCCTACATCACCGAGATGTATGACATCTAAATCTTAGTATTAGCAATGATTTGTGAGATTTCTCACTTCGTTTCGAAATGACAGACAAAAGTAGCGATGTCATTGGTAAGTGAAGAATCCAGAGAATATGGGGATTAGAATGAAAATTCTTAAGATTCTTTATTTATTCATAAATTACGATAATTTATAATTGAATTTCAATACCTGTTTTCTTTATTTCGTCTATAAATGGGTCTCCTTCATCAAAATATTGTGCAGTAAAAGTATGTGGCTCTATTTGAGAAAATTTAATAATAATCGGTGAAAGCAAATGCCAGTCTGAAAATGTATTTCCTGAAAACTGATTTGATATTAATGCTACATCAATATCAGAAAACTCACTTGCGCTTCCTTTGATTGCAGAACCAAAAAGAATAACTTTTTTAAAAAGTATATTTCTTTGATTACAGGCAGAAACAAATTTTTTAATAGTATCTATTGCAGATGTTTTAGTAAGCATAATTTGATCTCATTTGCTTTTTCTAATATTTTTTTAGTAAATTCTAAATTACATTCTTTATATATCATTCCTCTATAATCGGGGTATCTTCCTTCTAATTGAAATCTATTTAAGTCATTCAGAAATATTAAAACTTCATCATTCATTTTAATTGTTGTTTGTTCAATAATTCTGACTAAATTATATAATCTTGGAGGATAATCTTCTTTATGGTCTTTTATCCAAATTGCTTTTACAATTTTTTTCATTGATAAATGAATACAAAAAAGACAAAACACAAAATCATTATCATTAAAACAACGAATGGCTCTTTTCCAATCTAATTCGGAATTATTTAGCCAAAAATTAATATGTTCTTCTTTAGTAATAATTTAAAACTTTCTTTTATTTAATATTTCTCTGCTTCTTTTATTAAATCTACTATTCAAACAAATCAAACACATCTCTTTTCTATTAAACAATAAACTAAGTATTTCTCTCATTCATCACTGCAAATTAATTTAGCTTTTTAATCTTTCCAATTTCTTGCTTTTTACTATTATTTTATTAATTATTGCAAAATAATAAATAAAATTTTAATTAAAAAGCAAAAATTTTGATTTTCCAAGAAATTTTTTAAAAAGAATTTCCAGTATTAACTAAGCCAATAATAGCAGAATGGTTGAAAAATACAAATCATCAAATATCAAAAAAATTAATTTTTATGATTAGTAATTATTAATTATATTGCAATAGCTGAATAGCTATGACTGAAAAAATTATAGGAGTTCTAAAAATTCAATTTTTCCTGTCATTCTGAGGCGAATATAAACGAAGACGTTTACTTTTAAGAAAATGAACTA
>CAZCLJ010000410.1:0-3502 GCA_964499465.1 uncultured Hyphomicrobiales bacterium
TCACAAGTCATTGCTACCACAGAGTTTGAGATTCTTCACTTCGTTCCTAATGAACAACTTCGGTTTTTTTAGCACGTAACTATATGTATAGATAATACTTATATAAGTCATACGCTCAACAAGTTTATAGTATGACTTTATAAAATTCTTGGTTTCTCCTTCCCAAGTTGCACTTGGGAAGGAAGCTTTCTTTAAAGTTTTACTTTAAAATTATTCTAATATTGGAAAACCAAGCGAATCCCTTTTATGCTTGTTGATTGATGATATAAAAAAATTCTAAGCCATACTATCAACTTGTTGATCGTATGGCTTGCTTCTCCATTTGTTCATTTTCTTAAAAGTAAACGTCTTCGTTTATATTCGCCTCAGAATGACCGACAAAAATAGCGATGTTATTGGCAACGAAGTGAGAAATCTCACAAATCATTGCTAGCACAGAGTTTGAGATTCCTCACTTCGTTTCGGAATAACAGACAATCATATTTTATCTTTAAAAGCAACTTAGTATAAGAATCCATCTGAATGACAAGAAGTTAAAATTCAGTTTTCAATGAATTACTACACTAATCATTTAGCTTAAAAAGTTTTCTATAGTCAAACTGCCAGCCGAAACTAATTGAAATTGATTGCTTTGCTGCAATTTGACTGCCATTGAAATGGCGATATACTGGAATGTCGTATAAGGCAGCAAGGTAAAAATCAGAAAACGAATATACAATTTGCGGAGCAATAGTCATCACGAAAAAACCAGTGCTATCTATATTCCTGCTTGATTGAATATCTTTAAATGCAAATTCACCTCGAATCTCAGCAATAGCCAATAAACCTTCAAAAATATTTTTTGCTAAAAAAATTGAGTTAGCAATACTATGACCTTGCTGAAATTCATTTTTATCAGATGCATTTATTTCTGCTCTTGAAATGAGATAAGCATCAAAATCGCTTTCACCAAATCCTTTGTGAATGAAAGAATGAATAAGGAACCCATAACTAAATGGCTGAAAGGCAGTTTTAATACCTGCACCGGCAGTAAATTCAAATTTATCGAAATAACTGCTGTATATATTATATTTTCCTGATAAATAAAGGGTAGGAGAGCCACTTTCACTAATTGTCTGATAATAATAATCGACTTTATGATTTGGGAAAAATCCGAATTCAGTTTCTAAAGTTAAATCATTTGTCAGACCATAGCCGAGTAAAAGCCCAATATAATCGGAGTTGAATTCATTAACAAAACCTTTGCCAGTTTTTGTGTCATTAGAATAGTATTCATCTCCGTTTCGATGCTTATAAAGTATTTGCGTTCTAAAATTATAATTTGGCAGAATACCTCTGTTGGTTGTTCCTACCGGTTGATTTAATCCACCGCCTAAACCTGCTCCGAGACAGCCACATTGTGAAAAAGACTGCGAGTTTATAATTAATTCTAAAATCAGAATAATCAGTATGTTCTTTATTATTTTTATTCTCATTGTTTTATTAAATATACTATGTTTTTCTCTTGGATAATAATTCCAGAACTCGCCATACTCAGCGTAGTTTGCTATTTAGTATGCTTGTCATTCTGAAGCGCAGCGAAGAATCTCACAAGACATAACTAACACGAAACTTGAGATTTTTCGCTGTGCTTGCCAATGACATCGCTATTTTTTTATAACCAAAACTTTAGAAAGTGAAACTTTATTAAAGTGTAAGAAAAAGCAACGTAGTTGCTACCTGTTTGTAGAAAAAGTATTTTGAACTTGCAAAACTCCGTAGGAGTGTTCTGTTTGTAGTAATGTTAGGTCGCAACTACGTTGCTTTTTATTTTTATCATCATTATTTCTACAAACCGGACACTCCTACGGAGTTAAAAGAAAACAAAACTCTTTCAAGAGTGAGTACAATTGCTTTTAACTGATTTTAAACTTTCGCAGATTTAGAATTCCTGACCCCATAACGAAAATAAAGGAGTTAGGAGATTTATCTCGTAAATAAAAATTTCGCGGTTAGCAAATATTATCTTATTAGTTATTGGTCATTAGTCATTGGTCATTAGTTTGTAACTACTTATAACGAATGACGAATAACGAATGACCTATTGGAAATATTTACATTCAAATTTAACTTCATATTGTTAAATATGCGAAATAGCAAACTACGTGGCATTAGGAGTTCTGAAATTTAGAATATTATTATTACTTTTGTAAAGTTTCTTAACTTTGCAAAAGTTAAAAAAATCTAAACTATCTAAACCTTCTAATCTTTCTAAACCTTTTATCATCTCCATTTAAATAAAGGTCTTCCTTTATTGGGGGTTCTGAATGACAGATTATATTACCGTTTCTCAAATATTTCGAATTTAGCTAATTTCATTTTTTGTAGAAAATAAGAAAATGAAGTTTTTAAAACTCCAAAGCCATATTTAACACTTCTTGAAAAATTTATTGAAGATGCTTCCTTGAAATATTTTGTTGGACAGGTGATTTCAGCAATTTCGAAACCATCAAAAAAAATCTGAGCTATCATCTGATTATCAAAAACAAAATCATCGGAATTTGCTTTGTAATTAATACTATTCAAAACAGTTGATGAAAAAGCGCGATAACCCGTGTGGTATTCTGACAGTTTTTGTCTTATTAGAATATTTTGAAAAAGTGTAAGGAAGCGATTGGCAATGTATTTATAAACTGGCATACCGCCATTAATTGCACCTTTCCCAAGAATACGGGAGCCGAAAACTACTGGATAAACATCATTAGCGATAAGGAAAGCCATTGAGTGTATTAATTTTGGAGTGTATTGGTAATCTGGGTGAAGCATAATGACAATTTCACCACCAAGAGCGAGTGCCATATCATAACAGGATTTTTGGTTTCCACCATATCCTTTATTCTGCTCATGTTTGATGATGTGTTTTATCCCAAGCGATTCTGCTACTTTTGTAGTAGAATCGCGGCTGGCATCGTCAACCAATACTACCTCATCAACTATATCAAATGGTATCTCGTTAAATGTCTGTTCTAATGTAGCTTCAGCATTATAAGCCGGAAGCACCACAACTATTTTTTTATTATTTATCATTTTTAAATGCTAATCTTAATATATTATAATTTTTCGTCTTTTCTTTCATCTTCCTCTTATAATATCTTTACTTTTAATTATAAAATCTTTAGAAAAAATATGACTTGGCAGTCAGCTGTCAGCTATTGGCTATCGGCTATCAGGTTTTAATGATTATAATTCTATTTATTAATTCGTTATTGGTCATTAGTCATTCGTTATTAGTCATTGGGCTTATCACTAATCACTAATCACTAATCACTAATCACTAATCACTAATCATTAATCATTAATCATTAATCATTAATCATTAATCACTAATCACTAATCACTAATCACTAATCACTAATCACTAATCACTAATCACTTATCACTTATCATTAATCATTAATCACTAATCACTAATCATTAATCATTAATCACTAATCACTAATCACTAATCACTAATCACTAATCA
>CAZCLJ010000411.1:0-3493 GCA_964499465.1 uncultured Hyphomicrobiales bacterium
ATGACACAATATAATAAGTCTTTTAACGAATTACAACACTAGGAAAGTTGAGTTAACAATTAATCAAGAAATCCTTTAATCCTGCTAATCAAGGTTCTGACAATTATTCTTTCTTTCTTTTGTCATTCGAACAACTTGTTGCTCGTATGACTGAAACTACTTGAATGATTTTTCTCTTTTGACTTTATTATAAATTTGCTTTTTACAAAATATTTCGATATGTTAAAACGTTAATTAATTTTGTTAAAATAGAAAAAGAAGTGAAATGCAAATAAAAGCAAATACCCCAGAAGGATACATTGAGCAAGTGCCAGAGGACAAAAAAGAGGCAATCATCAAACTGCGTCAAACAATTTTGGCAAATCTTCCCAAGGGCTTTGAGGAAACAATTAGCTATGATATGCTTGCTTATGCCGTTCCACACTCCATTTATCCGAATGGCTACCGTGCAAAACCGAGCGAGCCACTCCCTTTTATTTACATTGCTGCTCAGAAAAACCACATATCACTTACGCACATGGGTGTTTATGCAAGTCCAGAGCTATTGGAATGGTTCCAAACTGAATATCCCAAGCACTCGAAAACAAAATTAAATATGGGACGCGGCTGTATTCGTTTCAAAAAGCCAGACCAAATCCCTTACGACTTAATTGCTGAACTCACCAGAAAAATGAGTTCAGAAGAGTGGATAAAATTATATGAAGAAAAACTATTGTAAAATTTTTATTTAAGGAGCAAATTATGGCTATAGCAAATATTTATCTGAATTTCAACGGGAATTGCGAGGAAGCATTCCTATTTTACAAATCTGTGCTTGGTGGCGAGTTTTCCTACTTAGGACGCTATAAAGAAATGCCCCCGCAAGAAGGCATTCCACCATTACCAAAGGAAGTGGATAATTTAATAATGCATATTACGCTGCCACTAAGCAAGGAAACAAGTTTAATGGGAAGCGACATTTACGGAGAGTGGACGCCAGTTTTCATCGAAGGCAATAATTTTTCTATTTGCTTAAGTCCAAACAGCAAAGATGAGGCAAAGCGTTTGTTCGATGGACTTTCTGAAGCTGGCAAAATCATTATGCCCTTGGCAGATACTTTCTGGGGCGATTATTATGGTATGTTTGTTGATAAGTTCGGTATTAATTGGATGATTAGTTACAATGAAAAAAATGAGATTCATTCAGTTAACGAATAAAATACAAAATCAATATAGGAATTACTTCCTTGAGAAAACTAATGATACATAAAAATTAGTTTTTATGAAAGGGAATAGAAATCACTATGATGTCTTTAAAATTTATTCCGTAGGAATTATATATTTGTAACAAGAATAATCCTTGACTGTGCTTATCACGTAGGGATTATATATTTAAAAAAGCCAATTAAATATTTAATTCCTACGGAATAACACACAGAAAAAAAGCATTGTTACAAATATTTTATCCCTACGGGATAAGTAGAATAGCAGCACGTTTTAAAGATGTGTATAATCGTTAGCTCAAGGGCGGAGAATAAGAAAAGGGGATTAAAGAATTTATCAGTCATTCTCAAGAGTGTAATGGTACTTTTGTTAATAATTAAATAAATAATCAACTCAATTTTATTTAAAACTAAAGATGAAATTGCGTAATGTAAAGAAATAATAAATTATGGAAAATTCAATATTTATAAAAAATTCAATTCAAATTGACGCACCAGCTTCAAAAGTTTGGGATGCCTTAATTAACCCGGATAAAACCAAGATTTATATGTTTGGCTGCGAAGCAGTTTCCGATTGGAATTTGGATAGCGATTTGAACTGGAAGTGTATTGTTAATGGGAAAGAGACGCTATTGGTAACTGGAAAAGTAGTTTCTTTTGAACCAATGAAGCGACTGATTTATACTGTCTTCGACCCAAATTCTAATATGGAAAACATACCGGAAAATTATTTAACCGTTACTTATTTGCTTGAAGAAATCGAAGGAAAAACCTATTTGCGTGTTTCTCAAGGCGATTTTTCAAAAGTAGCTGAAGGGGACAGGCGCTATAAGGAAGTCTATAAAAATGGTGAGGGCTGGAGTGCTATTTTACTTCAGATTAAAGGATTGGTTGAAGGAAATTAATTATTTGGAAAAGAAATGAAATTTGAAAGAAAAAAAACAAGAGAAGTTAAGGTTGGAAATATAATCATCGGTGGAAATGCTCCGATTAGCGTCCAAACTATGACCAAAACCAAAACAGCAGATGTTGACGCAACTGTTAATCAAATCGAAAGATGCAAACAAGCTGGTGCTGATATCGTTCGGGTTACTGTAAACGATAAGCAGGCAGCAGATGCTATTGCTGAAATAGTGAAGCAGTGCAGCTTTATTCCAATAGTTGCCGATATTCATTTTAACCATATTTTTGCAATAAAATCTATAGAAGCAGGCGTTGCAAAAGTAAGAATAAATCCGGGTAATATCGGCTCTGAAGATAGAATAAAGCAGGTGCTTGACGCTGCAAAAGAGTATAATGTTCCCATAAGGATTGGCGTAAATTCCGGCTCGCTTGAAAATGATATTTTGGAAAAATACGGCTATCCCAGCGCTGAAGCACTTTACGAAAGTGCAATGAGGCATGTGAATATTTGCAATAAATATGGTTTTGACGAATTGATTATTGCAGTGAAATCTTCAAGTGTAAAATTAACGATTGCAGCGTATCGGCTGCTTTCAGAAAAAGTGGACTATCCTTTGCATCTCGGTGTTACTGAAGCAGGCAGCTACGAAAGCGGAACAATCAAATCTTCGGTCGGCATTGGAACTTTGCTTGCTGAAGGTATTGGCGATACAATCCGCGTTTCTCTAACTGCTGAACCGGAAAGAGAAGTTGAGGTGGGACGACAGATTTTGCGTGCTTTGGAACTGAAGCAAAGCGGGGTGGAAATTATTTCCTGTCCCACCTGCGGACGCTTGGAAGTAGATTTATTCTCTATTGTCAAAGAATTGGAAGCCGCTGTAAAAGATATACAAAAGAATATAAAAATCTCCGTTTTGGGTTGCGCCGTAAATGGTCCGGGCGAAGCACGTGAATCGGATATTGGGGTTGCAGCTGGTAGTTCCTGTGCTTTGCTATACTTAAAAGGAGAATTTTTAAAGAAAATTGAAGAAAAAGAGATAGTAAATGAGGTGTTAAATTTGATAAGCAATTTAAATAATTGATAATTGATAATTGACAATTGATAATTGACAATTGATAATTGACAATATTTCTATATCACTTCGAACCCCCAGATAAAGCAAGTGCTTCATTATAATAGAGATGACATAAGGTTTAGTTAGATTAGAAGGTTTGGATAGATTAGTTATTTTTGAACTTTTGCAAAGTTAAGAAACTTTACGAAAGTATTAAGTTCTTGTAACTTCAGAACTCCTTACCCCATAACTAAAATAAAGGAGTTAGGAGATTTACATCGTAAAGAATAATTGCGCAAATTATCCTAAAAAGGTGTCATTCTGAACGAAGTG
>CAZCLJ010000412.1:0-3428 GCA_964499465.1 uncultured Hyphomicrobiales bacterium
TATAAAAAAATTCTAAGCCATACTATCAACTTGTTGATCGTATGGCTTGCTTCTCATTTAGTTCATTTTCTCAAAAGTAAACGTCTTCGTTTATATTCGCTTCAGAATGACAGATTATATTACCATTTTTGTTAGCGGTTTGGTATAAATTTTCTATCCTATCTCAGCTTTTTTCCACTACTTCTTCTTGTTTAAATTCGAAATGCGGATAAAAATGCTCATTCATATTCAAATCAATGATGTATTTGATTAGTGTGTTAATTGTGCTTTCAACTAAGCGGACATCAGCCATAATGATTTCACGGCGGATTTTGAAGTGCGTCATTGAAGCAGCATAAGAGCCGCTATCGAGTTCAGTTGTTAGCGTTTGCGAAAGAATCACTTTTGATATTTCCGAATTGCAAAAGCGGAGCAAATCGTGGAATAAATCCGAAGCAGTATTGCGGATTGCTTCCTGCATTTCCAAACTGATTTCAGAGGAGGCAACTATTACGTTGTTATCCACCATAAGAGAAAGATTATCAGCAAGTTCCTGTGCATCGTCATAAGAACCGCCCCGCTCGTATTTTGCAAAAAGAATTGGCATTCCATACTTTTCTGCAAAATTTGTCCAAAACTTTAGCCCATTATTTTTAAAAGTAACTGACCAATAGCATTTTCCAAGAAGTGAATGTCCATACGGATTAATGTAAGTCGGCTCATACTGGACGATTAAAAATTTGGAATCCGGCAGTGAAATATTTTGTAAACCAACTTGCTGTTTGAAAAGCAATTCACCTGAGCGATTGAACTCGAACCACTCTTGCGGCTTTGGAACAATTTTCTCTGGTAGAACAAAGTTTGCTCCAAAATCAAATATTTGCCACATAATTTCAAGTGGCTGAAAACCGAAAAGCGGAGCATCAAGAATATCCCTAATCAACTGATTTAGATTGATATTCTCAAAAGCAGCATTGATTAATGAATAAGCATTTAAACTTGCATTATCCTGTTTGATTTCAAAATCTAACGAAAGGACACCGCTTTTTCTTGATTGAATGCAAGACCAAAGGTGAGGGTCATTCAGCAAATCACGATAATTTGAATATTTTCTGCCAGTATTTTGAAAAATCTTGTCTGGATTTGGCAGATTATTCAGCAGATTAAAGGATTTAGAAATTTGCTGATTAGTCGCTATTTCTGTAAAAAGTTTTTTATTTGTTTTCATAATTCTTCGATTCTATTGTAATTTAAAAAGTAAAAATCCTGCTGCACAGCCGCTAATAAAAATCAGTGGTTCTTTCCACCAGCTTTCTTTTTGTGGTATTTCCTTTGTAATCGTAATCTTTTCAATCTTTGTTGTGTCGGGTTTCTTCCTGATTTCAAGAGATATAAGGTTTTCCGGAAAAATAAAAGAGCTATGTATTGTGTCCTGCCACACAATCGTGTCGAGTTCGGCAACAAATGGCTGGCTTTGAAACACAGTATCCTTTATATATTTGATTTTCGTTTTTGCTTTCTCAATTACAATCGGCTCGGATTCTTTTATTAAATATAGAGTATCGTGCTGGAAAGTTACGATGCTTTTACTTCCATTTTTATTAACGAAATGAAGAATTAGCAGCAGGCAGATAATAATTGATAATATTATAATTGTTGTTTTCATTTATTATGTTATTGGGTTATTAGGTTATTGGGTTATTGGGTTATTGGTTATTGGTTATTGGGTTATTGGTTATTTGGTTATTGGGTTATTAAGTTATTGGGTTATTGGGTTATTAGGTTATTGGGTTATTGGGTTATTGGGTTATTAAGTTATTGGGTTATTAGGTTATTAGTCATTGGAAAAACAATTAACAATTAACAATTAATTATTGTATATTGAGCATAGTCGAAATTCCCAATTTTATCACTTTCCGAAATTGCATTTTGTAAGGACAGAACTCCTGACTCCTCGTAGTTTGCTATTTCGCAGTCTTGTCATTTCGAAACGAAGTGAGAAATCTCACAAGTCATTGCTACTACAGAGTTTGAGATTCTTCACTTCGTTCAGAATGACAACTTTTCAGGGTAATTTGCGAAATTTTTATTTACGAGGCAAACCTTATAACTCCTTTATTTTCGTTATGGGGTCTGGAGTTCTGAATGAAAAACAAAAAGCAACATAGTTTCGTTATCTTAATAGATATGATAAAAATACGCGGTAAATCTCGTAGAGATGATATCATTCCAACGGAATATTTTATTTTTATTAATTTTTTGCTATTAATATAACACATCTACGATGTTTTTCTTTTTTTCTTCTTCCCAAGTACAACTTGGGAAGGAGGCAATAATGTATCAATTATTGAAAATATAACTTTACATAAACGAAATCATTCCCCTTATTCTCATTTTTCCGAGTTGATGAAAGATATTTCTCTTCTTAAGAAAAACTCCTTCAACTTGCTTTTTATGTTTTGAAGAATATCCGCTTACATTAAAAGCGACAGTAGTAACCCAGCCGGCTTTTTCAACACTTATTATTCTTTCGATATGCCCAAAGCAGCTTTTAGGGTATTTCCATATTATTAGAGAATGTTCTCTGGGTGAATATTTTGATTTTTTTCCGTGCAAAAGAGCATCGTTAAATATTCCGTTTGCAAGTGCGGTGCGTTTTATTGGAATTTGAATTAATTTCATTTTTAAATCAGTAGCTGCCGAGAAGAAGCACCAATATACAGCAGCAGCACAATAAGAACTGCATTTATTTGTAAAAGTGCATTTTAAATATTTCTCAATATCTTCTCCATCGTTTTTACCTGTTTTTTCAATTACTCCGAGTTGAGCCAAAGCACTATCTTTTGATGCTTTGAGTAAATCAAGGTTACAGTCTAATTGATAATTTGTTTGAGCAGAAACCGAGCATAAAAGCAGAATGAACATAAAAAATATTTTCATATTCTATCCGCCGAATTGTGCTAAATATACTCCAAGAACTGTCATTCCAGTTAAAATATGCACACTTAAAAATATGTATCCTAAAACGCTGTAGGATTGCTCATTTATGAAATCAATTTTAGTGAATACATAAACAGATATACCAGACAAAAAGAGTGCTACTGCTTCAAAAGCTGTGATTAAAAGCAGTGTCCTAAATTCTGCGATTATTGGATTCAAAAGCAAAATTGATACGAAAATCAAGCAAATCCATGCAGAATGTCTTAATATGAAATTTATTGTTGTTGTCATTTAGGTTATTAGGTTATTAAGTTATTGGGTTATTGGGTTATTAGGTTATTAGGTTATTGGGTTATTGGGTTATTGGGTTATTGGGTTATTGGTTATTGAGTTATTAAGTTATTGGGTTATTAGGTTATTAAGTTATTAGGTTATTGGGTTATTAGGTTATTAAGTTATTGGGTTATTAGGTTATTAGGTTATTGGGTTATTGGGTTATTGGGTTATTG
>CAZCLJ010000413.1:0-3421 GCA_964499465.1 uncultured Hyphomicrobiales bacterium
CTTCCAAACGAGTGGACGATACTTCCAAACGAGTGGATGATGCTTCCAAACGAGTGGACGATACTTCCAAACGAGTGGACGATGCTTCCAAACGAGGAGATGATGCTTCCAAAAGAAAAGCAATGTTTTTAAAAATAATAAAATATAATTTTTGCAAACTTCAGAACTTTTGATGTCTCGTAGTTTTTTATTTTTCATGCATTAATTCTGAATCCCACAATAAAGGAAGACCTTTATTTGAATGGAGATGACATAAGGTTTAGAAGATTAGAAAGTTTAGAAAGATTAGATTTATTTGAACTTTTGCAAAGCTCCGAGAAACTCGTGCGAAAGTTTATATCAGTTAAAAGCAATTGTATTCATTGAGGACAGAGTTTTGTTTTCTTTCAACTCCGTAGGAGTATCCTGTTTGTAGAAATAATGATGAAAAAAAAGAAAAGCAACGTAGTTGCGACCTATCTTTACTACAAACAGAACACTCCTACGGAGTTTTGCAAACTCAAAATACTTTTTCTACAAACAGTAAGCAACTACGTTGCTTTTTCTTACACTTTGCGAAAGTTTCTTAACTTTCGTTAAGTTTAAAATATAAATGTCATTGGCAACGAAATGAGTATTATCAATGTCTGTCAGTCATACTATCAACAAGTTGATAGCATGACTTTAAAATTATTTTGTCATGCTATCAGCTTGCTGATAGTATGACTGAAAACAGCAAAAATTTAAATCAATATTCATAATCAGTATAAGGAGCTCAAATGAAAAAAGTTTTCTTCTTTCTAATTATAATATGCTTATTTTGTATTCAAAATCAAGCATTTAGTATTGCAAAAGGAAATGGAACTGTTTCTGGATTTATCGTAGATTCACTGACAAATCTTCCAATGCAATACGCAACAATTTCTCTTATGTCGCAGGCAGATTCAAGCATTATTTCTGGCAGCATTACAAATTTAGATGGCACTTTTACAATCGACAACCTGCCATCAATGAACTATTTGTGTAAAGTATCTTATATTGGATACGAAAAAACATTTATTAAGAATATTGATTTGAAGCAAAGTAATCCGAATATTGATTTAGGCAGGATTGTGCTTATACCAGCCGAGGAAAACAAGGAGGAAATTTTGGTTACTTCTGAAAAAGATGCAATTTCTTATCAGGTCGATAAAAAAGTAATAAATGTGAGCCAAATGCTTGCTGGAAAAGGCGGAAACGTAACCGATATTCTTCGCCAAATCCCTTCCGTAAATGTTGATATTGAAGGAAATGTTTCGTTACGTGGGAGTGGAAATTTTCAGGTGCTTATTGATGGGAAACCCACGCTTTTAAGTGCAACTGATATTTTCCGTCAAATCCCTTCTGATATGATTGAATCAATAGAAATCATAACCAATCCTTCTGCAAAATATGACCCTGACGGAACAAGCGGCATTATCAATATTATTATGGTTAAAGAAAAACTTTTTGGTTATAACGGAATGATTACTACTTCAGTTGGGACACGCGATAAATACAATGCCGGCGTTCAGTTAAATATAAAAAACAGTGATTTGGGTTTCGTTATTGGTGCCGATTATGGAAACAATAAATTCCATCCTGAAAGCAATTTTATCAGAGAAATGTATTACGGCACTGATACCGTTTTATATGCTCAAACCAAAATGAACAGATTGATTAATCCGGATAATCATAAATTCAAGCTCGGTGCAGATTACAATTTTAGCAAATATGATAATAGCTCTTTAACTTTTGAATATGGAAAATATGATTTTGTCAGGGTTTTCCCTACAAATATGCACTACTGGTCAAAGCCGGAATACGAAAACTTTTATGCTTTTAATTACGATGAAATGCTTTATGGTGGAAATCTTTTTCAAACTACATTAAATTTTCAACATAAATTTGAAGAAAAAGATAATGACATACAGGCAAATCTGATTTATGCCAACTGGGACGACGGTTTCAAAGGCAATACAACATATTACACTAAAGATGATACAATGAACTTTCCAAATTACTATGGGCCAAACCAAAACAGAAGCAGCTTAGACGATAAAAAGCATCAAGTTCGCCTTAATATTGACTACACAAAAAGAACTGAAACTGACAAAATTGAGTTGGGTAGTTTGACAGATGCGAAATACAGCAAATCCTATTATTTATATCAATCACTAATGACTGACAGGGATATTTGGCTAACTGATGAAGGTTTGACAAATGATTACGATTTCAATTTCATTATCCAAGCTCTTTATGCGACTTATTCTTCGGATATTTTTGGTTTTGATTACGAGTTAGGTGTTCGCTTGGAATATTATAAAAGGCAGCTAAATCAAATTACGATGGATGTTAAATATCCCTATGAAAAATTCAGTGTTTTTCCAACTTTTCATTTAACAAGACAACTTGCGGAAGGTCAGCAAATCCAGTTTAGTTATAGCCGCAGAGTAGAAAGACCTCACGAACGCTCGCTTAATCCATTCCCAGATTATACGGACAATATTTATATTAGCACTGGAAATCCGGATTTAAAACCGGAATATACTAATTCTTTTGAACTTAATTATCGTTATGGCTTTGATAAATCATTCTTAGCTATTGAAACATATTTCCGTCAAACAGAGGATTTAATAACTCAATACCAAAGTTTAAGAGAAGATGGAAAAATCTTGCTCAGCGTTGTCAATTTGAACAAAGATTATCTTTATGGCGCTGAGTTTTCAAGTTCAATCGCTTTTTACAAGTGGTTTAGGTTTAATGCAAATATGAATTACTACTCTTATTCGCTTGAAGAAAAACTTGAAAATAGAAATAGAACTACAAGCAAAAACATATTTAGTGCTAATCTGATTGCTACTTTCATAATAACACCAAATACATTCCTGCAACTCAATGGTAATTATAACAGTCCAACAATTACAGCCAACGGCGATATGGATGAGGTGTATTCTGCTGGTGCAACTATTAAGCAGGACTTTTTAGATAAAAAACTTTCGATTTCGCTTCAGGCACAGGACGTTTTTGGGACTGCCCGCTATCGCTTTAATTCATTTTCATCTGGTTTAAGAGTTTATGGAGATTTTCTTCCTGAACGATACGTATTTAGATTAAATTTAACATATTTAATCAATGATTACCGAAGGCAGGCACCAAAATCAGATAATTTAGAATTGGAATATCAGGGAAACTTTTAAATTAATTGACAATTGATAATTGAGTTATTGGTTATTGGGTTATTAGGTTATTAGGTTATTGGGTTATTAGGGGATTGGGGATTGGTTATTGGGGATTGGAGACTGGGGATTGGGGACTGGGGATTGGGGATTCGTCATTCGTCATTCGTTATTGGTCATTTGTAAAGAAAAAAATACTAATGACTAATGACTAATGACTAATGACTAATGACTAATGACTAATG
>CAZCLJ010000414.1:0-3421 GCA_964499465.1 uncultured Hyphomicrobiales bacterium
CTGGTGCTGACATACGCCAGAATGACTAAAAAGATGTCATTGGTAAACGAAGTGAGGAATCTCAAGATTAGTGTTAGCAATGACTTGTGAGATTTCTCACTTCGTTTCGAAATGACACAATATAATAAGTCTTTTAACGAATTACAACACTAATAGCTGACAACTTACAGCTAAAAATATTTCTAAAAATTCAAACTTGGCATACTTTTTATGCATTTATTTAAAAGTGTTTTTAATATTGTTTAAGAACAAGATGAAAATAAAAAAATTTATAGCTACAACACTACAGGAAGGCAAGGCATTAGTTTTCAAGGAACTTGGCGATGATGCTGTGATTTTATCCTCAAGGAATGTAAAGAAACCGGGAAGTTCTCAGGAATTTGTTGAAATTGTTGCAGCTATTGATGAAACTCCGGGTAACTCGCCACAGAAAAGCATTTTGCTTAAACAAAAAGAATTGGCAGCACGTAATTCAGAGCCAAAAGAAACATCAGATGATTTACTTTTAATTGCAAATCAAATAAAATACGAAATTAACGACTTGAAAGATAGTTTGCAGAAATCTTTTGAAAATGCTAAATATCCAATAAAGAATGTAATAGGCAACGATTTAGGAAATATATACAAGGAACTCATTGAAATCGGATTTTCAGATTACTACGTTAACACATTAATCGGAAAGTGCATTGAAAAAGGAATAACTGAATATCACAAAGGATATGAACTAACAAAAAGATTAATTTTAGAAAAAGTTTTTTTAAATCTGAATTTAGGAAAGAACAAAAGCCGAATAGTTAACTTTATTGGTTCAACTGGATGTGGTAAGACAACTGCTTTAATCAAACTGGCTATTGTTAGCAAATTGATTTTTGAAACAGAAGTATCTGTTTATTCAGCCGATATATACAAAATTGGTGGGAGTGAACAATTACAAACACTTTGCTCAATTGCAAATATTCCATTTAAAAGCGTTTACACAGCAGAAGAATTAAAAACTTCTGTTGAAAAGGAAAATCCGACCACTCAAATTTTTATTGATACTTTCGGAGCAAGCAATTTGAATACTGGAAAAATTAAAGAAATAAAAGAACTGTTTAGCGAAATCAAGGTTGATGAAACTTATTTGGTTTTAAGCATTACAAATCGTAATAGTGTAATAAATTCTTCTATAAAAAATTTCGGTATTCTTGAGCCAACTGGACTAATCTTAACCAAAAGCGATGAAGTAGAGCAATTTGGTTCATTTTTTGAAAATTTGAATAATGTGAAAATTCCAATTTGTTATATAACCAATGGACAACGGATACCAGACGATATTGAGCCGGCGACCAAAGATTTAATAAATTCAATGATATTTAATCACAAAGAAGATTTTTAATAATCTTGTTAGAATTATGTTAGAAACAGAAGTATCAAATAATCCTTATATAATAACGATTTGCAGCGGTAAAGGCGGAGTCGGTAAAAGCATATTAACAGCCAATCTGGGCTTTTTGCTTGCAAGTAGAGGAATGAAGGTACTTATTTGGGATGCCGATTTGCTTTTTCCTAATCAACACTTAATGCTTGGTGTTGAGCCACCAACTCGCCTTCAGGATGTTTTTAATTCAAAAATTTCAATTGAAAGGGCTATTTTTCCAATAAATGAGAATTTATGGTTACTTGCCGGAACCCCTGCTCAGTTTAGTGCCGAAAACAGTCAGAGTATTGATTTAATAAAAATGTTGGCTGAGATAATAGTAAATACTGAATTTGATTTCATAATTATTGATACTTCTGCCGGTGCTTCTTACGAAGTCTTGCAATGCTGTAGTGCTTCTAATCTTTCGTCAGTTGTAGTTACAGACGAACCCACTTCTTTGCTTGATGGTTATGCACTTATAAAAATAATAAAAAATTATGTAGATATAAACAAAGTAACGCTTTTGGTTAATAATGTCATTGATTTTGAAGATGCTAATGATATATCAAATAAGATGAATTTGGCAACCAACAAATTCCTTAATTGTGAACTTATACCATTAAGTTATATTCCTTACAACAGAATTGTCAGGCAGTCTATTATTCGCCAGGAATTATTTGTAAAAATTGAACCAAATGAAGATGTTTCTAAAGCAATGGCAAATTTATCCGATAAAATAATTAAAATGGCATCAATTACTGAGAAATCTCTTAACTAATTATGGCAAAAAAAGATAATCAAAAAACAAATTTTGAGCTTGAACGGAAAAAAAGTGAAGCCGCTGAAAAAAAATTGCAAGAGCAAAAGCAAAAGGAAAAAGAAAAAAAGAAAAAGGAAAGAGCTCAATACATTAAGAAAAAAGAGAAAATTGAAAGGAAAAGAATAAATAAAATTCTTAAATACCCTTTCACTGTTCTTTTTCGGGTAAGTATGCTTGCAAGCATTATCTACTTTATTTATATTTTTATAGGTAATGAAGTAGAACTTACTAAAGCACTTTTGAACAGCTTCCTCGTTTTTTCTGCTTTTTATCTTGGTGCCGGTGTAATTATGGTGGCTATTATTTATGTTATGTCTGAAAAGAAAAAAGTTGAACTTGAAGAACAGCGAATAATTGATGAAGAACAACGGAAAATTGATGAAGAAGAAAGATTAATTAAACAACAGCAAATGGAGGAAGAATTCAAGCAAGCTGAAGCCAGAAGACATGAAGAATTAAGAAGATTTCGTGAATTGAAAGAAATTGAAGAAGCAAAAAATAATAAAAACATTGAAAATACACAGGAAAAAGCAAATACTGCTAACAACTACAATCCATTAGATTTTGATGAAGAAAAGAAATATGAAATGGAAAATGTCAAATAAATTATCTGTTCAATACTCTTAATTTCAAGAATTTTTATTCAGTAAATGACTTTCTAATACTAAGTTGCATTTATTGATACAAATAAAGTGTCATTTCGAACCCCCTGATAGAGCAAGTGCTTCATTTAAATGGGAATGACATAAGATAAAGATGTCCTACATCTGCAAGATGTAGGACATCTACTTTATAAAACTTTAGTAAAGTTTTTAAGGTCAAATGTAACGATGTCATTGGTAAGCGCAGCGAGAAATCTCACGTCATTGTTACCACAAAACTTGAGATTCTTCACAACGCTTGCCAATGATATGCTTTCAATTATCCTACAAACTTTACGAAAGTTAAGAAAATTTCGCAAAGTATTTAGATCTTCTTGCTTTGCGAAAGTAAAAATCTGTTAAAAGTATTTGAACTTAGCGTGGAAAGAGTTTTGTTTTCTTTCAATTCCGTAGAAGTATCCTGTTTGTAGAAATAATGATGAAAAAAAAGAAAAGCAACGTCGTTGCGACCTATCTTTAATACAAACAGAACACTCCTACGAAGTTTTGCAAACTCAAAATACTTTTTCTACAAACAGGAAGCAACTACGTTGCTTT
>CAZCLJ010000415.1:0-3419 GCA_964499465.1 uncultured Hyphomicrobiales bacterium
TTTAGTTCATTTTCTCAAAAGTAAACGTCTTCGTTTATATTCGCCTCAGAATGACTGTGTAAAAAAATGTCATCTCTATTTAAATAAAGGTCTTCTTTTATAAGGGGGTTCGAAATGACAAATAAACATATTTTATTATTAAAAGCAACTTGGTATTAAAGGTCATTTGTCATTCGTTATGGTCATTTCCAAATTTTAGTTGAAATTTATTCCTCTTTTTTACTGTTTAATTTAATTTTTTCATATTTCGCTTTTACTAAAAATTTAAATTATATTAATAATTATGATATATAATATTGCATAATATATTATTCCTTTATCATCGAATTTATTCTATCTTGAACTTCTCTTTTAATTAATGTTCGCATAATATTTAATTCATAATGATTGTTTACTCTACGCATATGCTTCTCTGATTCTAATAAACCTACTGCTATCCAGCGATGTCGTTGGTCTGATGTCTTCCAGTTCTTTACATTTCTTGTATATTTGCCTATCTGCGAATTCAAACTCTCTATGTTATTCGTTGTCTTAAAACTCTGTCCAAATTTCTCATACAAGCCCAGTCGATGTAATGTCAAGGTCTCTTCTAAACCTTCCAGTAAGCTCCCTGCTGCTGATTGATTTACTCTTAATAACTCATTATATATATCCATCAACTCCGATTTCGCTTCCGCATAGCTTTCCGATGAATAAGCTTTTTTTAATCTCTTCTTAAAATATTCCTTATCTTTATCATTTAAATAACTTAATACATTCTCTCGCTTATGCCATTGACATCGCTGAAATACTGCATATTCTCCAAAAGTCTCTTCTATCGCTTTATGTAATCCACGTGAGCCATCTATTACAAACAATATGCCTTCTTCAAATTTCAAACCTCTATCTATTAAATTCGTTAGTAATCCTTTTATTGCTGTCGAATTCTCTGTCGTCGTCTGAACAAATCCTAATGCTATCTTTCTGCCATCTTCTGTTATACCAAGAGCTATTACTATCTGCGATTTCTGAAAATATTTACCATCTATAAAGATGGATACAAATTTCTCTTCACTAAAATCCCTGCTCATAAATTCTTTTAAAAGCTTTGTACTTTCTTCTATGAAACGTCGACTTACGTTACTCCTGCTTAACCCACGACACGATAAAAAATGCTCTACTACTGACTTATAATTATTTGTGCTTAAACCATTTAATATCCCATTCATTAAACGACCCTCGTCCGGGACTATTTCTTTTAGCTTCTCAAATGTTTCTATTGGCTTATGACATTGTGCTTCTTTATCATACAAACGTGGAACATTGATTGGAACTTTTTCCTCGCCTATATAAACTGAACTTGGATTGCTTCCCCAACGACTATATCTGCCGTCGTATGGTTTTTCACGATTATAACGCTCACCTGCATATTGTTGCATCTCATCTTCTAATATTGAATTTATTAAAATCAGTTGCATTTCACAATTGTTCTTTAATAAAGCTATCTTAGTTGCTGTATCTGATTCTAATGCTTCTTTAAATGATTTGTTTTCATTTAATAAATTTTGTAACTTTGTCATTTGAGGTTCTTTCAAATTTGTTAAAAAAATTGTTATTTTTCATTTTACAATATTAAACAATATTTGAGGAACCTCTTTTTTTATTTTGACTATTTTCAACTAAAACAAAGATAACATCTTCGTTATTAGTTATTAGTCATTAGTTATTAGTATTTTTACTAATAACTAATGACGAATGACAAAATATTACTTTGTTTTTAGGGAAAACCAAAATAGATACCGACAGCATTACAAGTAAAGATGTCATTGGCGATAAAGTGAGAAATGACACTTTATTAATATTTATGAAAGCAACTTGATATAACCATCAGTTCAATAATTGCATTTATTAATATTCTTTGCAATTAATTATATTTATCGTAATTTTGCAATATAAATAAAAGCGGAACTATGATAAAAAAGATATTTTTTTGGATATTAAAGATAATAGGAGCATTTTTACTTCTTTCAGTGCTAACAGTATTGCTTTATAAATTTATAAATCCTCCAATAACTCCCTTGATGGTTATAAGAGTGGTTGAAGGAGCATTAGACGGAGAATTAGTAGGAATAAGTAAGGAATGGAAAAGCTATGACGAGATTTCAAAAAATGTATTCAAAGCAGTAGTATCCGCGGAAGATGCACGATATATGAAGCACGGCGGTTTTGATTGGAAAGCAATCGAAAATGCAAAGAAATTCAATGAAAAGCATAAAGGCAAAAAAGTCCGCGGAGCAAGCACAATATCAATGCAAACCGCAAAAAATGTATTCCTTTGGCAAAGCAGAAATTATGTAAGGAAAGCATTGGAAGCGTATTTTACAGTTTTAATAGAATACATTTGGGGCAAGCAAAGAATACTTGAGGTATATGTTAATGTAATTGAGATGGGAAACGGAGTTTATGGGGTTGAAGCCGCCTCACAAAAATATTTTCAAAAGAGTTCGGAAAAATTATCAAAACGAGAAGCTGCATTAATAGCCGCTATATTGCCCAATCCCCGCTACTGGTCGCCAGCTGCACCGACTTCTTATTTGGAGAAAAGGCAGAGCTTCATCCAAGGTAGAATGAATTCTGTCCCAATACCCAAAGCAGATTAATCAGGTTCATAGTCTAAATTAATAACTGTTCGTTCGCCACACTTACAAAGTATTTCAATGCTGGTTATTTCATTTCTGCTATTCCTGTTAATTAGCATTGTTGAGTTTCCGGAATTATGATTAGTTTCGTCTGGCATATCGTCAGAAATTTCAATAAACCCAGTATCCTGTTTTACATTTTCACTTGGAATTCTATTTGAATTGGCTATTCCAGAAAGTTTTCCTGAAATATTAGGTAAAATTAAAAAGTCTTTAAAATTCTTTTTTAATAATAACTCTTCATCTGTTGGAGTGCTTGTAATACTATCATTAGAAAACTCATCTTTAAATTTTCTAGTTAGATAGTCTTCTTCAGAATATTTCAATAAAACATCAATATTGATTTCCTTTGAATTATTTGGGCTTGTCTTATCGTTGTTCTCATCATTCTGATTATAACGATTTACAACGTCATCTCTGTTAAATTCTTCTTCAAACGGATTATTTTCAATTTTAGCAGCCATTTTATTTAAAATTACGTTAGAAAAATATTTATTATTTTTATCTTATGTGTTGATATTTGAATATTTATGTTATTTATGAAGTAATTAGTTAAATAGCTTTTTATATTGTGTCATTCTCATACAAAGTGAGGAATCTCACAACGGAACTTGAGATTAATCGCTGCACTACTAATGAACCACTTTGTTTTATATAGCACGTAACTATATGTATAGATAATACTTATACAAGTCATACGATAAACAAGTTTATAGTATGACTTTATTAAATTCTTGGTTT
>CAZCLJ010000416.1:0-3419 GCA_964499465.1 uncultured Hyphomicrobiales bacterium
CTTTTTTTAAGATGGATTCTGACATCCGTCAGAATGACACGGAAAATTATGTCATTCTCATTTAAAATAAAAGTCTTCTTTTATCTGGGGGTTCGAAATGACACAATATAATAAGTCTTTTAACGAATTACAACAATAGCTCATTTATGAAGGAAATAATTTTTGAGATATTTAACAAAATTCAAAGAACTACCTTTTTAGAGGGGACTCATCTATAATTGGAATTATTTTCTAATAAGTAATAAGAAATTACCAAAAGCCATACTATCAACTTGTTGATAGTATGGCTGTAAAAAGTATTGTTAAGAACGTGGGGTTATTGGGCCCAGAACTCCAGACTTCACGAAGTTTGTTATTTCGCTGGTTTGTCATTCTGAAGAATGCCAGAATATATCTTATTCTTTTCGAAATTAAAGATATATTCTTGCATCCGTCAGAATGACAGAAAAATTATTAATTATTTTTCATTTCTTTTTTGCTGGCAATTACAGAAATAAGCATAGTTACAGCTAAGGTTAAGCCAACAAAAAGTAGTGAATATTCTACAGGAATATGGTAAAAGTGTTGGAGCATCATCTTTATACCAACAAAAACGAGAATAATCGAAAGCCCGTAATTTAAATATTTAAAATACTTCATTACAACAGCCAATGCAAAATAAAGCGCTCTTAATCCAAGTATAGCCATTATATTTGAAGTATATACTATAAACATATCCTGTGAAATTGCAAGCACAGCAGGAATTGAATCTATTGCAAACATTATATCGCTTGATTCAATAACAAGAAGAACGATAAACAAAGGAGTGGCAAACAATCTTTTATCTATTCTTGTAAAAAAATTACCCTCAACAAAATTGCTGGTTACTGGCATAATCTTTTTAAATGCTTTAATAATAGGGTTCTTTTCAGGATGAAGTTCCTTATCTTTTTCCTTAACGATTTTGTAACCGGAATAAATAAGCATCAAACCAAAAATGTAAAGAATCCAATCGAATGTTTCAATTAGTTTAACACCAGCAAAGATAAATATAAATCTCATTACCAATGCACCAATTATTCCCCAAAATAGTGTCCTGTGCTGATACTTACCCGGTACTTTGAAATAGGTAAAAATCATAAGGAAAACGAAAAGGTTATCTACGCTTAGCGATTTTTCAATAAAATATGCTGAAAAATACTGCAAAGCACTTTCTGTTCCTTTTATATAATACACGAAAACACCAAACGCTAAGCCAAGAAATATCCAGAATCCAGACCAAAGCATTGCTTCCTTTATTTTAATTTCATGTTCTTTCTTGTTGAAAACCAATAAATCCAAAGCAAGAAGAAATACAACAAATATGCTAAATTCTATCCAATATGTAAATTCGCCCATTTTTTTAATGTGATTATTTTAAAAATTCAATTTATTCTATATCAACAATTTTCAATAAATTACAAAAAGTGATATTTTTTTATTACAAAATTAATTGAATTAAACGAATATTAGGAAAAATAGTTGTAAAAGAATTATGTAGGATTATCTTTTGTTCAAGGTAAGTTTTAAAATTGTCATTCAGAGGTGAATATTAATGAAGATGTTTACTCTTATGAAAATGAACAAATGAGAAGCAAGCGTCTTCTTTTATATACTAATTTGTTCTTATCTTTCCGATTTTAAGAGTCATTTCGAACCCCCTTATAAAGCAAGACCTTTATTTTAATGAAGATGACATAAGTATAAAAGATCATTATGAAATATATAGTTTCAGAAAACCCCCTGCCCCCTTTGAAAAAGGGGGATTTGTCTTACCCCCTTTTTCAAAGGGGGCAGGGGGTTTCTTAGTGCTGTTCTGTATTTCATTAGTTTGTATAAAAAAGATGTCATTGGCAACCCCAAGATAAAGGAAGACCTTTATTTAGCAGTTTTTAACAACTCTTCTAATTCAGCCAAACTGATATTAAATTTTTTAATTTTTCCATCTGGAGAAATCAAAATATAGTAAGGATAGCCACCTGAAGAAAGTAGTTTTTTACCAATTTCCGGAGTTAGAAAACCTTGACTCCATTTAGCACCGTATTTATTAATAAATCTTTTTGCAACATCTTCTTCGCTTTGGAAGTCATGAAGACCTATAATATTTAACTTGTCAGAAAACAATGAATCAAGTTCAGTGAGTTTTGTAATAGAATAAACACAGCCCTGACACCAGTAAGCCCAAATATTAATTAGATTATATTTATCTTTTTTGATATAATCTTTTAAATTTACCATTTCATCGCTAAATAGCTTAAATTCCAAATCAGGAAGGAAATCGCCAACAGATAATAAATTATATGGTTTGTTGCTTTCCTCCAAAATCAGATATTTTCCAGTTTGCTCTACTTTTTTAACAGAATATACCTTGTTATTAATTTTCATTAAGGATTCTGGAAGCAATATTACAGCCCCGTCGCTCGGTTCATAAGAAATTACGCGATTACCATATTCCCCAATTAGTATTCTGTCAGATTGGAAATTATCTGGTGAAATTGTATCAATATCATCATATAATCCATTGCAATTCCAGTCCATTAATCCAATTTGGACTTTTTTTCCATTAATAAGGGTATCGCAGGAAAGGATATTAAGGCGTGTTTCACTAAACCAGTAATCCGGCTCAACTGTTATAAAACCTCTGACGGCATCATTATTACTATAATGTTGTGAAATTTGTGCTTTTTCATCTGAATCTTTGTAAACTTTTTTTGAAATTCGATATATGAACTTTCCTTGAGGATTCTTTGAATTGATTAATGAAATGTGAACAGATGAATCCTTGTATAATGTATAAAAGGAATTGTCATCGGAAAAGTTTAAATTATTGTTTAAATCCACCCAGATATAAGTTGTATCTGATTTATAATTGCCAATAAGCGAAATGCTGATTCGGTTGTATGCGGGATTATCCCAGCCAGTAAAAAATTGTTTAATAATAGCAGTGTCTTTGGAATTTTTCATATCCGGGTAAATCACTGGAAGCAATTTATCTTTATCTGGATTGCCGAATGAATATATGCGCAAAGTATCAAATGTTATTTTATAAAGAGGGCTTGTACTTTCATTGTCAGAATAAGGGGTGCGTTGCTTGTTTTCAAAATATAATTTGATTTCTTTTGAAGTTGCTGAAAATACTGACAAGATAGAAATTAATGCAAATAAAATTAATCTTTTCATTTATTACCTCTTCATTTATAAAAATTGACTATATCACTTCAAGTTTATTTTAAATTACAAATTTACTAAATAAATTGGAATATATTTATAAATCGTAAGCTCAGAGCTCCTGATGCCTCGTAGTTTGGTGTTTCGCATATTTTATAATAAGAAGTTAAATTTTAATACTCAACTTTCCTAGTAGATAAAATGAAGTAAATATAGAGTAGTAGTGCTTTATA
>CAZCLJ010000417.1:0-3403 GCA_964499465.1 uncultured Hyphomicrobiales bacterium
ATTTTCTCAAAAGTAAACGTCTTCGTTTATATTCGCCTCAGAATGACAGTATTTAATTATGTCATCTCCATTTATATAAAACACTTGCTTTATCTGGGGGTTCGAAATGACAAGAAATGTTTATTAGGTTTTCAATAAATTATTACACTATCACCCTTAATTGACAAATTCCTTAATATTGGTTTTTCAGTAAGTATTTGTTAAGAAATAATTCATATTATCTGTTGTTGGTCGTATGGCTTTTTTTTCAATTCCTTAATAATTCCAACATTTTGTCTAATCATATTTATTATCGCAGACTTTTTAACATATAGCAAATTTACAATAAAGAAATCTAATAAATACTACTTTTTTGAGAAATCCAAGGAAAAAATATTTTAAATTTTTGTTACAAAGCATTTAAAATCTGATAATAAATTTATTTTGTTAGAAACGCAATTAAGAATACCAAACCCTTTGTTAACTATGACTTGTGAGATTCCTCACTTCGTTTACAAATGACATCTTTGTTTTAAACTTTACAAAAGTTAAGAAACTTTTGCAAATTCAGAACTCCTTACCCATTAACGAAAATAAAGAAGTTAGAAGATTTGCCTCGCAAATATTAATTTCGCTTTATTCGTAATTATTACATACATAATATTCGTAAGTTGTTCTTTTATATAATAGAATAAATTTATATTACGATATTCCAACATTGTTTGCGAAATTACATTTTACGAGAGGTAAGGAGTTCTGAAAGTAAGAAGATTTCTTCTACTTTTGTAAAGTTTCTTAACTTTGCAAAAGTTTAGAATTATGTCATCTCTATTTAAATAAAACACTTGCTTTATCTGGGGGGTCGAAATGACAAGTTTGCGAAATAACAAACTACGAGACATCTGGAATTCTTATATTATTTAAAAAAATTAAGAAAATTTTGCAACGAAATTCGTTTTTTTGTGTTTATCTAAATTGAAAAAGTTTATTTTTAAAAAAAAGATAAAAGTTTTAAAAACATATAAAATATTTAGAGAAAATTTTTAAAAGAAGGCATATTTTCTATTAAATAAAAAGTTAATTTTGAATAAAGATATTAAGAAAAAATTAATAAATCTTGTTACTTTCTTTGTATTTTTGTGTTTTTATTTCAAAAAAAATATATTATTGTTGTATAATGCATCATTCTGAAGAAATAAACGAGGTAATTTTTAGTTTTGAAACTGCTGATTTAAAAGAATTAGAGCAGATGAGATTATTAGATAGATTTGATACAAAATATATTTTTTCGTATGATTTATTAGAAAATATTTTAAATAATTTAATTAGTGAATATAATGTATTAAGCATAAATGAAAAACGTTGCTTTAATTATTACAATCAATACTACGATACAGCAGATTATTCCCTCCATAGAATGCACATCAATGGCAAAAGAACGCGCTTTAAAGTACGGAAAAGAAATTATGACAACTCTAATCAGACTTACTTTGAGTTAAAACTAAAAAATAACAAGGGAAAAACTGAAAAACACCGATTGCCAATTTTAAATGCAAACGGGAATTTAAATGAAGATGAAATAAATTTCCTTAAAAAGTATAATATAGATTTATTAAATTTATTCCCATCAGTTAAAGTTTATTACAAAAGAATAACCTTAACTAATAAAAATCTTCCCGAGAAAATCACAATTGATTTCGATATTGACTTTATTAGTAGTTATAAATCCAAACGGATTGATGGTTTGGTAATTGCGGAAAGAAAAAATTTAAAAAGCAATAATAATACATTTTTTAAAGCTTTGATGGAAGAACAAAGAATTGAGGAATACTCAATAAGTAAATATTGCACTGGAGGGATTTATACAATTCCGAATATAAAATACAACAGATATAAGCCAAAAATATTATTAATAAATAAAATTTGTAAGGAAGCTAATGGAAGCCATAATAGGATATAATTTGAATCTGAGCAACGTAGCTGAATTTTTCATTAGGTTTGGACTAAATGTTCTTGTAATAATAATAATTGCAAAGTATGTTTATTTTCGTGTTAGACATAATAAGGATTACCTTTTCACGCTTTTAATGTTTAATATGATTGTATTTTTTATATGCTACTTTTTAAGCAGTATTGAACTCAGTTTGGGTTTCGCTTTCGGGATTTTCGCAATTTTTTCTATATTACGCTACAGAACAGAAACAGTTCCAATTAAGGAAATGACTTATATGTTCATTGCAATTAGTATTGCAATAATCAATGCTATAGCAAGCCCATCAGTGTGTCTTATTGAAATGATTTTCACAAATGCTGCTATAGTAGGCCTGACTTATATACTTGAAAAAGCTTGGATTAGAAATGAAGTTAAACAGATGATTATTTACGAAAAAATTGAATTGATTAAGCCAGAAAGGCAAAGCGATTTAATTAAAGATATTGAAGAAAGAACCGGCTTGAAAATAAACAGATACGAAATTGGTAAAATTGATTTTCTACGCGATACTGCCCTTATTAATGTTTTTTATTATAATTAAAAGAATTACCTAATGCAAAAACGATTTTTTTTATTGCTTTTACTGCTTTTATTAATTCCTTTTAGTGATGCGAAATCACAGAAAGTAAAGTCAAATGACTTGCAGCTTTGGTCTGAATTTGAATTAAATTTTAAACTATTTAGCGGCTTGTCTCTTCAGCTTTCTGACGAAATGAGATTTGAAAAAAATATTGACCAGTTGGATTGTAACCTTCTTAATGTAGGTTTGCAATACAGAATAACTGATTTTTTAAAACTATCAGCTACTTACAGATTAAAATCAAGAAGAGATAATACAAGTGATGATGTCTATTTATTGGCTGCATCAACAGGTTTTGATATTGACAGATTTAATCTGAATTTAAGAATCCGATACGAAAACGAGCCGTATAAAGAAAATGAGAAAGAAAACAATATAAGAAATCGTTTTGGGGTTCAATACAACATTAAAGATTTCCCAGTAAGTCCTTTCGTTTCAGGTGAGATTTTTTACAGGTTTAATTATGACAAAGGAGACAGGTTCAATCGGTATAAGCTCAGATTTGGCATTGAATTTGAACCATTTAAAAATCAAAAAATAGATTTAGACTATACTTACGACAGCGAATTTAATATGAAGAAAATTGATATTAAGAGAATAATTGGTATTACTTATTCGATTGATTTTGATTGTTTTAATTTTTAAAAAAGAATTAAGAACCCACTTTCAGAATTCCATACCTTCAAAACTCCCAACCCCATAACGAAAATAAAGGAGTTAGGAGAGTTGCCTCGTAAAGAATGATTTCGCAGTTATAACAAAAAGTATGTCATTCTGAACGAAGTGAAGAATCTCTAACTCTGTGGTAGCAATGACTTGTGAGATTCTTCACTTCGTTCAGAATGACAAGA
>CAZCLJ010000418.1:0-3378 GCA_964499465.1 uncultured Hyphomicrobiales bacterium
CATTAATCATTAATCATTAATCATTAATCATTAATCATTAATCACTAATCACTAACTTACTTATTCCTAACTAATCTAAGACCAACAAATTCTGCTGTGCCCTGATTAAAATTACGTGAAGAAGAGCGTGCATAGTCGTTCCCGTCAGAGGAGGAGCCACCGCGGACAACACGCCTTGTGCCAGCATCAGGTCCGAGTGGGTCTTTTAAAGGAGAGTTTTTATAATAATTTTCATCATACCAGTCCCAGCACCATTCAGAAACATTACCGTGCATATCGTATATTCCAAAATCATTGGGTTTCTTTTTGCCCGGCTGCTGAATTAGGAAACCGGAATTTCTATTGAACCAGCCCATCTCATCTAATATCCCAGTTCCACCGTAATCTGCGCTGCTCCCTGCTCTGCAGCAATATTCCCATTCTGCTTCAGAAGGCAGACGAAAACCATTGGATTCAATATTTAAACTTACTTCTTCGCCATCTATATTATAACAGGTATCAAGAAGAAGACGCTTTGAAAGTGCATTACAAAATTTGATTGCATCAAGCCATTTTACGTTATGGACTGGTAAAGAATTTGCCGTCTGAATACTTGGATTTTCGCCCATAGTATATTCATATAGAAATTGTGTAATTTCATATTTAGAAATTAAAATGTTTCGGGATAAAATGACATTATGCACAGGCAATTCATTTTTTAAACCGAAGTAAGACCCCATTTGAAAAGTATCAGCGGGCACTTCGACCATTTCTAAAAAAGAAAGGTCTATGATGTTTAAATACAATTTATTACTTATTTTATTTTCAAATTTAATATAAATATTTCCGGATTTTGAATTTATTGGCATTTGGAAAGTAATTTGAGAATGATTCCAGCGAATACAAGAATTTGTATTAATTTTAAGTCCATTTTCAAAAATAATTTCGCCATCGCTTGGAAGTAGTCCGAGCTCTTTACCAAAAATAGTAAGTTCCTCACCCCAGCTAACAGTATCTTTAGAAAAAGAAAAGATTTTTGGCTCTAATTCGTCTTTTGAAATATTGTTTTCGTCAAAGCAACTTAATGTAAAAAACAGAATAAAAATAGTTGTCAGATAATTAATAATCTTTAGGTAGTTGAGTGTATGTTTTATTAGTTTTTGGTAAATAAAAAAAAACATAATATTTTAGTTAAATTTAAAAAAACAAAATTAATAAAAAACAAATTAAAAATATGAAAGAGTTATCAATTCAGGAAATAATTAAGAGAATAGAACCGCAATTAGAGAAAGTAAAAGGGAAATTTACTGTTTCCGATGCAAGCACAGCAACAGGTCTTTCCTTAGACAATATTAAAGAAGGGCTTCGGGAGTTAATTTCAACTTATCAATGCAAATTGCAGGTTACTGTAAAAGGCGAAGTTCTTTATAATTTTGGTGCAAAGCTCGAAAGAAGAGGTAAAAAATCCTTTAAAGAAATAATGAACGATGTCGGCGATTTGCTCTGGCGTGGCTTTAAAGCATTCTTTAAAGTTTGGATTACTATTATGCTTGTAGTTTATTTTATTTTATATGTAATCATTATGATTGCTGCAATGATTGCCGCCTCTTCAAGCAACAGAGATAATAAAGACATAAAACTTCCAAACATTGGACATTTGTTCGCTGATTTGTTTATGCATTCTGCTACTAATGCTGCGATTATTTACGCAATGGATAGCCACGGCTACAGGTATAGGACTTATAATCAACGGATGCGCGGCGAACCAGACCGACTTGAACCAAAAAAACGCTTCGTCCAGTCTGTTTATGACTTCGTATTCGGTCCTCAACGTCCAAATATCGACCACCTTGCTAACGAAAAGGAAGTTCTTGCGTTTTTGCGTGAAAATAAGGGAGTTTTAACAACTGCTGATTTAATTGCTCTCGCCGGGCTTAGCTACGAAGAAGCCGAATTAAAAATGTCTGAATATTTAATCAAATTCCAAGGTGAGCCGGAAATCACTGAAGATGGAACGCTTATTGCTTATTTCCCAAATATTTTAAGCAAAGGAAACTCAAATTTAAAAGCCGGCGAAATTGAACTGTTCTGGGACGAATTTGAAGCCCCTTACCTTTTGACTGGAAATAAAACTGGACGAAACCTTGCCATTGCAGGTATGAATGTTTTTAATCTCATTTTTTCTCTGATTTTTATTAATGCCAATTCTTTCTCTGCAACTGCTAACGAAATGGCAATGCAGGTCGAAGAGCTTCAGGGATTTCAATTAACAGGCGATACTACTATTACTGCAATCGCTGTTATTCTCGGCTGGATTCCTTTTATTTTCTCTGCTCTTTTCTTTTTAGTTCCGATTATTCGGAGCGTCATTTATACTAAATTGGAAAATAAAAGATTAGAACGGAACAAAATCAGATTGCACTACAAAGCTATTTTCGATAATTTCCAAAATGACATTTCATTTAATTATCTATCTAATTATATTAATTCAGGAAAATATTCCAAGCAAAGTGAAAGCGAAATCAAAAAGTTTATTGATAAAGTTCTACTGCTGTTACAAGGGGAAATTGTTTTGTCAAATAGTGGCGAACCCTTATTCAGTTTCAAACGTTTAAGAAGAGAACTCAACACTGGCAACAAAATAAAAAACAATATAAAATTAGACAACAATTTAGGCAAAATAATCTTTGAATAAGTGATAAATGATAAATTGTCTTGTCATTCTTAATCCCACGATAATGCAAATGCTTTATTTTAATGGAGATGACATCACGAAAAGCGTCATTCTGAAGCGCAGCGAAGAATCCAGAAAATTTTTTTTGAACCACTTTTCTCTGGATTCTTCACAACGCTCCTAATGAACCACTTCGGCTTTTTTAGCACGTAACTATATGTTTTACAGATATTTACACAGGCAGATATTCCATATCTACAAGATATGGAATATCTATTCTTTGAAGTCAGAAAGAATATTTTTGTCATGCTATCAACTTGTTGATAGTATGACTTTCTTCTCATTTAGTTCATTTTCTCAAAAGTAAACGTCTTCGTTTATATTCGCTTCAGAATGACCGAAAAAAGTAAAGATGTCATTCCGGTAAGCAGCACAGAATCTCGCAAGTCGTTGATACCAAAAATAAAAAGATGTCCTACAACTCGAAGATGTAGGACATCTTTTTATTTTATGCTTAAGACAAATCAATAAATAAATTAATTTTTGTTCATAATAAAAAAAAATTAAAAAAATATTTGGAAAATTAAAAATATTTTTGTAAATAACAGTGTAGTTTTTCACAAAAATTTAAAAGGATATTTTATGAGCAAAAAGTCTCAAAAAAGCGGCAATATGCAATATGCAATATGCAATATGCAATATGCAATATGCAATATGCAATATGC
>CAZCLJ010000419.1:0-2360 GCA_964499465.1 uncultured Hyphomicrobiales bacterium
TTAAAGAATTAAATGAAACCCCTATAGTATTTAAATGGAAAAAATATGATTTCAAAATGTCAGAATTTTAATGAAACGATATACTAGTTCTTGAAGAAAGCCACTTGTTTGCTAACTTTTTTTTGTCATTAAGTATATCATATTCTTCCTTACTAATATCGGTATATTTAATAATTTCATTCAATGCCCAGAGAGCAAGTGTAGTACTTCGAACGTCACCCCAATGACCTTTTTTGTCTCTTTTTGCTATTAAGTAATTAATTGAACCTGAAATCGTTTCAATGAATAATTCTTTAATTGTTTTTATAGTATTCTCTTTTGTTAGTAGTGGTTTTTGAGTATGTTTTCCATTTTTAATAACCTTCAAAATTTCTTCTATTCCATTATCAAGATAAGGAAATAAATCAACCCAATGAAGATTTTGGAATGCAAAAGGTACCTCGCATTCATCAACTCTTACAGGTAAAACAAATATTTGTTCAGAAGGTAATTTAGCAACAACTTCTAGCGCAAGCTTAAATTCCTTTTGAACATAACCACGTTTAATAACAGCAGTTGATGAAAAAATAGCAAGAAAAAATGAACATTGATTAATTACTTTGGGAATTTCAATATCCAATCTTTGTCCCACTTTAAGACATTCTTTATCAATCCAAGCAACTACTCCTGCTTCTGATAATTTGTTATATACTCTAAAAGCAATTTCAGAATCTTCATGAGCATAACTAATAAATACTTCAATTTTTTCCATAATCATTTTATTACCTGAATTATTCATTTATTAAAAATAAACACACTTTTCCTCTCCTTCCCAAGCCCAACTTGGAAAGAAACTTTCCTTCCAAAATACAGTTTTGGAAGGAGTTGATAGCAAACACTTTCTCACGAGTTTCTTAACCTTTGCGAAATTTTGGAACACAGTAATAATTGTTAATTGTATTATTTCTTTTACTAATGACAAATGACTTAATTACCTAAAACCATAAACCATAAACCGACTACCGACCACCAATTAAACCTCCACCCACACCGCCTCGCTCGGCGCCGCATACTGACTCATATTCTTAGTGTTCACGTGGAAATAATTCCGCTTGCCACTTTCTGCATTTATTACGAAACTTGCATCTGCGGTTTTGCCCTGAAGGGAATAATCCCCTGCTGGCTGCCCATTATTCACTACGGAACGGTAAACGCTGTATTCTGTTGCTGTGGGAACGGCATCCCAGGTTAAGCGGTATTGTCCGGGGTTCATTTCGCTGTCATTGATTACTAAATTGCTTGCCGGTGGAAGAACGGCAAAATACCATTGCTCAAGGTCTTCGGTTGCGGGACCGAAGCCATTCATATTTCTAGCCCTTACACGATAAAATCCCTGCCCGTCAGGTGGATTATACTGGTAACTTGTGTCGCTACCAGCATAAATCTCCGCATAGCCCTCGCCTTCTTTTCTTTCCAACTGGTAACTGGTGGCGTGATTTACCACATCCCACCAGAAAGTTTTACCAATAAAATCGTAAAAGAAATTGGCAGGGACAGACAAACCGCCTGCCTCCTTTTGATAGATGATGTAATCGTTGTAGCGGGCTGGACTATCTTTGACATAGATTTTTTTACCTATTTCGCAATACATCGAAACAAGTTTATAAAGTTCGTTGCCCTTTATAACACGTATTTCTGAAGTGCTATCTCTTTCTTCTGTAATTTCTTTTTGGGTATTACGGGCAGCTTCAAAGGCATCATTAGCCGCTTCAAAATCGTCAAGCATTTGCTGAGTTAAGCCCTGACTGCTTAGTTCTGGTAGTAGTTCTGTCATAAGAGTGTGAGCGGACCTTGCGTTGATTAAAAGTTTTTCTTCTGTAAACTGGTTCATTCCGACAATTCCCAGTCGGGTGTATTTTCCGGAATTCTGCCCCCATTTCATTTCCACCCTTAGAGCCATCTCTTTCATAAACATTTTCACTGCTTCCATTTTTTCTAATTTGTTTGCAGTAGAATCTTTTGCATCGCCAAGATAAAAATCATCAATCGGCAGGTTTTCAAATTCATCGCCAAGCGCCTTCAATTCAGCTATTACTGCTGTTGTAATTCCGAATTTTTGAAGGTCAGCAACGTCTCGCGTCAAGGTAATGCAAAGATTTGACGTAAACATAGCCAGTTCGCCATCTGTCATATTGTAATTTCTTCTTACTTCACTTTTTGCCATTTTAAATTCCTTTTGATTTTATTGAAAAAAAAATGAAAATTTATTTAAATTATGTGACTACTCAGAAAAAAAATTGCTATGTCTTTTGGAAGCATCGTTCACTCTTTTGGAAGCATCGTTCACTCTTTTGGAAGCATCGTTCACTCTTTTGGAAGCA
>CAZCLJ010000419.1:2460-3184 GCA_964499465.1 uncultured Hyphomicrobiales bacterium
TCATTCACTCGTTTGGAAGTATCGTCCACTCTTTTGGAAGCATCGTTCACTCTTTTGGAAGTATCATACACTCTTTTGGAAGCATCATCTCCTCTTTTGGAAGTATCATTTCCTCTTTTGGAAGCATTAAAACTACTAAAGTTCATATTTTCCAAATTAATAAATATGCTTTATAAGAATTTTATAATATATTTTGAATAGATTAAGGAAATATAAGGAAAAAAAATAAAATAATCATTCAGTTATATTATTATATTACTCTTCAGGAATATTTAATCTATCTACAAATCAGAACTATTGTAGGAAATATTAAATAAGAACAGAAAAATATTTACTTTTGACAGAAATAAAAAATATAAATCAAAACTTGATAAACAAGTTTACAAGAAAGAACAACTAATTTTATTTTAACTTACAAAGGAAAAATAAAAAAAACAAAATATTTTTTTATTTTTTTAATATTTTTTTGAAAAAAATTATATCTTCTTCAAATTTTCGAGTTTAGGTTATTTTAATAGATGTGCCACACTTAAGAAAGTGTGGCACATCTTAAATTCTTCTTCTTTTATCCCGCCAGGGATTAGATTATTGTAGAAAAATCAAAGAGCGAAACCGATTTATCCCGCCAGGGATTTTATTATTGTAGAAAAAATCAAACAACGAAACCGATTTATCCCGCCAGGGATTAGATTATTGTAGAAAAATCAAAGAGCGAAACCGATTT
>CAZCLJ010000419.1:3284-3373 GCA_964499465.1 uncultured Hyphomicrobiales bacterium
ATCCCGCCAGGGATTTTATTATGTATTTGCAAAATTGGTTCTACTGGAAATGTTGTGAAATTAATAAAAAAGAGTTAAATTAGTAAATG
>CAZCLJ010000420.1:0-3319 GCA_964499465.1 uncultured Hyphomicrobiales bacterium
CTTTTTTACCACTTTTGTTCTTTTCTATATTATTTATATATTACAAACACTTATGACAACTAGGAAAGTTGAGTTATTAATTATTAATTGTTAATTGTTAGTTTATTGTATTGTGTTAGGTGTAAAGATGTCCTGCATTTAGAAAATGTAGGACATCTAAAAAAATATTTATAAGCGCTACTTTGATTTAAAAATCTTTTGTAATTCTACTCTACGTAAGCGTTTTCTGAATATGCTTAAATCTTCCTTTTTCCTTTTTTGTAGTGGTTCAAGCTTACCTGCAGAGCGTCCTGAAAGAATTTCAGCTGGAACCCCCCTTTTAATCAATTCAACGATAACAAAATCCACCCTACGCTTTCCTAATTGCTGATTGTATTCAATGCTTGCCACGTCGTCAGTATGCCCAACTAAATTGATTTGTGAAATTTCATTTTTTGAATCAATAATATTTTGAGCAAGTAAATCAAGTTCTTCCTCCCATGTGCGGTTTGTTTCTACTCCGTTACTATCAAGAGTGAATTTATAAGGGGCATCGTAAATATCAGTAGGAAAATTTATTCTCAAAGTAAGAATTTCTGGAATATAGAAATCCTTATTGATATATGAAGTTGTATCCGTTGTTTCGACAAGCAACTTAAATGAATCAAAGAAAAAGTCTTTAGCTTGAGCAGTAACTTCAAACTCAGTTCCTTTTTCTAATGGAAAAGAGTAAGTCCCGTCTTTTTCTGTTTTATGTTTGCTTATATACTGTTTTATTAATGATTCCTTATCTATTAGTTTTACATATATTTCAGCATTAGAAATGGGAGTATGTTTTCTTGCATTAAAAACCTTTCCTTCCAAAGTATAAATTGGATTGACAAAAACAGTATTAGTCAATAAATCAGAAACATCAACTTTTAAAGTATCTTTTGTTTGTTTCTTTGCAATATTTTCTTCAGTTGGCTCACTTGCTTTTTTCCTAATAATTTTTCGTCGGACAAACAAATCGAAGCCACCTTTGTCATCTGGTGGATTATTAACCAATGTAAATTGATTTGAACTGTAATAAAGCAAATCATTGCAATCTCCCGGGCAACTTGGGTAGAGTTCATCGGCAGCAGTATTCAATGGTGGACGCATATTTGTATATTTAGGGAAATATTGCTCAACTTTGCTTTGTGAAACTTCTTTCCTTTGAACATCATTCCAGAATTCCTCGCTTATTTCAGCAACGAAAATATCGTAGCCACCAACTGTTTCAAATCCAGACGATGCAAAGTAAAGTTGTTTGCCATTATTTGTAAGAAATGGAGTTAATTCATCGCATCTTGAATTAACATTTTTACCACAATTAATCGGTTGTCCCCAGCGCCCATCTTCTAAAAGTATTGAAAACCAAATATCTGTTCCACCAGTTCCACCCGGTCTGTCAGAACTAAAGAAAATAACATCTTTATTTTTAGATACAGATGGTTGGGAGGTCCAAACGTATTCGTTATAATAAATTGGGCGTGGGATGTTTTGCACATCAAAAATGATATTTGCAGAAATTTTTCCAGTATAAAGATTTGCGTTGCCTGTAACTGAGTTGTCATCATCTTTCGAGCAGGCAAAAACCAAATCTTTCCCAACTACAGAAAAAGAGCCGATATTTCCGTCAAGTGGAATTCCAACTCCAGAAGAAATTCTTCCACTCAAATCAGTATCCATTTTTCCTATCATCACATATTGGCGGTCTCCATCTGAAGTTGTAAGCAAAACATCTTTTGTGTTAATAAAGGAAATTGCCCATTCATCATTTTTTGAATTCAGATTTTTTACGCATTGGAAATCGTAATAGCTATCTGAAAGCTGCTGAAATTCACGGCTTGTATCGTAAACAATCCCAGCCCACTGATTAGGACGGCAATCCTGCTCTTTTGGAGGACAGCTTAGCTCTTGCAATATAACTGGTTTTATAGCACAGGAATTCAAAAATATGCTTAAAAATAATGCAATCAATAATCTTAATATAATTTTCATAATCTTGTTTTCAGATTACTTGAAAAATTTTTTTATTTTTGTAATAAAATACAAAAAATATTTGAAAATTAAATAAAAAAAATTAAAATAATGGAAAAAGGTCATATAGATTGGTATATTTTACTATCGGTTGTCGGATTAATGCTTTTTAGCATTGCTTTTGTTTATAGTGCAAGTGCTTCAATTGCAGAAGTCAGGTATGCTCATTCAGACGTTTTGTTTATTAACCACACTATAAGGGTGCTTTTTGGCTTGATTATTCTTTTCGTTTTTGCAAAATTTGATTATCATAAATTAGAAAAAGCATCTTTTCCGATTATATTATCTTCAATATTACTTTTAATACTTGTGTATTTTATTAGCCCACCAGTTAATAATGCATATCGCTGGATAAATATTGGTCCTTTTAGTTTTCAACCGTCTGAGTTAGCAAAATTCGCTTTAGTTCTGCATTTTGCCTGTATAATATCCCAACGCGAAGAAGTAATTAAAGATTTTAAATTTGGGTTTCTTCCACTAATGATTTGGACTATTGTGATTGTCGGCTTAATCGCACTTCAGCCCAATTTTTCTACTGCCGGCGTTATTTTCTTAGTCGCGACTTCAGTAATGTTTATTGGAAATGTTAATCTAATACATCTGCTTTCATTTTCAACAGCATCTTTAACAGGAATAATACTTTACGGGCTTTCTGCTCCTTACAGGATGCAAAGAATACTAAGTTTTCTTGGCGATACAAATATTTCAGAGAATATAAATTATCAGGTAAATCAAGCAATTATTGCATTTGGGAATGGCGGACTTTGGGGAGTAGGTCCCGGAAAAAGTCGCCAAAGCCACTTGTTCCTCCCCGAATCTTATGGCGATTTCATTTTTTCTATAATAGGCGAAGAATATGGTTTCATTGGAACATTAATAATAATTGCGGTATTTATTCTGATTTTCTGGCGTGGATTTAAGATAATTCGAAAGGCACCAGACCTTTTTGGATACTTGCTTTCTGCTGGTATTATTTTGACTTTTGCTTTCTATATGGTGGTTAGTATTGCAGTGAATTGCGGACTTTTACCAGCGACTGGACTTCCATTGCCTTTCATTAGCTACGGCGGAACGGCAGTTTTCTTCTATTCTGCTGCGATGGGGATTTTGCTAAACATTTCTGCTCATTCCAATGTTTTCCCCAAGAAAAACTCATTTCCTGTTGAAGAAAAAAAAGACGTTGCTTTCTCCAAACCAGAACTTATTTAATTGATAATTGATAATTGACAATTGATAATTGATAATTGATAATTGATAATTGATAATTGATAATTGA
>CAZCLJ010000421.1:0-3313 GCA_964499465.1 uncultured Hyphomicrobiales bacterium
CAAAGTTTAAAAGATAAAGATGTCCTACATCTTGCAGATGTAGGACATCTGGTTCAAGAACTTTTGCTTTGTTTTGCAGAGTAAAATAAAAAATGTAATTAGTAACGAAGTGAGGAATCTCACAAATCATTGTTACCACTACACTTGAGATTCTTTACTTCGCACTGGAATGACATACAAACTTTAAGATTTCATTATAATCTTAAAATGAAGCTAATGCTTTATATAAATGTAGATGTAAATTTGAAAACATCACATATAAAATTATAGCATAAAAAAGGAATCCACTCTAAAAAGTTACATACCCTTGAAAACGGGTATCTGTAAACCAAGTTGTAAGTGGATTCCCGATTACTCTGAAATGACATATTTTCGTTTTTAGAGTGTACTTATAAATTAATAAACAAAATTTTTCACTAAATAATTAAAAAAAATGAATTTCAAATATTTAATAATCGCAATAATTTTCGTGTTATCTTATAATTTTTCAGTAGCACATAATCATACATTAATTGGAAAAATTGAATGTAACAATGGGGAAAATAGACCAATACCGGGAGCAACAATACGAATCGAAAATACAACTCTCGGAACTATTGCCAATTCAAAAGGCGAATTCAAATTAAAACACATTCCAGATGGAAAATTCAACCTAATAATTACTGCAGTTGGTTTTAAAACACAAATCTTTCCATTAGAATTTGAGCATACAGAAGGAGACGATATAAAAGAATTTAATATTTCAATGGAAGAAATAGCTATATCAACTCCTGATTTAGTTGTTACAGCTACTCGTTCAGAAAAAATTTATGAAGACTCACCAGTGAAACTGAGTGTAGTTTCGCAGTCAGTTTTAAAATCAACAACTTCATTAAATATAAAAGAAGGATTGAGTTTCCAACCCGGCTTAAGAATAGAAAACACCTGTCAGAACTGCGGGGTAAGCCAAATCAGAATTAACGGCTTAGAAGGACACTACACCCAGGTTTTAATTGACAGCAGACCAATATTTTCTGCCTTAAACGGAGTTTATGGATTAGAGCAAATTCCTTCTATTATGATTGACAGAATAGAAGTAGTTCGCGGAGGTGGAAGCTCGCTATACGGCAGCAGCGCTATTGCCGGCGTTGTCAATATCATTACAAAAGACCCATCAATTAACTATTACTCCGGTTCCTACATTCAATCTTTTACTGACGGAAAAACTCCGGACAACACTTTTCAGATGAACGCCTCTTTAGTCAATGACAATCAGGATATCGGAGTTTATATATTCGGACTAAACCGTAACCGCACTGAATGGGATGCTAATGGCGATGGATTTACAGAAGTGCCAAAACTTGATTTAACCACTTTTGGACTTAAAGCATTTTATAAGCCAACATACAAAACAAGGTTTAGTGCAGAATATAATATTATAAATGATGATAGACGTGGTGGAAATAAATTAAATCTTCCGGAGCACGAAGCTGATATTACTGAAGCCGCCCGTCATAAAACGCACATCGTCCAGCTAACCTCTGAAACATTTTTTACTACCTACGATAAACTTTCAATTTACGCTTCCGGTCAATTTACTGAAAGGAAAACGTATTACGGTGCTGAGCGAAATCCAGATGCTTATGGAAATACAAAGAACAGGACAGCAGTTGCCGGTTTGCAATATACTCATATTAGTGATAATTTTATTTATGGACAGCACATTTTTACAATCGGCTACGAATTTCGCAACGACAATATTGAAGATGAAGCATTGGGCTACGATAGAATAATCAAGCAAGATGTTGTGGAAAATGGTATCTTTTTGCAAGACGACTGGAGCATAACAGAAAAATTTTCATTGATTTTTGGTGGACGTTTCGATAAGCATAACTTAATTGACAAATTCATCTTTAGTCCCCGCGCAAATGTTCTTTATAAATTTTTAGATAATCTTTCTATAAGAGGTAATTTTTCAACTGGTTTTCGCTCACCTCAGGCATTCGACGAAGATTTGCACATTACAATCGTTAATGGCGGCGGTCAGGTAATCAGATTAGCAAAGGATTTGAAAGAAGAGCGTTCCTACACTTATGGCGCCTCAGTTGATTGGTTTTCTGATACTAAATCATTTCCTCTTGCAATTTCTTTCGATTTCTTTTCAACTAAACTGAGCGATGCTTTCGTTCTGGAAGAAACCGGTCTTGACGAAAAAGGAAATATGATAATGGAAAGGCGTAACGGAAGCGGTGCTAATATTAATGGATTTACTTTAGAACTTCAATCCAATATAAAAAACATACTTGCTTTTAAAACTGGTTTTACTTATCAAAGCAGCAAATACGATGAACCATTCGTTTGGTCAAGCGGAGACGAAAATACCGCTTCTCAATCAACTGACAAGCTATTAAGAACACCAGATTTATACGGTTATTTTACATTTACTCTCAATCCATTTGAAAATGTAGGACTTGATATTTCCGGAGTTTATACCGGTCAAATGTATGTTCCACATTATATTACTGAGGAATTAGATACTGGCGAAGAACTTACAAGAGATGAATTAGTTCATACCGACCCATTTTTTGAGTTAAATTTAAAAGCTACTTACAGATTAAACAAAATACCAAATATTGAGATTTTTGCTGGTGTTCAAAACCTTTTAAATAGCTTTCAAACTGATTTTGATAAGGGAGTAAAAAGAGACGCCGGATTTATATACGGACCTTCAAGACCAATAACTCTTTTAATGGGTATGAAAGTAGAACTGTAATTGGTTTAGATAGTTTAGAAAGTTTAGATAGTTTAGTGTAGTAATTCGTTAAAAGACTTACTATCATGTGTAATTTCGAAAAGATAAAGATGTCCTACATCTTGCAGATGTAGGACATCTGGTTTAAGAAGTTTTGCAGAGTAAAAATAAAGATGTAATTTCGAAACGAAGTGAGAAATCTCACAAGTCATTGCTACCAAAGTTTAAAAGATAAAGATATCCTACATCTTGCAGATGTAGGACATCTGGTTCAAGAACTTTTGCAGAGTAAAAATAAAGATGTAATTTCGAAACGAAGTGAGAAATCTCACAAGTCATTGCTACCATAGTTTAAAAGATAAAGATGTCCTACAACTTGCAGATGTAGGACATCTGGTTTAAGAACTTTTGCAGAGTAAAAATAAAGATGTAATTTCGAAACGAAGTGAGAAATCTCACAAATCATTGCTAACAAAGTTTAAAAGATAAAGATGTCCTACATCTTGCAGATGTAGGACATCTGGTTTAAGAACTTTTGCAGAGTAAAAATAAAGATGTAATTTCGAAACGAAGTGAGAAATC
>CAZCLJ010000422.1:0-3260 GCA_964499465.1 uncultured Hyphomicrobiales bacterium
ACATCCGTCAGAATGACAAACTACGATGTCATTGGTAACGAAGTGAGAAATCTCACAAGTCATTGCTACTACTTAAACTTTCGCAAAGTTAAGAAACTTTACGAAAGTGAAGAAAAAAATCTAAAGTCATGCTATCAACAAATTGATAGTATAACTAAGAAAAGATATTTGTAAAGTCATAAGTTTGAATTTTCTCTTTTATTTCACATTAATTTTTAGTAATTTACATTTTTGAGGGCAGCATTTTGGGGAGAAAATTATGGGACGTTCAAATATCCCTTCTTCTGAAGCAATTCGTAAGAAGGAAAAGATAGCTATTAACAAAAATCCAGATAAAGATAATAATCCTAAAGAGTTAAAAAAGCAAAACTCTCCAGTTGAAACAAAACTTCAAACAAAATTTAACAGAAATATTAGAATTATTTCAGTTATTCTGATGTTCCTTGCCATTTTAATTCTATTATCCTTAATTTCCTACACCCCTAAAGACGAAGCAAACACTGAAGTAAGTTTCAAAGAACTGCTCTCTGTTTTTAAAGGTGATATTGAATTGAAGGAAAAAGCTGCTCAAACAAGCAACTGGCTTGGCATTTTCGGAGCTATTGTTTCTAATTTCCTCTATAATTCTACCATTGGTTATTCTATTTTATTTTTCCCGGTTTTGCTGACAATTTGGAGTTGGAATCTTTTCAAACGCTTTTCAATTTCTGCAAAAATAATTAAGCACACAATAGGTTTTTCTTTACTTGCGATTGTTATTTCAGGTTTCATAGCAACTCTTTCGCTTATTCCTTGGTTTGTTGAGATTCCAAAGGAATTTTACGGCGCTATTGGTATTTTTCTCGCTATGGCTTTTTCAAGTATGATTGGAGTAGTTGGCTCATTTCTGCTTTTTGCTCTTCTCTTATGCACTGTAATTATTTACTTAATTAAACTGTTCAATTTTGATTATTATTTGAAAATAAAAGAATTTGTTAAAAAACATCTTTATTCATTTATTGAGTATTTTAAAAGCAAACCAAAGGAAAAGAAACAGCCAATAAGTGATTTGAATAAAGAAATACCGAGTGTGGTGCCTTTACCAGCAAAAAAGACAACATCAGTTTCAACTGCCCAAGACCCCGCATGGATAATTCAAAAGAACTTAGAATTTACTGATAGAAAAGAAAATATCAATAATTTTAAAAATGAAAGCAAATCTCAGGAAAATCAAAATGTTATTGATTCCCGTATAGATTCTTCAATGCCAAAGGAAGAAAAAAAATCCAAACCACCCGAAATTATTATAAAAAGAAATCCACATCTTCCAATGATTGAAAAAATTATCGTTGAAGAAAAACCAGATGAAATCAAAGAAGATAATATAAATATTGAAAAACCGAGTTTGACTAAATCAGAAATTTTTAGTCAAAAGCAGTTTGAAACAGAAGATAAAATCAAGGAAGATGATATTTTTAAAGAGGAAGCGGAAAAAATTGAAGATTTAGAAAAGCCGGCAGAAGATTTTGAGGGAAACAAAATTGACAGCGAAATTGATGGTGAAGTGGACAAAATCATTTTAAACCTTGCGAAACCTCTTACTTTAACGATAGAGCAGAAGCAGGAAGTCGAAATAAAACGCGATGAACCGCAGCTTTCTTCTCCACTTTCCACTGCTATTTTAGATGAGAAAATTAATTATACTCCGCCTCATCTGGGGCTGCTCGGGACTTTTGAAGACGAAACTTTCATTGATGAAGATGAGTTAAAACAAAATGCCCAGATTTTGCAAGATAAATTGGAGACATTTAAAATTGTAATTGAAAATCTTGCAGTTACTCCCGGACCAGTCGTTACACAATATGAATTTGTTCCCGCTGCCGGAATTAAAATTAGCCGCATCGAAAACCTTGCAGATGATATTGCAATGGCTCTTAAAGCAAAGGGCATTAGAATAATTGCACCAATACCCGGAAAAGGAACCGTTGGTATTGAGATTCCGAATAAAAAGCCGTCAATGGTTAGTTTTAGCAGTATTGCCAAATCGAATAAATTCCTGAATAATAATTTGTATTTACCAATGGCTTTGGGAAAGACAATATCGGGCGAAGTGTTTTGTGCTGATTTAGCAAAAATGCCTCACCTTCTCATTGCTGGTGCTACCGGAGCAGGTAAAAGCGTTGGAATAAATACGATTATCGCTTCATTGCTTTACAAAATGCACCCAAGATATTTGAAATTTGTGATTGTTGACCCGAAGAAAGTAGAATTGAAGCAGTATGCTCAGTTAGAAAGCCATTTCTTAGCTGTTTCTCCCGATATTGACAACGCAATTATTACAGACCCGCAGGAAGCAGTTATTGTGTTAAAAGCTGTTTGTGCCGAAATGGATTTGCGCTACGATATTCTTTCGAAAGTCGGGCAGAGAAATATTTTTGAATACAATCAGAAGGTGCGTGAAGGCAAGTTCAAAGATGACAAGGAAATAGCGCATAAGGAAATGCCTTATATAGTAGTAGTAATTGATGAACTTGCTGATTTGATGCTTACCGCTTCAAAGGAAGTGGAAAGTCCGATAATCAGATTAGCTCAGCTTGCAAGGGCAGTTGGTATTCACTGCATTGTGGCAACTCAGCGCCCTTCAGTTGACGTTATCACCGGAATAATTAAAGCAAATTTTCCTGCAAGACTGTCATATCTGGTTGCTTCAAAGATAGATTCACGGACTATTCTTGATGTATCTGGCGCTGAACAGCTACTCGGTATGGGCGATATGCTCTTCCTTGCTGGTGGTTCGCCAAAGCCAATTCGTATTCAAAACGCTTTCATTTCAACTGACGAAGTCGAAGATATTTGCAATTTTATTGGTAAACAAAAGGGATATTCTCAACCATATATGCTTCCAAGTTTAATTGAAAAAAACACCTCAGGTGGTGGTATTAGTCAGGAAGACAGAGACCCGCTTTTTGCAGATGCCGCAAGATTGATTATTCAGCAACAACAGGCATCAGTTTCACTTGTGCAAAGAAGATTAAAAGTCGGATACGCAAGAGCCGGCAGAATTATTGATGAATTAGAAGCAGCCGGAGTAATCGGTCCTTTCGATGGCAGCAAGGCAAGAGCTGTTTATATGGAAAGCGAATCGGAATTGGAAGCAGTGCTGTGGTAGTCGGCTATCGGTTTATGGTTTATGGTTTAGAGTTTATGGTTTATGGTTTATGGTTTAGAGTTTATGGTTTATGGTTTATGGTTTATGGTTTATGGTTTATGGTTTATGGTTT
>CAZCLJ010000423.1:0-3251 GCA_964499465.1 uncultured Hyphomicrobiales bacterium
AAATGACACAATATAATAAGTCTTTTAACGAATTACAACACTAGGAAAGTTGAGAAACTTATAAATAACAGAATTTCCAACTTTTTCGCTTATAAAAAAATTGTTTTTTTCTAAAACTTTTATAGAAGATACATTTTCAAAATCTGTTTCTGCTTTTACAGATAATATTTCCTTTTTGCTCTTTAACCAGTTTAACATTGCAACAATAGTTTCTGACATATAACCATTGTTTCTAAACTCCTCGTCAATCCCATAGCCAATTTCAACTTCGCCATTTTCATCTGGTTTTCCATGGAAGCATATTCCACCAATAATTGAATTCTTAACTTTTTCAATAATTATCCAAATAGTATAAAAATAAGCATATTCGTTTGAATCAACAAGAAAAGGCAGCAAATCGTTTCTGATTGCTTGTTGAGTTTCTTCGTTCACTAAAGTAATTGAAGCAGTTAGTTCCATTTCCTTTGCTAAAAGAACTGAATCTTCACAATAAATTTTTAACTCGTCGTAAGACAAAGGTCTTATAATTAATCGCTTAGTTTCAATCATAGCACTACTTATAATCTGAGTTAAAAACTCTTGCCAATTGACCACAGGCAGCGAAAATATTTGCACCAGCAGAATTACGAATATTTACAACTACGTTTAATTTCCTTAACTTTTCAGCAAAATCCAAAATCTTTTCCGGACTTGCTGCTTTTAAAACAAAATCACTATCTTTAGATTGAATAAATGAAATATCATTAAAGGGAATCAGATTGACTTTTGAATTTACAATTTTAGTGATTTTAGCAAGTCGCTTAATGTCCTCACTCGTATCGTTAAAACCTTCAAACAGAATATATTCGTAAGTTACCGGAACTGAAGTAGAGTTATAGTAATACTCAACTGCTCCGATTAAATCTTTAATCTTATACTTTTTAGCAATAGGAATAATCTTTTCTCTTTTGAAATCATTTGTAGCGTGGAGAGAAATCGCAAGCTTTATTCTGATATTTTCATCAGCAAGCTTTTTAATTTCCGGAACTAATCCTACGGTAGAAAGAGTAATTTTTGTTCGGGAAATATTTATTTTATTTAAAAAAATGTTTAATGCTTTTAATACGTTTTGAAAATTTAAAAGTGGCTCTCCCATTCCCATAAACACAATATTAGAAATGTCTTTGTCGCTAATTCTTTCAGTCATTAAGAATTGGTCTATAATTTCGGCAACTTCTAAATTCCTAATGAAATTAATTTTTCCTGAGGCGCAAAATTTACAAGCTACGGGGCAACCAATTTGAGTAGAAACACATATTGTATTGCGATTTTCCGACGGTATCAGAACAGATTCAATTTTCTGTCCATCATTTAATTCAAATAAATATTTCGTGGTTTCATCTTCATTATCAATATTACATTCCTTTTTCTCAACTAATTTTAAGGAATTTAAATCAAAATCATTTTGAATTTTTTCTCTTAATATTTTTGGAAAATTTGAAATCTGAGAAAAATCACTAATCCTTTGATTATAAATAGCATTTTCGAGTTGCTCTACTCTATATTTCTTTTCATATATGCTAATAAAGTAATCTTCGATTTGATTTTTTGAAAAATTTTTAATATTCTGTTTGCAATTCATAAAAAATTCAATTAAGTTTAATTTTATAAAATTTAAAATTAATGAAAAATTGGATATGAAAATAAAAATATCTATACGATTGACACTTTGGTATATGACTGCATCAACTATTATTATGTTCTCTGTATCTGCGGCAATGTATTGGCTCTACGAAAAGCAAAGCTTAACGGCAATTGATAACGATTTAGCTGAATATTCAAAATTTTTAGTATCCGATTTAAAAGAAGAAAGCGGCAACCTTGATGAACTTTTTTACGAATTGCTTGAAAAAGAAGAAATTCCTTTATCTGTTCTTAAATCTCATAAATTCTTTTTAACTTCTAACGATTCAATTATTTTTGAAGAAAATTCAATTAAAGACATCAGAAATATTTTAATAATCTATAATCAAAGAGAATCTTTCGGAAAAAAATTCTTTACTATTAAATATAAAGATGTTGATTACAGGTTATACTCTGCACCAATCCAGTTAAACGACGGTTATAACTACAAACTGATTGTTATTACTTCTTTGGACAAATTCAATGAATCATTAATCCAGCTCTTTACTTCAATTGCAGTATTTGTTCCAATTGCAATCCTTATTTCCGGTTTAATTGGGTTTGTAATAGCAAGAAAGGCGTTTGAACCGGTCATTCGGCTGACAGATACTGCCGCTTCAATCAGATACAATAAACTTAACAAAAGAGTGCCAATCAATAATTCTAATGATGAACTTAATAAACTTGCTCTGACATTTAATGATATGATTGATAGATTGGAAAAAGCGTTCAAAAGCCAGCAGCGATTTATTGCAGATGCTTCACACGATATTCGAACTCCTATTACTGTCGTTCTGCTCGAATTAGAATTGCTTTTGCAAAATGATTTGCCAATTGAAATGGAACTGACTATCAATAAATGCATTAATGAACTGCAAAATCTAAACAAACTCACACAGGATTTGCTTATTTTAACCCGCTACGATTCTAAAATGCTGATTCCTAAGCCCCACTTTTTCAAATTTGATGAGCTAATTTTTGAATGTATTGATTCAGTGGACAGTTTAGCAAAAAATAAAAATATAGTTATTAAATTTCAAATTGATGGTGCGACCGAAGTATCTGCGGACAGGGCTTTGATTAAAAGAGCTATTTTAAATTTGCTTGATAATGCAATCAAATTCTCGAAAGAAGACAATGTCATTTCTATAAAATTATACGAATTTAAAAACGATGTAATGTTCAGAATCTACAATGAAAGTGATTCTATTGATAAAGATAAACTACAGGATTTATTCAGGCGTTTCCATAGGGCAGATTTATCAAGGTCTGGCTCTGGCTTTGGTTTAGGGCTTTCGATTGTCCAAGCGATTATTGAATCCCATGAATCCAAAATTTCTGTCGATGCTATGGAAAACGGTGGCATTACTTTTACTTTCGGACTAAGAAAATACAAAACAAGATAGAGATAATTGATAATTGATAATTGACAATTGATAATTGATAATTGATAATTGATAATTGACAATTTTTAATGGTTTATGGTTTATGGTTTATGGTTATTGAGTTATTGGTCATTGGTCATTGGTCATTAGTCATTAGTATTTTTACTAACAACGAATAACCAATTCCTAATTCCTAATTCCTAA
>CAZCLJ010000424.1:0-3244 GCA_964499465.1 uncultured Hyphomicrobiales bacterium
TATAGTTACGTGTTAAAAAATCCGAAGTTGTTCATTAGGAACGAAGTGAAGAATCCAGAGGATAGTGGTTTAAAGAATTTATTCTGGATTCTTCACTTCGTTCAGAATGACTGTGTTAATTGATGTCATTCCCATTTAAATGAAGCATTTGCTTTATCGGGGGGTTCCTAATGACAAATGACCCAAAAACTAGTTTTAAGATGGATTCTGACATCCGTCAGAATGACACCTTTACTTATGTCATCTCCATTATAATAAAGCATTTGCTTTATCAGGTGGGTAGAAATGACATTATGATTTTACACTATTAGTTAGCGGTTTGGTATCAGATGAGTATTTTATCTCTATCAGTAGTTTTGCTATACTGCTCAACTGTGCCAAAACATTCAATTTCTGTTACTTTAAGTTCATATAATTTCTAACAAATTTATTAATCTTAAAAATAGTTCGAAAAAAATAATTAAATATTTTATAAATGGAAAACAAAAATTGTTTTTCAATTTATTTTAAAATTACAAAAATCTTTGTTATTCTGTTTTTTTTTATTGCTATCTAAAATATAATTATTAAAATAATGAAAGGTGTTATTGTCTTGAGATTACAAGTGAAATTTCTGTTGCCGATGACATTGTTACTTGTAATGCAGGCAGATGTCAGAATCCATCTTGTTTTTCCCTGATTACAAAGGAATATTTTAGTCATTAGTCATTGGTCATTAGTTGTTAGTAAAAATACGAATAACTAATAACAAATGACTAATGACCTAAAAAACTAATTTTAAGATTGATTCTGACATTCGTCAGAATGACACAATTTGTCAACTTCATTATAATGAAGCATTTGCTTAATCAGGGGGTTCGAAATGACACATTATCTGGATAATTTGTGGAATTATTCATTACGAAGCAAATCTTCTAACTCTTTTATTTTCGTTATGGAGTCAAGAGTTCTGAATATGAGAATATTTAATGTGAGTATATGATATATTTTCAATAGTATGCTTAAATAAACAATAATTGAAGTTATTAAAACATTAAAAATCTGATGTATTGTCTTATCTTAATGTTATAATGTAAGTTTGTTATTATAATGATTTCAATTATAATATAATAAAAATTGAAAAAAAATTTGTTTAATATTTAAAATTTATATAATTTTGTTTTAACATAAATAATATGAAAATATATTATCAAAATAAGTAAAATAAAAAATTAACTATAAATTCCATATATTCAAGTTTGGAGGCAAAATGAGATTTAATACTCTATTTATAATTTTTCTATTTTCTTATTTAATATGTTTTAGCCAAACGGCTATTGAATTAGAAAATCAAGGTAATGCAAAGTTTGAAAAAAAGGATTACAAGGGAGCAATTGCTGATTATACCAAAGCGATTGAAATAAATCCTGAAAAAGCTTCTATATTTATTAACAGAGGAATAGCAAAAGCAAAACTTAAGGATTACAAGGGAGCAATTGCTGATTATACCAAAGCGATTGAACTTAAACCAAAAGAAGTAGCTGCTTATGCTAATAGAGGTATAGCCAAATCTAACTTAAAAGATAACAAAGGAGCAATAGCTGATTACACAAAAGCTATTGAACTTAAACCTAAAAATGTAGATTCTTATATAAATAGAGGAATTTCTAAATACGAAATAAAGGATTATAAAGGGGCAATAGAAGATTATACGAAAGCTCTAACACTTGATTCAAATGATGCGGATATTTATAGAAACAGAGCTATCGCAAAGTTTGATTTTAAAGATTATAAAGGTTCTATTGCTGATTACAATAAATACATTGAAAAAAAACCTAATGATTCAGAAGCATATATTAACAGAGGCATTTCAAAAGCAAATTTAAAAGATTACAAAGGAGCTGTAGAGGATTATTCAAAAGCAATTGCAAAGGATTCTTCTTCCAGAGCTTTCTTTAATCGTGGAATAGCCAAGTCGAATATTAAAGATTATAAAGGGTCAGTTTCAGATTATTCTGAGGCAATCAAAAGAAATCCAAAATATTTCGATGCTTATTTTAACAGAGGTATTGCTAAAACAAATTTAAAAGACTATAAAGGTGCTTTAGATGATTTTAATTTAATTATTCAGAATAAACCAAAAGACAAAGATACATATTATAATCGTTCAGTCGCTAAATCTAATTTAAAAGATTACAAAGGAGCAATTGAAGATTTAACAAAGATTATCGAAATTGATTCTAATAATGTTAATGCATATTATTATCGCGCTGTTGAAAAAGATAATTTAAAAGATTATAAAGGAGCGATAGCTGATTTTTCAAAAGTAATTTCTTTAGATACAAATAAAGTAAAAGCTTATTTTTATAGAGGTTTTGCAAAAATATATATCAAAGATTACAAAGGAGCGATAGCAGATTTTTCAAAGGTAATATCAAAAAATCCTAAAGATGCTGAATCTTATTTAAATAGAGGAATTGCAAAAATTAACATTAAAGAATCAAAAGGAGCTATTGAAGATTTTTCTAAAGTTATCGGAATTGATTCTTTAAATTTTAATTCGTATTTTAACAGAGGTTTAGCAAAAGCTGGTTCTAAAGATTACAAAGGTGCAATCCAGGATTATACCAAAGCTATTAGTTTAAATCCTAAAGATGCTATTACTTATTATAACAGGGGAATCGCTAAAACTGAAACAAAAGATTATAAAGGTGCAATAGAGGATTATTCCAAGGCAATAGAATTAAATCCAAAATATACTAATGCCTTTGTAAACAGAGGAATAGCAAAAACTAAACTAAAAGACTACAAAGGCAGTATCGAAGACTACAATGCAGCAATAGTATTAAGTCCAAAAGATGCTGATATATATTTTAACAGAGCAATTTCCAAAACTAATTTTAAAGATAAAAAAGGTGCAATTGAGGATTACACTAAAGTAATTGAAATTAATCCTAAACATTCTGATGCTTACTATAATAGAGGTATTATAAAAGATGAAGATGGGGATAAAACAGCTGCCTGTTCTGACTGGCAAAAAGCAAGCGAATTTGGATTAAAGATAGCAAATGAACTTATTAATGAGTTTTGTAAGTGAAATTTTTTTAATTTTGCATTTTAATTAATGTTTATTATAGAATTAATAGACTATTAATTATTGGTTGAGTTATTTGAACTCCTTCCCAAGTTGCACTAGTGTAGTAATTCGTGAAAATACTTATTATATTGTGTCATTTCGAAACGAAGTGAGAAATCTCACAAGTCA
>CAZCLJ010000425.1:0-3231 GCA_964499465.1 uncultured Hyphomicrobiales bacterium
ATTATCAATTATCAATTATCAATTATCAATTATCAATTGTCAATTATCAATTATCCTTTAATTTTCTTTAAATTTTCATTCAATTTTGGAAGCACTGCAAGGGCATCGCCAATTATCCCGTAATCAGTAACTTTGAATATTGGGGCGTCTTTATCTTTATTGATAGCAACAATATATTTTGCTGAAGACATACCTGCAAGATGCTGAACTGCTCCGGATATACCGCAGGCAACATAAAGAGTAGGCGAAACAGTTTTACCAGTCTGCCCAACTTGTTCGCTGTGAGGACGCCAGCCGGCATCAACAACAGCGCGAGAAGCTCCGACAGCAGCACCAAGGGTTGCAGCTACTCCTTCAACCAAATGGAAATTCTCCGGTCCTTTCATTCCTCTGCCGCCAGAAACGATGATGTCAGCTTCTGCAACGTCAAGTTTGCCTTCGTTTTTCATTGTTGAAACAGCAACGGCTCCAACTTCTTTTTCTGTAATATTTGCAGCAAAATCTGTTATATTTAATGAAGTTGCTTCTTCTTTAACTGCTGTAAAAACGTTTGGTCTTAATGTAAATACCTTATTTTCTGTTTCAACTTTGGTTGTTATTTGTGATTTACCAGCGTAAATTGGTTTTTTTGCAATTAAATCATTGTTTTGTAATTCCAAGCCAACGCAATCTGCAATGTAGCCGGCTTGCATACGAATAGCAAGGCGGGGAGCAGTTTCAAGTCCGGCAACGTTAGCAGAAAGCAAAATGCAGTCGAAACCTTTTTCATTTGCAAGTTGGGAAATAGCAGCAGCGTAACCAGAGCAGGTATATTTACCAAGTAAATTTGATTTTATATTAAAAATTTCAGTCATTCCATATTCTTTTGCAATTTGGCAGCTTGCCGGGTTGGCATTGATAATCGCACCAGCAAAAGGAATATTCATTTGCTTTGAAAGCGAGCGGGCAGCCAAAATTGCTTCAAGTGAAGAACGCTTTAAAGTATCTTTTTGAACTTCTAAATAAACAAGAATTTTTTTCATATTCATCTCCTATTTAAATTAAATAACTTTAGCTTCTTCGTGTAGAAGACGAACTAATTCGGCAATATCGCCATCGCTGTCAGTTAAAATTTTGCCAGCGCGTTTTTTTGAAGGAATAGACATTTCCAAAACGGAAGTTCTATTATTTATATCAATTGCAATTTTTTCTTCAATTGGTTTTTGTTTTGCTTTCATAATGTCGGGAAGCTTCGGATAGCGTGGGTCGTTAAGTCCTTTTTGTGCTGAAATAACGCAGGGAAGTGCTGTTTCGAGAACTTCTTTTCCGCCTTCAATATCTCTTTCTGCTGTAACTTTATTTCCTTCAATAGTAAGTTTGGAAACAAGCGAAACAGAAGGCAATCCGAGCATTTCAGCAAGTGATGGTGCTACCTGCAAAGAATCGTAATCCACACTTTGCTTACCGAGCAAGATAATGTCTGGTGAAATTTCTTTTGCAATTTCAGCAAGATTATGCATTACGAAATAGGAATCAGGGAGCTTATCAGTTTTGACTAAAATAACTTTGTCCGCGCCCATAGCAAGAGCAGTTCTTAATATATCCTTTGAGCTGTCCGCACCGATTGTAACCACAGTAACCGAACCCCCATTTTTTTCGCGAAGTCGAAGACCTTCTTCTAATGCGAATTCATCATAAGGGTTTACGACGTATTTCAATCCGTTGCTATCAATGCTCTTCCCATCAGAGCCGACAAGAACTCTTGAAGCGGTATCGGGAACTCGTGATACACAAACGAGAATATTCATTTTTTCTCCGTATATATTTTTAAAAAATGCAAATATACTAAAAATTTGGAAAATAATTTGGTATTAAAATTGCATAGTAACATTTAAAAAGTAAAATTATAGTTTGAAAGGAAAATATAATGGAAATAAGAGAAATTTGGAGCAACCCGGTAGCTCAGTTTGACGTAACTGTCAATAAAATGATGGAAGCACAGGAAAATAAAGAAGCTAAAGAAGTAAAGGATACTAAGAATACTTCTACTGCCGAAAATTCTCAATCATTAACAGCGTGGCAGAAAGATATTCTACTTCAGGCAATGAATAAGCTGGAGAATAATGTCCAAGTGAATAATAATCACCCCCTCGGCAAAGCAAATTATGAGCCAATTGAATCTTTCGAAGAAGCATTAATTGAATTAGGTTTCATTAAATCGCCATTTTTCAAGCAATATGCTTCAGAAGCACAGGCAAATTTAACTGCCGAACAGGTAATGCCTATTTTTGCTGCTGAATAATCTGATACTTTTTCATTAATTTTGTATTTATTTTTTTAAAATATTTGAAAATTAATGAATAAAAATATAGATTGGGTGGTTGTTGGTTTAGGCAATCCAGAACAAAAATATTTAGGGAACCGGCATAATATCGGCTGGATGGTAGCAAATGAATTAGCTGTTCATTGCAAAAAAAATACATATACCCGCGCCCGCAACTTTTTCCATACTACAATTCAAGTGGAAGGACAGTCAATACTAATTGCCCTTCCTACTACTTTTATGAACAACTCCGGCAAAGCTGTAAAAAACATAATGAGCCAATACCAGATTAATCCTGAAAAAATTATAGTTATTTTAGATGAATACAATTTCCCTGTCGGAAAAATCCATTTGCGAAAAAATGGAGGTGATGGCGGGCATAACGGAATCATTTCAATCATAGAAGAAACAGGCACTTCTCAATTCCTTCGCTTAAGATGTGGAATTGCTAAAAACTTTGAGTTAGGAGGTATGGCGGATTACGTCCTTTCTGATTTCAAGCCCGATGAAATTGAAGCAAGAAATCAAATGATAAAAAATTCCGTAGAAGCACTTCTTTACTTTTTCAGAGTAGGCGTTTCACGCGGTATGTCAGATATAAATTCAGGTAAAATATTTAGTAGTTGATTTTTGATTTTGAAATGCAGATTTTATCAACTTTCGTAAAGTTTTAAAAGCATTTATAATTTTGCGTAGTCATACTATGACTGCCAGTTATCATAAGACTTGAGAAAACACAGCAGGTCTTTGCTGGTAAAACGCCTAATTTCATCATCATATTTGCGGACATAACGAAAATACAGATGTCCTACATCTCCGAGATGTTGGACATCTTCTTTGAATTAAAGCACATTTCCTACAAAAAGGATGCAACTAAGTTCAGAACTCCTGATGCCTCGTAGTTTGCTATTTCGCAGTCTTGTCATTCT
>CAZCLJ010000426.1:0-3210 GCA_964499465.1 uncultured Hyphomicrobiales bacterium
GTTTCGAAATGACACAATATAATAAGTCTTTTAACGAATTACAACACTAGATAAATGAAGGTCTTCCTTTATCTGGTAGTTCAGAATGACCGACAAAATTGAATTTTTAGAATTCCCCTTTAATTAAAAAAGCAAGTTTTCTTCAATAATTCTTTTTAAAAAAGATTTCCTGTGATACTTGCAAATCCCGTATAGTTCTATTGCTTTGTAATGTTCCTTTGTCCCATACCCTTTATTTTTATTAAAACAGTAAAATGGGAACTCCTTATGAATTTCATCTGACATAATCCTGTCTCTTGTAACTTTTGCAATAATAGATGCAGCAGCTATTGAAAAAGAAAGTTTGTCTCCTTTTATAATAGTTTTATACCGAATCCCGTTACTTTTAAAACTATTACCGTCAATTAGAGCAATTTCCGGTAATAGTTTCAAATTGCTTAATGCTAAATTCATTGCTTTGTATGTAGCATTTAAAATATTAATTTCATCAATTGTAATATTGTCAATTATTCCAGTCCCCACACAAATAGCTTTATCAATTATTTGGACGAAAAGCTCTTCACGTTTTTTTTCAGAAATTAATTTAGAATCATTTACACCAGGAACTAAATTGCTATTGATGGGAAATATTACTGCTGCAGCGACAACCGGACCCGCAAGTGGGCCTCTGCCTGCCTCGTCCACTCCTGCAACGAATAAACTTTTTTCCCAATATTCTAATTCATATAAAAAAGTTGGTTTATTGTTTTTTGAAATATTTTCCAAATTCTAAACTCCTTACTCCTCGTAGTTTAATATTTCGCAGTTTATCAAATGAAAACTCTTATTTTAAAAGTGAGTTACCAAATTCGTCATTAGTGTTGTAAAATGTAAAAAAACTTATCATATTATGTCATTCTGAACGAAGTGAAGAATCTCACAAGTCATTGCTACCACAGAGTTTGAGATTCTTCACTTCGTTCAGAATGACAAGAAATTATTATTAGTTTTTCTATGAATTATTACATTAGCTATTGGTTATTAGTTATTAGTGTGCTCAGACAAATTCAGAACTCCTGATGCCTCATAGTTTGGTATTTCGCATATTTTATTATAAGAAATTAAATTTTAATATAAGTATTTCCAAAAGGTCATTCGTTACTCGTCATTAGTTATTAGTAGTTGCAAACTAACGACCAATGACTAATGACCAATAACTAATAGAATGATATTTGCTAACTGCGAAATCATTCTTTACGAGGCGAATCTCCTAACTCCTTTATTTTCGTTATGGGGTAAGGAGTTCTTAAATTACCAATGACTAATAACAAATTGCAATGTAAAGAATTAAATTAAACAGTGAATTTTTTAATTTCGATAAAAATTCCTTGTTATCGTTTTTTTGAGTAGAGTGCTACCAAATAATGAATTAATAAATCTGCCCACTAATAAGGAACAGTTCTAATTCGTTTATTTTTGCATTAAATTTAGAAATAATCAAGCGGTATTTAGCTTCTAAGAGATTTTGCTGAGTTTCACGAAATTCAAGCGAAGAAATAGAGCCATTTTTATAACTTTCCTGAGCAAAAAGCATATTCTTTTCCGCAAAAATAATATTTTCATTTTCTATATTAATCAAATGCTTATTAACTAAATAATCCTGATAAACTCTGTATAAATGAGACTCCAGCCAAAGAGAAAGCTGCTTATTTTTTATATCAGCATTAATTACATTTAAATATGAGTTTTCTAATTTTCGTGAATCATTGCCGCCGTCAAATATGTTGAAATTGGCACTTACCCCAAGAGTAAGAGCAAATCCGTAATTTCTGTTAATCAAAGATGCGTGGTTTGTAGAGTTAAAATAATTTGCTCCTATTTTGAAATCAATTGAAGGATAGTATTTGGAAAGAACCAAATCTGCTTCTACGCTGCTTAATTCTTTATTTTGTTCAGAAGCAAGCAGTTCTTTATTTTTAATTAGCATATTTTGCAATGCAGTTTGATATTCTATTTGGCTAATAGTTGGAATGCTGTCTTTAATAACGAAATCAGTGGCTATATTCCTGGAAAGCACTTCATTCATTGATGCTTTTAATGAAGTTAAAACTGCCTTTTGTTTTTCTAAATCAGAAGCATCAAAATTTTGTTCGACCTGCGCTTTTAAATAGTCTAATTCGCTGCCAATACCTTGTTCAAAACTGATTTTTGCAATTTCAGTTCTGAAATTGGAAAGTTTTAAATGCTCGTTCCAATAATCAACTAAACTTTCCTGTTTTATTATATTGAAATACAAATCAGAAATTTGAATAATTGTATTTTCAATTTTAATTTTTTCCTGAAAATTTTGAATATCCGCTTGAATTTTTAAACTTTCATATTTTTTAAACATCTGCAGGCCATCGAATGCTGTCCATTTCGCTGCAATGCCAGCATTTATAGCATCAGCAGAAGCAGCATCCTTATCTAATGAAAAACCTGTAGAAGATTTTAAATGCACATTATTTGTGCTGATTTCAGCGGAACCGAATAAATCAATCTTGGGCAAAAAACCAGCGTTTCCAATTGAAACGTTATTTTTTAATATTTCTAATTCATTTTTTGCTATGATTAAGCCATAGTTGTTCTTTAAACCAGTCTCTATTGCTTTCTCAAGAGTCAGGTATTCTTCTGCATTAAGCAACAAAGGTAAGGATATTAAGATGAAAATCTGTAATATTTTCATATTTAAATCAGTATTTTAAATTAAAATTTTCTAAAATTACAAATTTGAATTTACAAATAAAAATACTTTTATATATTTTCAAAATATTTATAGAATTTTTTAGCCCCAGAACTCCTGATGCCTCGTAGTTTGTTATTGCGCATTTAATATAGTTCTAATATTAAAAATAATGTAATTTCAAAAAATTGCAAACATATAACTCCTAAATAAATTTAGGAGTTATTCTAATAATTAGAGTAACTCCCAAATTTATTTGGGAGATTAACTGCGCAATTGTTCTTTACGAAGCAAATCTCCTAACTCCTTTATTTTCGTTATTGGGCCAGGAGTTCTGATATTATTAGTTATTAGTTATTGGTTATTGGTTATTGGTTATTGGTTATTGGTCATTGGTTATTGGTCATTGGTCATTGGTCATTGGTTATTGGTCATTCGTTATTGGTTATTGGTTATTGGTCATTGGTCATTGGTCATTGGTCATTGGTCATTGGTCATTGGTCATTGGT
>CAZCLJ010000427.1:0-3209 GCA_964499465.1 uncultured Hyphomicrobiales bacterium
ATAATTGATAATTGATAATTGATAATTGATAATTGACAATTGACAATTGATAATTAACAATTTGACATTGTCATTCCGATACGAAGTGAGGAATCTCAAGTTTCGTGGAAATAATGAGTTGTGAGGTTTCTCACTTCGTTTCGGAATGACAAGACTGCGAAAGAGCAAACTACGAGGGGTCAGGAGTTCTGAAATTATTTCATTTTTTCTCATCTCTTTTTATAACTACAATAGTCTTATCATCATTAATTGTAGAATTAGCAGAGAATTGCTGGACTTCTTCCAATAAATTGTAAGCAATCATTTTTGGAGTTTCAGCGTGATATTTCCTTATAACCTCAGCAATTCGTTCTTCACCAAAAAATTCATCGCTGCTGTTTCTAGCTTCTGTAATTCCGTCAGTATAAATGATTAAAATATCTCCCGGCTTCATAGTCATATTTTCAACTTCAATTTTCTGGTTTTGCATCAAACCAAGCAAACCGCCAGTTGCAGGCAAATACTCAAAAGAATCGCAGGTAGGACAGTAATGAATTGGGGTACAATGTCCGGCATTTGCATAAAGTACTAATCTGTTTGAAGATAAAGTAAGTTCGCAATAGAAAAGAGTAACGAATCTTTCAGACGGGAAAGTGTCGTAAATCAGAGTATTCAATCTGTTAATCAAATTCGAAATACGAGTTGAAAATCCGATTCCCATTCTAATAGCACCAGAAACAAAAAGTGCCTGAATGGCAGCAGGGAGACCCTTGCTTGCAGCATCGCTAACAACAATGCCGAGCCGTTCTTCCTGCCCGACCGGGCTTTTTAAATAGTCGAAATAATCTCCGCCGACTTCACTATCTGGAATACAGGCGCCAAAGATTTTATAATCATGAAACTCAAGACTATGTTCTGGAAGAAGATTCCGTTGAATTTCAGCAGCTCTTTCCAAATCTTTGCTGATTTTCATCTTTTCTGCTCTGGAAGAGAGATTTAAAAGAGCAATTGAAGCAACACTACTAATAATAGTAAGTGTTTCGTAGAAGGATTGTAATATTTGAGGAGCATTAAAACCGATAGCGTATTTAAAATACATACCGCTTGGCAACTTAACTAATTCTCCAACACCAGTAATAGAAAAGAATTCAATGCCGGTGTCTAAAAGGACTTTATCAGTTTCGAAATTTAATATAGTTCTTTGAGTTCTTAGTTTTTTAAAAATTGGCTGGTCTTTAATAGGAACGAAATAATCATCAGGAATTTTCTTTAAATTTCCGTGCTGATGCTTAAGCCGATAAACTTCATCTTTTGCATCAAGTTCCCAGATTCTGCCACCAACAATGGCAAAATCACCCTGGTCAACTACATCGCTTACTAAATTTTGAAGAAGAGAAAGTTCGTCTTTAAATTGTCCTGTTGCTAATCCTTCGACTAATTTATATATATCTCTTTGATTTAAAGTATTTGGGTCCATTTGTTTTTTATAAAATTAAATAAGATTTTGTTCTTTCATAGCAGTTTTTATTAATTTTTTACTCTCATCTTTTAAAGGAAGAAGTGGTAAGCGAATGGTATCGTTAGCCATTTTCATTAGTGACAAAGCATATTTAACCGGTACCGGATTTGGTTCAATGAAATTCAATTCCATTAATTTATAGAGGGTGTAATGAATCTTTTGTGCTTCTTTGATTTTTCCTTTAAGAGCTAAATTTATGCATTCTGAATATTGCTTTGGTGCATAATTAGATATGACTGAAATCACCCCTTTTCCACCAACTGAAATCACTGGAAGTGCAAGTGCATCATCGCCTGATAATAGTGAAAATCCTTTTGGTGCATTTGCAATTATATCCATCATTTGAATAAGATTTCCCGATGCTTCCTTAGTTGCAATTACGTTTTTGCAGCAATTTGCAATTTTCAACTGAGTTTCTGCAGTTATATTGACGCCAGTTCTACTAGGAATATTGTAAAGAATTACCGGTATGCTGATTGCATCAGCGATTATTTTGTAATGCTCGAAAAGACCATCTTGGGTTGGTTTTAAGTAGTAAGGAGCTACAACAAGGACTGCATCTGCTCCATGCTCCTGAGCAAATATTGACATATCTCTTGATAGTTCAGTTTCATAGGTTCCGGTAGCTGCAATTATTGGTATTCTTCCAGCTGATATTTCAACTGATTTAATAATAACTGCCTGCTTGTCTTTCGTCTTTAAAGTAGCGCTTTCACCAGTAGAACCGCAAACAACAATTCCCTGAACTTCATTTTCTATTTGGTATTCAATTAACTTTTCTAACTGCTTAAAATCTACTTCACCCTTTTTTGTAAAAGGTGTGATTAGTGCTGTTATTGTACCAGAAATGTTTGTAAAACTCATATATTACCTCTTAATATAAGGATTAATTTATTTTTAATAATTATTTTCAAGCAGTTTTTTTATTTTAAAATCTTTCAAATTTATACAATTTACAATATATTTTTTATTGAAAAAACAATTATTTACAAAAATTAATAAAAAAATTGAAAAATTTGAATTTTTTTTTATTTTTTGTATTAATTTGTTAAAAATAACAACATTTATACCAAGTTGCTTTTAAAGATAAAATATGATTGTCTGTCATTCCGAAACGAAGTGAGGAATCTCAAAATCTGTGGTAGCAAGGACTTGAGAGAGTTCTCACTGCGCTTAGAAATGACAAGACTGCGAAATAACAAACTACGAGGCATCAGGAGTTCTGAAGTTAAGAAACTTTACAAAAGTATTTAGTTCTTTTTGCTTTGCGAAGTTTAAAATCAGTTAAAAGCATTTGTACTCGCCGTGGACAGAGTTTTGTTTTCTTTCAACTCCGTAGGAGTGTCCGGTTTGTAGAAATAATGTTGAAAAAAAAGGAAGCAACGTAGTTGCGACCTATCTTTACAACAAACAGACCACTCCTACGGAGTTTTGCAAACTCAAAATACTTTTTCTACAAACAGGAAGCAACTACGTTGCTTTTTTACTTTGCGAAAGTTTCTTAACTTTCGTAAAGTTTGTAGGGAATTGTAAAAATGTCATTGGTAACATTAAGAGAGAATAAGTTTTTCCTCAGAATATTATTTAATCTCTTGTTTGCATTTTCCTTTGCCGAGTCCTTTGCGTTTTCCTAAACCCATACCTTTTACTCGGTTGTCATTAATTCCATCGCCATCTTTATCAATAAAAACATCGTTTGAATCACAATTTC
>CAZCLJ010000428.1:0-3203 GCA_964499465.1 uncultured Hyphomicrobiales bacterium
TTCGTTTCGGAATGACAAGAAATGTTTATTAGGTTTTCAATAAATTATTACACTGGGAAGTCATCGGATGAATTATCCAAGTTAGAGCGGTTTTATTTTTAATTAAAGAAATCTATAGTTCCCCGAACCCATCTTCAAATAATTCAATTATACTATTAACAGCTTTTTGCTCATCAGGACCTTCTGCTCTTAAAAGCAGCTCTGCATCCTGTTCTGCAGTCAAAGTCATAACGCCGATAATACTTTTTGCATTAACAGAATACCCATCACGGACTAAAAATATTTCAGATTTAAATTTTGCAGCAGCTTTCACAATATTTGCTGCTGGTCTTGTGTGAATCCCTGCCTGGTTTATCACTTTTACTACAACTTCAATCATTATTCAATCGATTTAATCAATATTTTCAAATTAATTTTTCAAAAAATTAATATAATAAATTTTTTGCTAATTATTAAGTTCTTTTGAAAAAAAAGAAATAAAATTTGTATTTTGGAGTTTGTTTTTTGAATATTTTTTAGAATATTATTAACAATATGGAGCATAAATGCCTCAGATTTACATAGATGACAAACGCTGCGAAGCTAAACTGAACCAGACTATAATTGAAGTCGCATATCAAAATGGAATAATAATACCACATTTTTGCTGGCATCCTGAACTGTCAGTTTCAGGAAACTGCCGTATGTGTCTGGTTGAAGTCGGAACTCCAAAGCGTCTTGCTGATGGTTCCTTTGAAAAAGATGATATTGGAAAAATAAAAATAAATTATTTTCCTAAGCTTCAAATTGCCTGTGCTACTCAAATAAGTGACGGAATGCACGTTAGAACATTGAGCAAACCTGTAATTGAAGCACAGGAAGCAGTAATGGAGTTCCTTTTAATTAATCACCCTTTAGACTGCCCAATTTGCGACGAAGCAGGGCAATGCAAATTACAGGAATATGCATTTAAATATTCTGAAGGTGAAAGCCGCTTTATTGAAACTAAGAACCATAAAGACAAGCGGCAATCCTGGGGACCAAACGTTTTATTTGACGCTGAACGCTGTATTTCCTGTTCCCGATGTATTCGCTTCGCAAAAGAAATTGCCAAACAAGATGTTTTAACTTTTGTCAATCGTGGCGACCACGTTACTATTCAGCTTTTTGAAGGAAAACAGTTCGATAGTCCTTATTCAATGAATGTAATTGATATTTGTCCAGTAGGAGCTTTGACGAGTAAGGATTTTCGATTCAAATCAAGAGTATGGGATATGAGTTTCAACGATTCCATTTGTCCGGGTTGTTCCCGTGGCTGCAATATAAAAATTGGCATCCGAAATAACGAAATTTTGCGATTTGACCCTGCTCCAAATCCTTACGTAAATAAGCACTGGCTCTGCGATTGGGGTCGTCTAAATATTTACCCGAATATTAACAAAAACCGTGTAACCGAACCAATGATTAAAAAGGACGGCACTTTAACCGCTGTTTCCTGGCAGGAAGCCATTTCCGTTGCTACAAGCAACTTAAGAAAATTCAAGCCATCTGAAATTATGTTTATTGGCTCTGCATACTGCACAAATGAAGATAATTATTTGCTGTCAAATTTTGTTAAGAAAATTGTAAAATCCAATAATCTTGATTTTATTCAGCATACCGATGATTCTTTTGAAGATGATTTGCTTCGCACTAAGGACAAAACTCCAAATTCCAATGGAGCAATTGAATTCGGACTAACAAATAATTCTGGAGTTAAGACAAACGATTTAGTTGCTAAAATTAAGTCCAAGCAAATCAAAGTTTTGTATATTCTTGATGATGACATAAGCAAAATTTCCGGTTTGGAAAATGAACTGAATCATTTGGAATTTATTGTTGTTCACGCACAAAACAATAGCAGATTAACTCAAATTGCAAATGTTGTTTTTGCTGCCTCTTCTTTTGCAGAATCCGAAGGGACTTTTGTAAATGTAAATAAACGCGTTCAACATTTCGATGCAGCACTTGCAACAATAGAAAATCAACGCTATATGGGTATGAAGATGAGCCGCTTAGATAAATTTGGCTCGCATAATGACCGCTGGACTCAACACGAACTCCGTCGCTGTAAACAAAACTGGGCTATTATTCAACTGCTTGCAAACCAGTTCAACGCTAACTGGAGCTACAAATCATCTTCAGATGTTTTTGACGAAATTGCGAATCTTATACACGGTTTCAAAGGAATGACCTATAAACTATTGGATTACTATCAGGGCTTGACACTGGGGCGCGCCGACAAACCCGATGAAAAAGTGCTAAACTATGTTTCTCATTATTTGAGACCGGAATAGGGTGATGATAGATAGTTTAGATAGATTAGATGGTTTAGATAGATTAGATAGTTTAGATGGTTAACTTTCGTAAAGTTTGGGAAACTTTACGAAAGTTAGAAGAAGCAAGTAATGATATAAGTTTGTTGTTCGTATGACTGGAACTATCATTCAAAAGAAAAAGATGTCCTACATCTCGGAGATGTAGGACATCTGTCATCTTTACTTGATTTTTAAACGCAACCTGTTGGTTTGGCTAAACCGGCAACTTTACAAGCTCCTTTTGCAGGTCCGGAAGGAAACATATCGTAAATTTCCTTTAATTGAAAGCCGGTTTCCTTGCAGAGTTTTCTAACCATTGGTGCAATTCCGTATTGCTTTGAATAATCTCTTAAATAATTTATTACTTTCCAGTGATTTTCCGTCAAATCAGTTATATCTTCTGTAGAAGCTAATGCTAAAGCAACTTCATTATTCCATAATTCCGGATTTTCCATAAATCCGTCTTCGTCCACCTGAACTTTTACACTTCCATATTCAAATAAAGGCATATTTATACTCCATTTATTAATTATTAAAATTCTTATTATTTGCTTTTAATTAAAACTCTTAATTTAAAATATTTAAATTACCTTTTACAAAATTAATCAATATTTTTATACGAGCCAAAAACAGATTTTTTTGATTAAAGTGATGGTCTAAAATTTGTACTTCAGAATCTCAAATAGAAGCATATAGATTTTTAAAAAGAGATGAAATCTCTAAAAGTGTCATTCTGACAGATGTCAGAATCCATCTTAAAAAATAGTTTTATAGGTCATTAGTCATTTGTTATTAGTCATTATTATTTTTACTACGGAAGTTCCATTTTATAAAATCATCTAATATATAGTTAAATAAGGAGTTAAG
>CAZCLJ010000429.1:0-3196 GCA_964499465.1 uncultured Hyphomicrobiales bacterium
TTCTCTTGATAACGTTTTCTTTTCTCTTGATAACGTTTTCTTTTCTCTTGATAACGTTTTCCGTTCTCTTGATAACGATTTTCATTCTCTTGATAATGATTTTCGTTCTCTTGATAACGTTTTCTTTTCTCTTGTTGACGTTTGCCGTTCTCTTGATGACGTTTGCCGTTCTCTTGATGACGTTTGCCGTTCTCTTGATAACGTTTTTTTATACTATTTCTTAATAAATTATATTTTGGAAGAATACTTTTTTCATTTCCCGCAGTGATTTTATTATTGTAGAAAAATTATACAGTGGAATTGATTTATCCTGCCAGGGATTATATTATTTATGTTTGTCTTTGAACTGTAATTTTTCTGATTTATTTGATGAAGATGATTAAGAAAGAAAACATCTTTTCAGTCATACTATAATTAAGAAATGATAGCTTGATTATAGATTTGTCATGCGAGCAGCTTGCTGCTCGTATGACTGGAAAGAACGTATCAGCCCTGCCGAATACCGACTACCAACAACCGACCTCCGATAACAATTAACAATTAACAATTAACAATTAAAATTATTCGTATTTTTGTAAATGGAATCAATGCTAAAGTTGATTTGAAATTTGAAAAAATTAAAACTATGACAAATAAAACATTATTTAAGTTAGTCTATCAAAACACTCAAAGTGGCTTGCAAAATGAGCCGGTTACGGTAAATGAAATACTGACCCCAGAAAACCTTGTAGAATACGAACTTCCAATGTATCTTGAATCTGTTTCAGCTGGTTTTCCCTCTCCGGCAGAAGATTACATTGAAGGAAAATTAGATTTGAATGAACATTTAATCAAAAATCCCACTGCAACTTTTTTTGTGCGTGTAACAGGCAATTCAATGGAGGGAGCTGGGATTTATTCAGGCGATACTTTGATTGTGGATAGGTCAATTAATCCCAAAAACGGCAGCGTTATTATAGCAGCCCTTAATGGCGAACTGACAGTAAAACGCCTTTCAAAGAAAAATAATAAACTAACTCTTTATCCCGAAAATACAAATTACAAACCCATTGAAATTACAATGGATATGGATTTTGAGGTATGGGGAGTTGTTACAACAGTTATTCATTCAGTATTATAAATTATTATGAAAACAGAACTAATTCAAAAAGAACACGAAACAATTTTTCAAACCTATAAACGCTTTCCTATTGTAGTTGATAGTGCAGAGGGCTGCTATATTTTTGATATTGACGGAAATAAATATTTAGATTTCCTCGCTGGTATTGCAGTAAATTCAATGGGCTATGCACACCCAAAAATCATTGAAGCTATTACAAATCAACTGCATAAATATATGCACCTTTCAAATTACTTTTATCAGGAGCCACAAATTTTGCTTGCTGAAAAGTTATGTGAAATCAGCGGACTTAGCCGCGTATTTTTCTCAAATTCCGGAACAGAAGCAATTGAAGGAGCTATTAAACTCGTTCGCCGCTGGGGAAGTGCTTATGGGAAAAATGAACTTATTTCTTTCTCTGGTGGCTTCCACGGCAGAACGCTCGGCGCATTATCAATTATGGATAAACCCATTTACAAAGACAAGATGGGTCCTTTTATTGAAAACTGCAAAGTAGTTGAATACAATGACCCAGAAGAATTAAAAAAGCAGGTATCCGACAAAACCGCTGCTGTCTTCTTTGAATGTATTCAGGGAGAAGGCGGAATATCGGGTATTAGTGAAGAATTTGTTAAGGCAGTCAAGGAATTGAAGCAGAAATATAATTTCCTTGTTGTTGCTGATGAAGTTCAAACTGGCATTGGAAGAACAGGTAAATTCTTTGCATTCCAGCATTTTGATTTTATCCCCGATGTTGTAACTTCATCAAAAGCTATTGGTGGTGGGCTTCCTCTTGGTGCAATTTTAGCTGGTGAGCATTTAGCAGGTGTATGGGAAAAAACTATGCACGGAACTACAATGGGTGGTAATGCTGTAGCTTGTGCTGCAGGTCTGGCTACAATTACGGAACTGCAAAACAGCGTATTGGAAAACGTCAATAAAGTTGGCGATTATCTAAAAAGCAAACTCACTGATTTACAAAAGAAATACAGCGACAAAATATTGGAAGTCCGTGGCAAAGGGCTTATGCAGGGATTGCTACTGAGCTTTGATGCTGCTAAATTGGTCAATGCCTTAATTGAAAAGCACAGAGTAATAACTAATGCTGCTTCCGGGAAAGTATTGCGTCTTGTTCCACCACTTATTATCTCAACAAAAGAAGTAGATTTTCTTGCAGAAGCAATAGGCAAATGCTTAGAAGAAGATTAGAAGGTTTAGATTTAAAAAATTTTGCAAATTTTCAAGCCAGAAGTCCTACATCTACGAGATGTAGGACTTCTTTTTCTTAATATCAGAACTCTTGATGCCTCGTAGTTTGTTATTTCGCAGTCTTGTCATTTCGAAGCGCAGCGAGAAATCTCACAAGTCATTGCTAACACGAAACTTGAGAACTCTTTATGCCTCGTAGTTTGTTATTTCGCAGTCTTGTCATTTCGAAGCGCAGCGAGAAATCTCACAAGTCATTGCTAACACGAAACTTGAGAACTCTTGATGCCTCGTAGTTTGTTATTTCGCATTTAATTTAGTTCTGATATTAAAAATAATGTAATTTCAAAAAATTGCAAACTTATAACTCCTAAATAAATTTAGGAGTTATTCTAATAATTAGTGTAACTCCCAAATTTATTTGGGAGATTAACTGCGCAATTATTCGGTTCGAGGCAAATCTCCTAACTCCTTTATTTTCGTTATGGGGTCTGGAGTTCTGAACTTGAGATTTCTCACTTCGTTGCCAATGACATCTTTGTTTTTACTCTGGAAAAGTTCTTAAACCAGATGTCCTACATCTGCAAGATGTAGGACATCTTTATCTTTAAACTGTAACTCTCCCAATTTTACGTAATTGAAAGATTTATTTAGTAAAAAAACGCATACATTTTTCTTACTGCTAGTGTTGTAATTCGTTAAAAGACTTATTATATTGTGTCATTTCGAAACGAAGTGAGAAATCTCACAAGTCATTGCTACTACGGAACTTGAGATTCCTCACTTCGTTTCGGAATGACAAGAAATGTTTATTAGGTTTTCAATAAATTATTACACTAGTCAAATCACCATAATAAATTATGGTGATACTCTAATCCTTAGATTAACTCC
>CAZCLJ010000430.1:0-3194 GCA_964499465.1 uncultured Hyphomicrobiales bacterium
AATGACAAGCATGCGAAATACCAAACTACGAGGCATCAGGAGTTCTGACTTTTAGGTAACGGTTTTGTAAAAAAAAAAGAATCTAAAAATTTTCATCTTTAGATTCTTTTATTACTATTTTTTTATATTATAAAAGAGCTAAAATATTTTGCTGAACTGCACCGAATATTTCAACTTTTCTTTCATCACTAACAAACACATCAACTTCAGTTCTGAAGCCCATTTTTTCATCTGGGATGTAAATACCGGGTTCGACTGAGAAGCAGGTACCGGGTATAATCACTCTTTCATCTTTTGTTTCAAGATTATCAATATGAACGCCGTTTCCATGAACTTCTTCTCCTATATTGTGTCCCGTTCGATGAATGAAATACTTGCCATAGCCAGCATCAATAACTACTTTTCTGCAGGCATCATCAACATCGCAACCCCGAATTACAGTGTTGTTAGCAAATGCTTCTTTCACAGTATTAAAGGCAGCATCGCGGGCATTTTTGATTACCTGAAAAACATTTTCGAATTTATCTGGAACAGAAGAACCAATATATCCCATCCAGGTAATATCATAATAGATACTTCCGGGAACATTCTTTTTAGCCCATAAATCAATAAGCACCAAATCGCCTTCTTTCATTTTAAATGAATTTTCAGCTGTTGGTTCGAAATGCGGGTCTGCAGCGTGTTCGTTTATGGCAACAATAGGTCCGTCTGGAAAAGTCATATTGTTGTCATACATAATCTTTTTCATAAATTCGTGAATTTCAAATTCAGTTGGTTCAAGACCGGCTTTTATTTGACGTGTAATTTCTTTGAACGCTTCATCTTTTACCATTTGAAGCACAACACCGGCTTCTATGTGACTTTTTAAATCTTCCATAGAAAGATGAGATTCAAAAATGCTTACCAAATCAGCACTTGATTGGACATTCACTCCAAAACTTCTGATTAGGTCTATTGTTCCGCCATCAACGATTGAAACATAAGGAATTGCGTTATTTGGTGAATATTGCATCAAAATGTTTTTCGAATTGGCAAGAATTTCCTTTAGCAATTTATGCTGAAGTTTCCATTCTAAATAAATGAGTTTTTCACCGGGCAGATGGTCGCATCGCCATGGTTCAATTGCGTGAACAAGTTTTTTCGGTTCACCTTCACTTGGAATAAAATAGAACCAGCGGCGTGAGGCAAATCTGTTTGTATCCATATTTAAAATACGGGCAGCGATAGCATCGCGATTATGAAAATCATAAAAAAGCCAGCCGTCTGCTTTTACTTCTTTTAACGCTTTTTGAATAGCTAATAAATCCATAAAACTCCTTTTATTGTTGAATAGGTTGAATCTGCATCATATCAAGTTCTTTTTGAATATCCTGTGTCTTTTGTTGTACTTCCTGTAAGCTGATTTCTTTTTCTTTAATTCTAACGTTGATTGTATCAATTTTTGTATTTAATTCCGCTTTAATGCTTTCTTCGTCATTTGTAGTAATTTGGCTTACTCTTGTTACGAAATTAGAAAGAATATCTTTATCTCTGTCTATAGATTCATTCAAACGAAGGGCTTTGTTTTCAAGATTTCCAAGCATAGATTGAAGCTTAGTGAGTTTTTCAATTCTCTTATGCTCACGATATTCATTTCTTTTGTTGTCAAGTATAGTGAAAGCATTTCTAATTTTTGTAAATAGTTCACTTCTAAATTCACGTTTAATATTTAATATCATCACTTCGCCTTGAATAGCAATCAGATTTTCGCGTATATGTCTGAAATCAGAGAGCATTTCAAGGTCAGTTAAAGAGTTATCAATTTTTTTAGATATTCTCTCGTAATTTTCTTGATTTTCTTTATCGAATTGACTTCTATATTCTTCTTGTCTGACGTTTAAGTCATTAAAGACTTCACGTATATTTTGGAATAACTGGTCGCGTTGTTCTCTGTTTAATTTGAATCCTTTAATAGTTTGTTGAGTTTTAATTAAGGATTCTCTGGCTTCTTTGAAGTCAGTAGTAGTATTAGCGAAATTAATGGATTCTTCAACAATTTTGGAAAGATTGGCAAAATTTTCATTACATTCTTGTTCATAAACATCGCGTTCAGCTCGCTGTTTCTCGTTTAAATCATCGAATGCTCGTTGAATTCTTGAATATTGCTCTTCTCTTTGTTCTTTTTTGAGCTTTAATCCTTTGAAATCTCCCTGAACTTTAATAAGAGCTTCACGTGATTTACTGAAGTTTTTTGAATTACTAATAAAACTGAAAGCTTCATCAATTTTGCTTTTTATACTATGATAATTTTCGATACATTCCATTTCATAGCGCTCACGTTCAACTCTTTGCCTCTGACTCAAATCATCGAAAGTGCTTGTTAATTTACTTAGCAATTCATCGCGTTGTTCTCTTTTTAAACGATGGTCTTTAAATTGGTTTTGGGTATTGATTAGCATTTCACGTGCTTTTGAAAAATCTATAGTATCTTTAGCAAAATTAACAGCTTCATCAACCTGTGATTTAAGTAAGCCATAATTTTTGTTAGTTTCTTCTTCATATTTTTCAGATTCTACAGCTTGCATCTTATTTAAACCTTCTTCAGTTTGTTTTAAAATGCTTTCCAATTCAGTAAAGTTTTCATCTTGAAGATTCATTCCCCTCAAAGCTAAACGAGTATCCTTAAGTTTAACTTTTGCAAATTTAAGTTCGGTTGGCTGAACATTATTTGAATAGTTAGCAACCGAATGGACCCGCTCTTTAATATCTTTAAAAAGCTCGTCGTAGCTATAATTTGTAAAATTTGCGTGAGGATATTGATATTTCTTCAAGCTATCAAGCTGAATATCAGAGCCACCGTTTGTTATTGAATTATGACACATCTTGCATAGAAGAACTAAATCATTATGATTTTCTGTACATTGAAAATCACTTTTCAATTGATTAGTCAATGAGAAGACGTCAAATTCAACGCCGTCAATATTCTCGTCAACTTTCTTTCCGCATTTACCGCACATCCCTTTTTGTCGTTGTAAGACTTCGAGTTTTTGAGTATCAGTAAAAATTGTTGTTTCCATAAAAAATCTCACTAAAATTGTTTGTAAATAAGTAATATATTGTTGTGTAAAATATAAATAGTACTTTGACTATGTATTCCAATTTAATTGTTAATTATTAATTGTTAATTTATTAGTTTTCAGTTTATTTAAGTTTAT
>CAZCLJ010000431.1:0-3177 GCA_964499465.1 uncultured Hyphomicrobiales bacterium
CTGTGGTAGCAATGACTTGTGAGATTTCTCACTTCGTTTCGAAATGACATCTTTACTTTTGTCAGTCATTCTGAACGAAGTGAAGAATCCAGAGAATAGTGGTTAAAAGAAATTTTTCTGGATTCTTCACTTCGTTCAGAATGACTGTGTTAAGTGATGTCATCTCCATTTAAATAAAGGGTTTGCTTTATCAGGGGGTTCGGAATGACAAGAAATGTTTATTAGGTTTTCAATAAATTACTACACTAGTGTTGTAATTCGTTAAAAGACTTATTATATTGTGTCATTTCGCCCCCCCGATAAATGAAGTCCTTTATTTAAATGGAGATGATATAATTCTTATCAAATATATGTATTAAAGATAATTTTAAATAAGGTAATAAGGTTTATTGATTTTGGGTGCTTATTTGCTACTAAGGTTTTCAAACCAAAATAAAGTTTTAAATTTTTTTGCTAAAAAAATTATTTTTTAAATCTAAACCTTATTTTAATAATAAACCTTAGTAGCTTATTTTATATATGCTTAATAAATATAGTATTGAAATATTTAGTAAAGATGTCAATGGCAAGCGTAGCGAAGAATCTCGCAACTCCTTGATAGCAAAGACTTTGAGATTCCTCACTTTGTTTCTGAATGACTAGAAATGTTTATCAGGTTTTCAATAAATAATTTCACTAACTCCTCACCGCTCCCATTCTTTTAAACAAAACAAAAGCAAGCAAATAAAGAACTGTTGCAAATAGTAAGGCATAAGAAAAGCCAAATGACATAGCTATAAGCAATGCAGTAGCGGAACCAAGCACAGAAGCACTGGCGCTCACTGCAAATCCCCAGTCAACAAATTCGCCCACTTTTCCAACTCCCTTTGGAAATGGCATCCCCATTAGAAATGATAATGGAGCAAGAACTATTACAGAAATGAGCATCCTGATTCCTAAATCTGCTCCTGTTATCCAATACGGAATGTTTTTGAAAAGGAACACTTCTAATAGTAACCAAATTGCAATTCCAATGAATACGATTTTTGAATCAATTTTTTCAGAAAATCTGCTACCTAAACCAGAGAAGATTAAAACTGTAAGCAATACCGTAACCAAGCTATAAACTGTAGTTCCTATAAACAGAGCATATTTTTGAATTAAAACTACCTCGATTGCCATAAATGCAGTGCCGGTCAAAATAAAATATAGCCAGCTACTAAATTTCATGCCATTTGATTTTTTAAAAAATGGAATCAAATTTATTGGAACAACAATAACTAAAACTACAGCAAGAATGATAATAACAATCAATTTGGCAAGCGGGAATCCCATAAATTCATAAAGAACTGCACTTTTTGGTGCATCCATACTTATATTGCTCCATTTTCCCATTTGTGCTACAAAGGGAGAATCATCAAAGCAGGGAGCAACATTCACTTTTGATGTAAGATTCACTTTTTCCCAGCCGGAAAGGACGATTTTATTAATTGTATTGTCTTTTACTGAATCAGCAGCAGGAAAAATCAAATAATGATAATTATGCTCTGTAACAGGAATATTTCCAAAAGCATTTTCTAACACTTCCTGTTTTAATGGCTGTTTTGAAAGAAGTAGTATATTTCGCCTCATATACGGGAGGTTATAAACCGCAAAGTGCTTCCCGGAATTACTGATATTCATTTCCTTAAATGCTTCGAGCAATGCTGAAACAATTCTCGGCATATAGAACTGATGCTCCATCATCATAAACCCGTTATCGGAAAGAGAATTCCAGTAATCTTTAAATGCTTCTACGGTAAACAAATAGTTTTCTGCAAGTGCAAAAGCACCAGATGCGTTCGCAGCCCATGTATTTGAACTTAATGAATAAATTACATCAAATTTTTTCGTGTTCTTTCTTGCAAAAACGCGGGCATCTTCAGTAACCACATTTACTCGTTTATCATTATATATTTTTCCAGAAAACTTATTCAGGAATCCGTCTTTCATCATATCGTTAATATGCGGAACAACCTCAACTGCATATATTTCCTTAGCACCTTCCTGAAGTGCCTGCAAAACATCTCCACCAGCTCCGGCTCCTAATGAAAGAAACCTGCAATTAGGAAAACGGCTTATCAGATTTTTTACGTTTATTGAGAATCCATATTTTAAAGAATCTGGTATGTTCCAGTTTCCATCAAATTTATAAACAGGTGAATTTGCTACGTTATCAATATTTAATCCCCAGTACTCTTTGCCGTATTCATATACTTTAAGTTTAGCTACAGCATCCCAATGTTTGTAAATCACTTTTGCCCGCTCTTTTACTTTTGTTTCAAAATAGTTTTCATTTTGATTGAAAATAAAAATCATAAAGACAAAAATCACCAAGGGCAATAGCTTTAACCATTTTTTACTTATTTGAAATGCAGAAATAATGATTGGAATACTGCACAAAGGGACAAGATTATTTGTTCCGACAGTATTCATAAAAATCACTGCAATAATAACACCAAAGCCAGCTCCGAGCATATCGAACATATACATCTTTGGCATTTTTTTCGGGCTTTGTTTAAATAGAGCAGCAAGTGAAATTCCTCCAAAGAAATATGTTGAACTTAGCAACAAAACAACTAAAAATACTTTATAAATCTGTTCCCAGCTATGAAAAACTTGAGTAAAATCAAGTTCGAATTGAAATGCAAGAATGGGAGCAACTATTGCAAGAATTGAAGCAATAGCAAGAGAAATGGAAATTGATGAATCTTTTCTTAAAAAAGAGATTAAATTTACTGCTAATGCACCTAATCCCAAACCGAGTACAGAAAGGGATAAAATTAAAAAAGCATAAGTATAGAAGAATTCTGCTGAGAAAATCCTAGTCCATACTAATTCAAGAGCTAAAAGCCCTAAAGAAATCAATCCGATTGCTATGTAGTTAATACGTTTCATATAACTCATTCAAAAATTAATTTTTATTAATTTATACGCAATTTTTTTGAATGAGTTTCATTCTTTATTTTAAATTCTAGAACTCCAGACTCCATAAAGAAAATAAACGAGTTAGGAGATATGCTTTTTTAAAGAATAATTTTGCACTATTAGTTAGCGGTTTAGGTATTATACCAAGTTGCTTTTAAAGATAAAATATGATTGTCTGTCATTCCGAAACGAAGTGAGGAATCTCAAACTCTGTGGTAGCAATGACTTGTG
>CAZCLJ010000432.1:0-3171 GCA_964499465.1 uncultured Hyphomicrobiales bacterium
ATTGATAATTGATAATTGATAATTGATAATTGATAATTGACAATTGACAATTGATGATTGATAATTGATAATTGATAATTGATAATTTGTCTTTAATATTTCGAACATAATGATAAAGAAAGACCTTTATTATGATGGAGATGACATTATTTGAACTTTCAAAAGTGAAAGAAAAAGCAACTTAGTTGCTTCCTGTTGGTAGTAAAAGTATTTTGAGTTTGCAAAACTCCGTAGGAGTGTTCTGTTTGTTGTAAAGAGAGGTCGCAACTCCGTTGCTTTTCTTTTTTTTTCATCATTATTTCTACAAACCGGATACTCCTACGGAGTTGAAAGGAAACAGAACCCCGTCTTCAGTGAGTAAAAATGCTTTTAACTGATTTTAAACTTTCGCAAAGTATGATGATTTAAACTTTCGCTCGAGTTTCTTAACTTTGCGAAAGTTCAAAAAAATCTAAACTATCTAAACCTTCTAATCTTTCTAAACTTTCTGTCATCTCTATTATAATGAAATACTTGCTTTATCAGGGGGTTGCCAATGACATCTTTTTAGTCATTCTGGCGTATGTCAGCACCTTTCTTGCTTTTTAGTCATTAGTCATTAGTTGTTAATAAAAATACTAATGACTAATAACAAATGACTAATGACCAATAAAAACTATTTTTCAGATGGATTCTGACATCCGTCAGAATGACATAGGAAAATTAACAATTATTTTGATTCCTCACTTAGTATTAAAATGACAGACAAAATTGAATTATTAGAACTACTCCATTTCCAAAATAATAAACTCAGAAAATTAAAAAAAATGTTAAAAAAAAACAGGTAATAACCAATTAAATTTTTCATTATATTTGTATTATGAATAATATTTTTAGATTTTAGGAAATAGATGTATATGAAAACTAAATTTGAACCATTTAAAATCAAATCAATCGAACATATACCTTTAACGAAGAAGGAAGATAGAGAAAAATACTTAAAAGAGTCCTTTTATAATCCCTTTTATTTAAAATCAGATGTAATTACAATAGATTTACTAACCGACAGTGGCACAACAGCGATGAGTTCAAAGCAGTGGGCAGCACTAATGGATGGCGATGAATCTTATGCTGGTTCTAAAAGTTATTATAAATTTGAAGATAAAGTCCGTGAAATCACCGGATTTAAGTACATTCTTCCAACCCACCAAGGTAGAGCCGCTGAACGTATCTTCTTTGCAATTATCGGAGGTAAAGGAAAGCATATTTTAAATAATACCCATTTTGATACTACCCGAGGAAATATTGAATACACTGGTGCCAAGGCAGTTGATTTTGTTACTGAAATTGGTAAACGCCCAGATGTCGTTGCCGATTTCAAAGGTAATATTGATTTAGTAGGACTTAAAAACTACATTGAAAAAACAGGTAAAGAAAATATCCCCGCCTGTATGATTACTGTTACCAACAATACTGGTGGCGGACAGCCGGTTTCGATGGAAAATATTCGTCAAACCAAAGAGCTACTCAAAAATTATGGTATTCCTCTTTATCTTGATTGCTGCCGTTTTGCTGAAAATGCCTATTTCATAAAAAAACGTGAAAAAGGTTATGAAAACAAAACAATAAAAGAAATTGCACGTGAAATGTTTTCTTATGCAGATGGCTGCACTATGAGTGCCAAAAAAGACGGACTTGCCAATACCGGTGGCTTCATTGCAACCAATGATGATGCACTCGCAGCCGAGCTAAAAGTAAATTTAATTGTAACTGAAGGTTTCCTTACTTACGGCGGCCTTGCGCGCAGAGATTTGGAAGCACTTACCCAAGGTTTCACTGAAGTTCTTGATGAGAATTATTTGGAATACAGAGTTGAACAGGTAAAATCTCTTGGCGATATGCTTATGGCTGGCGGCGTACCAATTTTAGTTCCTACTGGCGGACACGCCGTTTATCTTGATGCAGCACGTTTTTGCCCTCATATTCCGCCACAACATTTCCCCGGTCAAACGCTTGCCTGCGAAGCATACATTGAAGGTGGAATTCGCTGCTGCGAAATCGGCTCTATAATGTTCGGCAAAACAAATGAAAATGGCGAATTTATTCCAGCTAATATGGAACTTGTTCGTCTTGCTATTCCCCGTAGAGTTTACACCCAAAGCCACATGCAATATATTGCAGAATGTATTACTGAGGTATATAAAAGACGCAACGAATTAAAAGGTATGAAAATTGTTTGGGAAGCACCTTTCTTAAGACACTTTACCGCAAAATTTGAATATGTGTAATGATAGAAAGTTTATTAAATAGACAGATTAAATTAGTAATCGCCGACGACCACGAAGTTATTCGGGCTGGTCTGAGGCGATTGCTGTCTGTTGATAAATCTATTTTTATTGTTGACGAAGCTTCAAATGGTTTGCAGGCAGTTGAATTAGTCAAATACCATAAACCCGATATTGCTCTTTTAGACATACTTATGCCACAGATGGATGGAATTGAAGCAACCAAAATTATTAAAACTACTTACCCTGATGTTCTGGTTGTTATTCTTACTGCTTTTGAAGATGCCGACCACTTGGAAAAAGCTTTAGAAGCTGAAGCTGATGGTTACTTAACTAAAGATATTGGAACAAAAGAATTGCTGACTGCTCTTCACGATGTTTTTCTCGGAGAAAGAGTATTTAGCAAATCAATCATAAATTTACTTCAAAACACATACAATTATAATGATTCTTCAAGTTCTTCCCATATTTCTATTTCCAAAAGAGAGCAGGAGATTTTGAATTATGTCGCTCTTGGAAAAACAAGTGTCGAAATTTCTGAAATATTAAATATTAGCCACCGCACTGTTCAGTCTCATCGCTCTAATGTTATGCAAAAGCTAAAAATTAAAACAGCCGGCGAGCTAATTCGCTACGCAGTTATTAATTATAGCCGCCCTACTTTACTTTAGAACAAAGCAATGTATCTATACTCATACTATCAGCAAGCTGATAGCATAATGTTCATTAATTCCCATCTTAAAAGGGGGCAGGGGTGTGTTCTTGTGATTTCTTGTTATTGGGTTATTAGGTTATTAGGTTATTAAGTTATTAAGTTATTAAGTTATTAAGTTATTAAGTTATTAAGTTATTAGTTATTAAGTTATTAAGTTATTAAGTTATTAAGTTATTAAGTTATTAAGTTATT
>CAZCLJ010000433.1:0-3150 GCA_964499465.1 uncultured Hyphomicrobiales bacterium
GTCATTAGTCATTAGTCATTAGTCATTAGTCATTAGTCATTAGTCATTAGTCATTAGTCATTAGTCATTAGTCATTAGTCATTAGTCATTAGTCATTAGTCATTAGTCATTAGTCATTAGTCATTGGTCATTAGTCTGTAACTACTAATGACGAATAACTAATGACCTATTGGAAATGCTCATATTAAAGTTTAACTTCTTATAATAAAAAATGCGAAATACCAAACTACGAGGCATCAGGAGTTCTGTAACTATTAGCCGACAGCCGACTGCTGACAGCTGACAGCTACTTCACAATCACAAATTTTTGCACAGAACTGCTTTTTCCAGTTTTTAAAAGGCAATAGTAAATTCCAGATAGAAACTGCTTTGTGTCCACATTAAAATTATTATTTCCTTCTAAGTTGCTTTCATAAACGATTTCGCCAATACTGTTTATAATTTTCAAATTTGCAACTTGTTCGTATATTTGATTGTATTTAATTGTTATATAATCGTTTGCGGGATTTGGTGAAATAGTAAATTCTGGATTTTGAGTAATATTATTTTCTACTGATGAAAATTCAGCATCTTTAATCAGTTCAATATTTGATTCTATAAATTGTAAGAAATTTGTAGAATTATGATTTGAAAAAACAGCATACCATTTTCCGGCATTTGGCAGTGTGATTTTTACATCGCCACCTTCGGTGAGTTGCTCAAAAGAGTATGCAGTAAATTCAATTTTACTTTTAAATTTTTCATAATTTGCACTATCGCAAAGGAAAAATGAAATTTCACCTTTGTTTTCTTCATTCCATCTGTAAAATCTACTCCTTTGACCGTCTCTGTTATTTGTAGCAGTAAGAATATCCTGCACATTCCATTTTAAATGAATTCCGTAATCTGCAGTTTCTGGTGGAGTTAAATTCTCTGGTCCTAAATATTGAATTTTAATATTTGAATAAGGAATAATGACATTGTAAGTTGAATTAGCAGTAGTTTGAGAGCTAGTTAAATAAAATGCTTTTGTAGAATCAGAAGGTGCCCAGCCGTATTTGGGGTGATAAATCTGAACTAAATATATCTTTTTTTCACCGGCTTTAAACTTAGCATTTCCATTAAAATCAGTCCAGATTGTGCCAGCTTGAGATGGATTAGCGCTGTATGCACTTGGTCCAGCATAAATTATTAGTTTTGCTCCTTCAATTGGATTGCCGAGAGTATCAGTAACGCTTACGTTGAAATTGCAGGTATTCGCATAATTTTCTATAAAATTTATAGGAAAGCCGTCCGGACGGAAACCTTCAACCAAGGCATCATCCCAGCCATAGCTTCCTCCTTCTATCATATTGGTTATTCCATAAGCAGAATTACCATTCGGTTGCAAACCTCCTCGGAAAAATTCGTAATGGTTCCAGCCCTCATCGTAAAAAGCACCAAAAACGTGGTCCATACTCCATGTGCCGAGATAAATAATCGGAATAAGGGCGGTTCTGCAGGCAGCAGCAGTTAAAAAAGCATCTTCATTGCACATTCCATTATGCTTCATTAAAATCTGATTTGGCTGAAAACTGCGTGGAAGAGTAACGTCAACAGGCAATGCACGCGATGCCCAATTCCCAATGATGTCTAAAGCGTGGTTTGTTGGTAAAAATGGTCTTCCAAAAGGAAAATAAGTCCTTTCCCTGTCCCAAAGAATTTTCGGCTGCTTCATCATTTCACCAAATCGCTGAATTGAATCTACTGTTCCCTTTGATGTAGTAATATTGACGGGTTGATAGTTATAATTTGTATCGGGGTTACTCCAAATGTAGTGCCTCCATTCGTAACCGTAAGTCCTTTGCTCCTGACTGCCAGCATTGTCTTTAACATAAACTCCTTCCTGGTCTAATTTAGGATGAACGACATAAAAGTAGTAAATTTCCTTGGGAATTTCAGACCAAATAGTATCGTTTTGCTGTGGGTCGAAAATGCGGTATTTCGTTGTAGTGTAATAATCCCTTGCTTCAAAAGTGCCATATTCAACTTTATCAACGTATTGGAGAGAATCATCAACATCGTAAATCATTTCTGCATTTCTTAAAATCATTTCCTTATCGCTTAGAAATCTTGAATCCGTAAGCGATTGAAAAGACATATATGCAATAACAAAGGCAACCTCATCTTTTTGTTCAACTGGCGCATCAAGAATTAACTGGGCAAAATTGCTATCTAAATTTCTTGTTGCAAGCAATCTTAATTTATATTCCAATTGATTTTCAAGCCAAAGCGGAACGATTTGCAAAGCGTTTAAAGCGGTTTCTGATAGTGAAAATGTTGGCTGTAGATATTCAACTGATTCATAGCGGGTATCAAGAACATAAGCAGAAAACTCACCATTTTGCAATAATGTTTTTTTGCTCATTGTTTTTAAAACATCATTTTTTTGCAAGTAATTATAAGCATCTCTCTTGTTATCAAGAAAGACCGGTTTAATATATTTTGGCTGAATATTATAATTTGGCAGTGGAATTGCCTGAATTGGTTTTTCTTCCTGATTTATTGAAGCAGTTCCTTTTTGTTCAGTTTTTTCAATATTTATAACTTGTTGAGAAAATGCAAAATAATTAAATATAAAGAAACTGATTAAGATTATGTATAAATTTTTCCTTTTCATTTTGTCCTCTTTTTGATGAAATACTTTTTTATTCAATTCTATAATTGACTAAAGCTAATCTTATAAAAATACTATTTTTATAAATAAATTCAAAATGAAATGAGAAAAAAGTTTTACAATAAACAGCTAAATGAACATACCCCTGCACACAAATCTGATATGTTCTTTGAAATACTCTCTTACAGCCATCGGCTGTCAGCTTTTGGTTTATGGTTTATAGTTTTTGGTTATCGGTTATTGGCTATCGGTTTATGGTTTTTGGTTATCGGTTATCGGTTATCGGTTTATGATTTTTGGTTTATGGTTTATGGTTTATGGTTTATGGTTTTTGGTTATCGGTTATCGGTTTATGATTTTTGGTTTATGGTTTATGGTTTATGGTTTTTGGTTATCGGTTATTAGTTATTAGTTATTAGTTATTAGTTATTAGTCATTAGTCATTAGTCATTAGTTATTGGTCATTAGTCATTAGTCATTAGTCATTTGTCATTAGTCATTAGTCATTAGTCATT
>CAZCLJ010000434.1:0-3126 GCA_964499465.1 uncultured Hyphomicrobiales bacterium
GTAGCAATGACTTGTGAGATTCTTCACTTCGTTCAGAATGACACTTTAATTGTATCTTTGAATGCAATTTGGCATAAGAATTATTTGTATAAATTCTTTTAAAAATTAAATAAATTTGTTATTTTGATTTTTGCATTAATATTTTTTCTTATAAAAAATTATGGAAATAATAAATCACCCAATAAAGCCGGAAAAAGGAAAAGCTTGGCATCTTTATATGCATCCATATTTTACAAAACAAGCTTCTAACGTAGTTACATCATATATTGAGCATTTTACAAAAGAAGGAGATGTTGTGTTAGATGCTTTTGCTGGAACAGGAGTTACTGCTATTGAAGCATTAGCATTGAAAAGAAAAGCAATCGCTGTTGATATAAATCCTCTTGCTTGTTTTATTACAGAGCAGACTGCAGCACAGGTCGATACAAATTTACTCAATAACGAATTTATCCGAATAGAAAAGAAAATTGGTGATTTGATTGTAAAATACGATAATATGAGCGATGAAGAAGCAGAATCGACAAAAATAAAATACTGGTATCCCAAAGGAATAAGATTACCTAAGAACACAGACAAGGGTTTCGATTTTGTTGAACAGCTTTGGACTAAACGTCAGCTTCTCGGACTTTCTACAATTTGGAATGAGATATCTAAAATTAAAAATGAAGATATTCGCGAGCAAATGAAATTTATTTTTTCTGCAACAATATCAAGAGTAAATATTACATATAATCTAAGTATGAGCAGGCAAAAAGATGGAAAAATTAAACTTGGTGATGGTGGTGCTGCGATTTTCGCTCAATACAGATATTGGATACCGAAGAAAATTATTGAAATTAAAGTATGGGAGAGTTTCAAACGCCGCTTTAAGCTAATAATACATGGCAAAGAAAAATGGAATGAAATAACAAATGGTTTTTCTGTGAAAGATAATTTAAAAGTAATTAATGATTCTGTTTTAAATTTAGATAAATATATTGATGCAAAAACAATTGATTACATTTATACAGACCCACCTTACGGCGGAAATATAGCTTACTTGGATTTATCAACTATGTGGAATGCATGGCTCGGATTTGAAATTAACGAGGATACAAGGCAAGGTGAAATCATTGAAGGTGGCGATTTAGAAAAATCACAGCAGGACTACGAAGAGCTTTTTAGTAGCAGTTTTGAAGCAATGAGTCTGGTTCTGAAAAAAGATGGCTGGCTCTCATTGGTTTTTGCTCATAAAAAACTTGAGTTTTGGAATCTTATAATTGATTCCAATGAAAATAATGGAATGGAATTTAAAGGTTCAGTTTATCAGCCAACCAACAATTCTTCAATTCATTATAAAAAGAATCCGGCTAATGTGCTTTGCAGTCAAAGAATTGCAAATTTTCAAAAAACTTTCGATAAAGCAAAAAGAGAAAAACCAGACGATTTAAAAGAATTTATTTTAAATGAATTGGAAAGAGCAATTATTGAGCAGAACGGCGCTGCTATTGACTTGATTTATCAAAGGATTTTGGATAAATTGCTAAACAATAATACTATCCACGAAGCTAAGAAAAAAGGTTATCTTAGATTAGAAAATTTATTGGAATCATCTGGACTTTTCGTGTATGACTATGATTCAAGTTTGTATTACGTGAAAGAGCAGGATAAAAAATACGAAACCTATCAGCGTGAATATTTTAAAAACCGTGATGAGCTTAAAATTTATTTGAAAAGTTTGCTCGCAAAAAATAAAGGAATGACATTAGACGAAATACATAAAGAGATTTTCGATATTTATAACGAAGAAAAGAAATTTCCAATTGACCAGTTGCATCGCGATTTACAGGAAATATTAAATGAAATAGCTTATAAAGGTAATCATAATACAAATAAATGGTTTTTAAAAACCGGCGAACAAATGAAAATTGATTTCGGTGCTGAAATATTAAAAAAAATAGTCAAAATCAAATCTTCAAGCGGTTCTCATTCTGAAACTATTTTTAGATTAATTCAAATAGGGAAATTTTTAAATTTTAATTGCTGGATTGGAAAAAGAGAACAATCCGTTGATGAATTCCAAGGAATAAAATTTGCAGATTTATCTATAAGCGATTTGCCTGTTCAATGCACCGATGAACATCAAACAAAAAGCATTAGCCAAATTGATGTAATTTGGTTCGATAAAATGAACAATCCAAGATACGCATTTGAAGTTGAAGAGTCAACAAATATTATGACCGGTTTAGAGCGTTTTATGAATTTGCTAAAACACGACCATACTGTATCTAATAAATTATTTATAATTGCTCCAAAATCAAGAAAAAGAAAGCTAAACGATGTGTTTAAAAAATCTTCATATATTGGAGCGCCTTTGTATCTTGAAAATAAAGTAAAACTTCTTTTTAAAGAAGAACTTTATAAATTTTACGATAAGCATATAGATAAGAAATTTAAGGAATCAGATATTTTGAAGATTTGCGAAAAGTTGGTTGAATAAAATGCTGATAGCTGACAGCTATTGGCAATCGGCTATCAGCTATCTGGTTTGTGAAAAGCTGGTAAATACAGAACTCCTGCCCCCTCGTAGTTTGCTGTTTCTTATGCTTGTAATTTCGAACCCCAAGATAAAGAAAGACCTTTATTTTAAATGGAGATGACATAATTAATAAAAAGTGTTTTCAGTCATACTATCAACAAGTTGATAGCATGACAAGAAAAAAGTCATGCTATCAGCTTGCTGATAGTATGACTGAGAAAAGATGTCATTGGCAACCCCAAGATAAAGCAAATACTTTATTTAAATGTGAATGACATTAATTAATAAGGACTTATGAAAAATAGAAAGTCAAAATCCCCCCTACCCCCCTTTTTCAAAGGGAGGAGAAGAATTTCTTTTTAATTCCCCCCTTTGAAAAAGGGGGCAGGGGGTTTCTTAGTGCTGTTCTGTATTTCATTAGTTTTTATAAAAAAGATGTCATTGGTAAACGAAGTGAGGAATATCACAGGTCATTGCTAACACAGAGTTTGAGATTCTTCACTTCGTTCCTAATGAACCACTTTGGCATTTTATGCACGTAACTATATGTTAAACAGATATTTACGCAGGTAGATATTCCATATCTTGTAGATATGGAATATCTATTC
>CAZCLJ010000435.1:0-728 GCA_964499465.1 uncultured Hyphomicrobiales bacterium
ATTTTTCATTCCTACCCAGGAAGACCCCATAATCCCCTTCATCAGATCATAGTCTTGAAAGGCAATTATCACGCCGTACATTGGGATATAGCAGAATACAAAAAAGAAGATAATGCCTGGCAGGATCATCAGATTCATATCCCGGTTCAACCAAAGCTTGTAAAAAATACTTTTCCGCTTCATTACCGTCATTCCGTTTGGTACCTCCATCGTAAAATAATTCATGTCTTCTTCAATTTTAGGAATAGAATAGTAAAGCTTTGTTCTGTAAAAGAACAAATGACCCTGCTGCGATAGGATTTGCGCTCTTCTGAAATAGAATGTCGTGAAAGTCTTCTGCGAGATAGCGGATCTAAAACAGAAGAATACTGCGGTTTCTGCTTCTGTTTTTCTAGCCGATGCGAAGTGTTGTCAGTATTTCATCGATTTTAATTCTGCCGGCTTCGTCAAGAGTGCTTAGCGGGCTCTGAACATAGGGCTGGATTCCCAAAACGCTGCTGGCCGCCATTTTCAGGCAAGAAAGCCAGTGTCCTGTCAGATGAAGTTTCCATAATTCGTTGATTCGATCCTGGATCGTAAAAGCCAATGTAATATCGTTACTTACTTTTAGTGCGTCGAACATTTGCTTAAACCATTGCGGCACAATGTTGCTTAATCCAGGCACCAAACCGTCTGCGCCTTTCAGGAGCGCCAAATCAGATAATTTCTCTGCGCCTTGGTAAACGAGA
>CAZCLJ010000435.1:738-3123 GCA_964499465.1 uncultured Hyphomicrobiales bacterium
AATTCTTTTTTTAATGCGAGAATGTCTTCAAATCTTGCGAAGTCGCCGGAACTGTCCTTAATCCCGATAATATTCTGATTTTTTTCTAACAGATTCCTTAAGGTCCCGACTTCGATGGAATTGTTGGTGCAAGATGGAATATTATACAGCATGACTGGCAGCGATGCAGAATGAGCGATTTCATCAATATGCTTGAAGATCTCTTTTTGTGAAACGACAATATAATACGGACATGTGACTACGATAGCATCTGCGCCATATTTTTCTGCAATCCTGCAGATATCGAGCGCCTGCCTGGTAGACGATTCAAGCGCGCCGACAAATACCCTGACTCTGCCTTTACATAGGCGGATTGTATTTTTTATGAGTAGTTCTTTTTGCATATTTGGCAGATAAGGTCCTTCGCCGGAGCTGCCCATGATAAATATTCCGGCAACGCCTCCCGCGATCAGGAATTCAATCAGTTTTTCAAGACTTGAAAGATCAACATTACGATTGATATCCAAAGGGGTGATCATGGGGGTGATAATTCCACCGATATTCTCGCCTTTTCTCATCTTCATTCCTCTCTTATTCACTTTTACATGCTACGTATGCAAACAGAAATGCGGAGCCAGAAAAAATAAGTCATGTTTTTGGGATTCTCTTTCAAGAATCGGGCGGTCTGAATTTCTTTCTAGACGGTCAGGTTTGTTTTAATTATATATCTGTACGCTTGGTTTGTCAATAAAAAAATATAAATCGGGTAAAATAAAAAATCAACCCGTTCGCCTGTGGCTGTCCATTATTAAAGCAACAAAAAGAATGCGTCCTGCCGGTCTGCAAATATTTTTTGTTTACTCTGATTTCTGGCTGCTTTCGCGAATGATAAGTTCCGGTTTAAGAATAATTGTGAGGTTTTTGTCGACTGGTTCGCCGTTTATCATGCTTAGAAGAACTTGCGCCGCCTTGTTTCCCGTTTCATACTTTGGATATCGCACGGAAGTCAGCCTGACCGGCAGCATCTCACATATCCGGCTGTCATCATATCCAACGACGCCGATATCTTTGCCGATCACGATCCCAAGCTCATCCGCCGCCCTATACAAACCCTTTGCAATAGTGTCATTAAAACACAGGATAGCATCCGGACGATCTGTGCGCTGCAGCATCGTCATCCCGCCGGAATAGCCAATATTGTCATAATCGGACGGGTCGCCAAACAGAAGATTTTCTTCTTTGACCGGCAGCTCCGCTTCATACATGGCGGCAAGATATCCCTGATACCGCTGGTCGGCGACCGAATAAGCCTTTCTGGAAATGAACGCGATATTTTTATACCCCAGTTCAATAAGATGATTGGCAGCTATATGCATTCCAAAGAAATTGTTCGCTAAAATTCTCGGTGCGGTTACCAGTTCGATACCGCGGTTGCAAAAGACAAACGGTATTTTGTTTTCATTCAACAGCTCGAAGCTGCTTAGGCAGGACTTTTCCGAAATGGCAGGAATGATGATAATGCCCTGAATGCCGGTTTCAATGAGTTTTTTAATATAGTTGTCCTGCTTCACGATATCCTGATCGGTATTGCAGATGATAACATTAATATTATATTGATCCGCAAAATCCTCGATTCCCCGTAAAATTTCAGGATACGTATCATGAACAATATTCGGTAAAATGACCCCCCAGGAAGCGATGCCAGACGATCTGACCGCCGTCGTGGAAATTTCCGCTTCGGATATATAGGTCCCGCTGCCGTCGAGCGAATAGAGATACCCCTCGCCGATCAATTCAGAGACGGCTTTATCGATCGTAGTTCTGGTTACATTGTAGCACTTTGCCATATCGGTGCGGGACGCAATGCGCGTATTGGGCTTGAATTCCGCCGTATCGTCCCTGATCTTCTTCTTGATATCCATATATAAGTGTTTCTGTGAAGATTCTGCCATAATATCATTCTCCTCAATATTTTTTAGTTTTATGAGATCTCCGTTTTGCCGTTTAACCTGCCGTGTCGGTTGTGCTATAAAACGGAACCTGAATGTCTGATTTTTATTATACATGATTCTTTTTCTTTTTCAAAGGGTTATTTGAACAGAATATTACATTCTTTTCTATTAAAAAAGTCCAAATGTCGATGAAAAACGATCTTTCACTCAAAGCAGGCTGATGTCCGCTTTTTGCATTTCAGACTATACTGCCAAATATTGTATTGAAAACAAATCAATACCTATTTAAATTTACTGAACAAACTGTTTTTGCGAAAATCGATTCCGAAAAAATCACAGGATTTATCCAAGTCCATGACAATACTGTCTCGAGATTTATAGGGTTCCAAGTCCTCCGGAAGTTCTTTAATTATTCTGTCCACTTCCCATGTTTGTCCCGCATTATATCGCAGTT
>CAZCLJ010000436.1:0-3122 GCA_964499465.1 uncultured Hyphomicrobiales bacterium
CAACTTGTTGATCGTATGGCTTGCTTCTTATTTAGTTCATTTTCTTAAAAGTAAAAGTCTTCGTTTATATTCGCTTCAGAATGACAGTTTATATTACCATTATTGTTTGCTGTTTGGTATAAAATATTCCTTTGTCCATTCTCTATATAGAAACCAATATGGATTCTGACATCGGTCAGAATGACATACATTTTATTATAATACGTGCAAGTATTATTAACGGGTCAAATCTTCTAACTCCTTTATTTTAGTTATGAGGTCTGGAGTTCTAAATTTCAAAAATAAAATATTCGAAAGCTGACATATTAATTTTGAGTTTATTTTCTATTATTTCAAACTGCCTTTCATCAATTAAATTTCTAATTTGATTCGCATTCGGAACTTCAATTTCTGCATAGTTCTCATATTCACTTAAATTGCATATTATCAGAACTGACTTATCGAACTTCCTTAAAAAGCAAAGAATTTGCTCGTTATTGGCATTTACTTTGAAAAAAGTTCCTTTCTTGAAATTTTTTGAAATATTAATATATTTTTTGCGGATATCAAGAATTTTTCTCATATTAGAAACAAAGGCAGAGTTGCTGTTCCAGTTTAAAACGACATTGGAAAATAAAGGTAAATTTAAAGGAGTATATTTTTCCATTTGTTGTTTTGTAAAATCCAGTCCGGTATTGACTGGTTGAATTTCACCGAGCTCAAAACCGCTGTGAATAAAAGGCAGACCGGGAAGAAAGCAGTTTATTGCCCAGCACATTTCAGAATATTTTACATTGTTGAAGCGAGATGCAGCACGGGGAGTATTGTGATTTTCCGGAGTAGCAAAAAAAGGTATTGGGGTTTGCTCTTTTTCAAGCATATATAATAAACTTTGCATTTTCCAGTGAATGTGTTCATCAAAACAAAGATAGCCCACAACAGCATTATAACCAGAAATTTTCGATTTTATTGAAAGAGTAAAATTTTCCTCCCAAAAAACAAAATCGTTGTTGATTTCTTTTGCTTTTGTAATTATAGTGTTTAGTAGTTTTGCGGGTAAGGCATGCCCCATATCTATCATAACGCCGTCTATACCGAATTTATTCTGATAAAAAGGAATTATTTCAGCAATTTTTTGCCATAGTTCCGTTTGTTCATACTTCGTTTTAGAAAGTTCTTTGTCATACATCCTGACGGTATTATAAGCAATATAATTGAATTTCGGGTGTTCGTAAAGTTTTAAATACGTAACATCAGACCAAAGTGGCTGTTTATCATCAGGAGGCCAATCGGCAAATGCAGAAGGAATCACGCATCTGTTGCCGTTTTCATCAATACCAACTATTTTGCCTGCTTCTTTAAATATTTTTGTTGGTGTTTGAACAAACTGATTAATATAATCTTTGCTTGGAGCTGTTAATTTTGAGAAGTCCAATTCTAAAATTTTTTCTTTAATTTCTTTAAGTTCAATTTCATTAAAAGCAGGTGGTAAAAATGTTTTCTCATATTCTTCCTTAATCCAGTAGAACCATTCGGGATGCTCCAAAGCCCAGTCGCTATCTAAACTGGCAGTGCGAAATACAAATTCAAGCACAATTTTCATACCAAGCAAGTGTGCTGCTTCTACAAATGCTTGAAAGAGTTCTTCCGCAGTTAAATCAAGCATTTTGTTGGCAAGGTTTTCATCAATTTCATAAGGATTGCGTATTGAGTATGGAGAACCGAGTTCGCCTTTTTTATTGAATTGCCCTATAGAAGTAATTGGCAGTAGATAAATCGTTTTTGCTCCGAGAGAATGAACGTATGGAAGCATTGCAATAGCATTTAGTAAATTTACACAACTATAGCGAACAAACATATTATAAATTATTGCCTCGTCAGACCAATTGCCCGATTTAAACTCCACTTTCCCACTTTTTGAAATATTCTTAATTTCTTTAAGCTGGTCAATAAAAAAGTTGATAGGATTTACTTCAGTTTGATTGAAACTGTTGGAGTAAGGATTTAACCAAATTTCAGGTATTTTGTAGCTATTTTCAAAATTATTATTATCCAGTTTTTCAAGTTTGCTTAAAAGAATATTTAATGACATTTCAAATTCCCCAAAAGAACAAAAATAAAAATAATTTATAAATATTTTTGAAAATAAAGAAAATTTTTATAATTTTGTAAGCTATTATTTAAATAATAGAGAAAAAGTGGGGCCCGTAGCTCAACTGGTTAGAGCGCCGGACTCATAATCCGTAGGTTGGGGGTTCAAGTCCCTCCAGGCCCACAAAGAGTCGAACTTCTAAGTTCGGCTTTTTTTATCTGAATCAAACCTTTTAAAATTCAGAACTCCTGATGCCACGTAGTTTGCTATTTCGCATATTTTACAATAAGAAATTAAATTTGAATGTAAATATTTCAAATAGGTCATTCGTTATTGGTCATTAGTCATTAGTAGTTATATACTAATGTCCAATGACCAATAACGAATAGAAGGATATTTGCTAACTGAGCAATTAATCACCATAATAAATTATGGAGTTATATGCTAGTGTAGTAATTTATTGAATAATAAACATTTCTTGTCATTCATCACTTCGTTTACCAATGACATCTTTTTTACAAAACCGATGAAATACAGAACAGCACTAAGAAATTCCCCCTAGTGTAATAATTTATTGAAAACCTAATAAACATTTCTTGTCATTCCGAAACGAAGTGAGGAATCTCAAGTTCTGTAGTAGCAGTGACTTGTGAGATTTCTCACTTCGTTTCGAAATGACACAATATAATAAGTCTTTTAACGAATTACAACACTAGCCCCCTTTTTCAAATGGGGAATTAAAATGAAAATTCTTCTCCCCCCTTTGAAAAAGCTAACGATTATACACAAATATTAGTTCTTGTATAAAAGGGGGTTATAGTAATTTTGTTCTTTTAAAATTTATTCCGTAGGAATTATATATTTGTAACAGGAATAATCCTTGACTGTGCTTATCCCGTAGGGATTATATATTCAGAACTCCTGACCCCATAACGAGAATAAAGGAGTTAGAATATTTGCATCGTAAATAATAATTGCGCATTTTATAGCAAAAAGTTGTCATTCTGAGGCGAATATAAACGAAGACGTTTACTTTTGAGGAAATGAACTA
>CAZCLJ010000437.1:0-3071 GCA_964499465.1 uncultured Hyphomicrobiales bacterium
ACTCATACCACTCATCTTATTACTCATACCACTCATCTTATTACTCATACCACTCGTCTTGTTACTCATTTTCAGAACTCCTGACCTCATAACAAAAATAAAGGAGTTAGGAGATTTGCTTCGTAAAGAATGATTGCGCAATTAGAAATTAAAATTTTATTCGTCATTGGTCATTCGTTATTGGTCATTAGTTTGTAACTACTAATGACTAATGACGAATAACGAATGACCTATTGGTAATACTTATGTTGAAATTTACTTCATATTATAAAAAATGCGAAATACCAAACTACGAGGCATCAGGAGTTCTGACATTACAAATGTTTATACCATACATTCATAGATTCAATTTTACCAAAAATATCAGTATTATTAATCAAAGTACCGGAAAACGTATAAGCATTTTTTGCAAAAGTAATATTCATACCTTTCGACATTGCTCTTGCAATAGTATAGGAAGTATTTATTCCATTTGCTTTCATAACATTTTCCATTGTAAACAGAAGCATAGAACTGATATTTTTTCCAAGAAAAGCTGGAAGAGTTGCAAAATCAGTCATTTCAACGCTTGAATCCTGAACGCGCATTTCAGATGATGAGCAGGCAACAAGCTGCCCATTTGCAAAAGCTCCGAAATACATAATATGGTCTAATGTGCTTTCTAAGTAAGATGCGTCAAAAATTGGGAAAGGATATGATTTGAAAACAAGTGAATATAGTTCGGCGGCTTTTTTCAAGTCATTTGAATCTAAAACTTTAATTCTAATTGAACTGTCAAATTCTTTTATTTTTGAATTTGATTTTGATTTAGCAAGTTTAATATTATTTTCTATTTCTAAAGAAAGTTCTTCGCTAACAAATTCTCTTTCTTTTTTTACAAATTTTGAAGCAAAATAGCATTTATCACTTTTAAAGTAATTTGGAATTTCTGCTTCAATTATATAATTATTATTAAGAAAAGCTTGAATACAAGTTTCTGGAACTTTAGTAAAAATTTTTCCTAAATCATTTTCAATAGCTAATTTTTCAATAAAACTAATAACCTCATTTTCGTTACTATCAAGTTTCATTAGATAAACTCTATCGCTATTTTTCCCATATTGAATTAAAGAATTCTTAAATTGGATAATACTATCATAATCATTTTTACTATTCATTTACCTCTCCTTCGCTATCAAAGTTGCTTTCGTTATCGTCATCATAGCCGTTTCTTCTAATAAATCTCATATTTCCGCTTGGAACAAGAGTAAACCTATCTTCATAATCAGAAAGAAGTTCATAAATACCAGTTATTTTAAGTTCGTCTGGTTCACTTAGATTTAATTGTAAAGAACAGTCCTTGCAGTTCCTATCGCAAAAAACTGGTTCATAGGAATCTGGCTCTTTGTATGTAGTAATAACCCCTTCGTAATTTCGGAGAACAACTTTATTTGTTGACCAGGAAATCAGATAATTAGGCATAAGGGGAATTTTACCACCGCCACCGGGGGCGTCCACGACATAAGTCGGAACAGCAAAACCGCTTGTATGACCGATTAAGCTTTCCATTATCTCAATTCCTTTTCCTATTGGCGTTCGAAAATGAGCTAAACCCTCAGATAAATCGCACTGGTAAATATAATATGGGCGAACTCTGTTTTTTACTAATTTATGAACTAAATCTTTCATTATTCGTGGGCAGTCATTTACTCCGGCAAGCAAAACACTTTGATTCCCAAGTGGAAATCCTGCATCGGCAAGCATATTAACAGCTTTTCTGGAAACAGCAGTAATTTCTCTTGGATGATTGAAATGAGTATTTATCCATAATGGCTGGTATTTCTTTAAAACTGAAATAAGCTCCGGAGTAATTCTATACGGAAGAACGACCGGCATTCTCGTTCCTATTCTTATGATTTCAACATGTGGAATACTTCTTAATTCATTTAAAATCCAATCTAAATATTTATCAGAAAGCATTAAAGGGTCACCACCGGAAAGCAAAACATCTCGAACCACCGGAGTGGATTTAATATAATCCAAACCAATTTGAATTGATTCTTTATCGGGAATGAAATCTGAATCGCCGACTTTTCTTTTTCGGGTGCAATGCCTGCAATACATAGAACATATATTGCTAATATGAAACAAAACTCTGTCCGGATATCTGTGTGTAATTCCCTGACAGGGACTGTCCTTTTCTTCTGAAAGTGGGTCTTTCATATCATAATCTTCAACGATGAGTTCTGATGGCGAAGGAAAAGATTGTCGAAAAATTGGGTCATTTCGAAAATCTTCTTTATCTATTAAAGATAAATAATACGGGGTAATTGACAATGGAAATAAATCAAGAGTTTGTTTTAAATCTTCCTTTTCTTCATTGGAAAACTTAATTCCTGTTAGCTGCTCAAAAGATTCAATATCTCTTATTGAATTTCTGATTTGCCATTTCCAATCAACCCATCTTTCGCTTTTTTGCTCGTTGATTAAAATTCTTTGGGGGTTAGTATTCTGCTCTGTCTGAACCATAATTACTACTCCTTTTTTATATTGGACAAAACGATATTTCATACAAATATACAAAATATTATGTAAAGTTCCAAATTAAGTTCAATATAATTATGGATATATGATTTCTTACTATAGAGTTACAGAACTTACGCAGTATTTTATTTCGTGGTATCAGAGGATGTCAGAATCCATCTTAAAAAAGTATTTATTGGTCATTAGTCATTCGTTATTAGTCATTAGTATTTTTACTAACTCAACTTTCCTAGTGTTGTAATTCGTTAAAAGACTTATTATATTGTGTCATTTCGAAACGAAGTGAGAAATCTCACAAGTCACTGCTACTACAGAACTTGAGATTCCTCACTTCGTTTACCAATGACATCTTTTCTCAGTCATACTATCAGCAAGCTGATAGTATGACAAAAAAAGATTTAAAGTCATGCTATAAACTTGCTGATAGTATGGCTGAAAAAATATTATTTAGGAACTATGTCATCTCCATTAAAATAAAGGTCTTCCTTTATCGGGGGGTTCGGAATGACAAGAAATGTTTATTAGGTTTTCAATAAATTATTACACTA
>CAZCLJ010000438.1:0-3064 GCA_964499465.1 uncultured Hyphomicrobiales bacterium
CTTAACTCCTTATTTAACTATATATTAGATGATTTTATAAAATGGAACTTCCGATTTATTAAAAAAATAAATAAAGTAATACGTAAATTTGGGAGAGTTAGAGATTAAATATTTAATTCCTACGGAATAAAATGACTATAAAAAAAGCATTGTTACAAATATTTTATCCCTACGGGATAAGTAGAATAGCAGCACGTTTCAAAGATGTGGATAATTGATAGCTCAAAGGAGGGGAATACGTAAGATAAGTTCTGAAATTATTCTTGAATTATTGGGATTAGAATGATAGTAAAATTGAATTATTAGATTAGCTAAAGGATTTGCTTAAAAATCTCTAAAGCACATTCTTCCTTTGTCATAGCAGGGAAATTAATAATAGTTCCATCTTTATCTAAAATAGTAATGGTGTTCATATCACCTTGAAAACCGCTGTTAGGTTTATTAGCAGAATTGAGAACAATAAAATCACAATTTTTTTCTTTTAGTTTTTTCCTTGCATTTTCTAATTCATTATTGCTTTCTAAGGCAAAACCAACTATAATTTGATTATCTTTTTTTCTTAAGCCAATTGTAGCTAAAATGTCATCAGTTTGCTTCAAAGGTAATGTAAGGTGATAATTATCAGTGGATTTTTTTATTTTTCCCTGAAAAGTGGAAAGAGGCGTAAAATCAGAAACGGCAGCAGCAAAAATAAATATATCTGTGTTTGAATATTCTAAAGTGACAGCATCAAGCATATCTTTCGCAGAAACAACATCAACTCTGCGAACATTATTTGGAGTCATAAGTGAAACAGGTCCGGAAATTAGAACAACATCAGCTTCGAGAGCAGCAGCTACTTTTGCTAAAGCAAATCCCATTTTGCCAGAAGAATAATTTGAAATAAACCGCACTGCATCAATTTTTTCATTAGTCGGACCAGCAGTAATTAAAACCTTTTTCCCAGCTAAACTACTTTTTTTTTTCTCTGAATTAAAAGATTCTTTTAATTTAGTATATTCAAGTTCGGTAGTCCATTTGTCTTTTTCGACAGCATCACCAATAGAAAAAATCGGCTTTTCAATTGCCTGCTGAATTTTTTTTGAAGAAGAAGTATTGTCTTTCTGTTCCAGAGTAACTTCAATTACCTCAGATTTATTGGAATTATTATTCTCTTTGGGATAATCAAAAGATAATATTTTATCTAAGGATTGAATAATATTGGGAATTGCTGCTAACCTTCCATCGCCTGAAAGTCCGGACGAAAGTTCACCTTCTTCAGGTGGAATTATTTTAACTCCAAAATCTATTAATTTCTTAACATTATTTTGAGTTATTGAGTTATGCCACATATCGCTATCCATAGCAGGTGCTAGAATGAGTGGCTTATTTTTGGGAAGTGCGATTGCTACTGTCGTCAAAGCGTTATCGCAAAGACCGGTAGAGAGGCGCGATATAGTTGTTGCAGTGCAGGGGGCAATAAGCATAGCATCGCACCAGTGGGCAAGGTGTATATGCCAGGCGCCACTGGTTTGATTGTCTTCTTCAAACATATCATCGAAAACACGGCTTTTGGTAATATTTGAAATCGTAAGCTTAGTTATAAACTTTAAAGCAGATGGCGTCATAATAGCCATAACCTGATTTTCCATTTTCAACAATTCACGAATAATCAGTGGTGCTTTATAAGCTGCGATAGAGCCGGTTATTCCAAGCAGTATGTTCTTGTTCTTCAACATCTTATTTTAACAATTTCTGCACTTCTTTAAACAACTGTTCAAAGCGTATTGGTTTGTTAAGCAATTTATCCGCTTTAATCCAGCTACGCTCATCTTCAGTAGTAGTATCAAATTTCAATCCGAGTTCACGAGTTACAGAAGTAACCAAAATAACAGGCGTATTGGGATTCTTCTTCTTCACTGATTCGGAAATCCAAAAACCACCATCGAAGTTTTCCATCATTAAATCAGAAATAACCAAGTCCGGATTTATCTCTTTAAGTGCTTTTTCAGCTTCTACCTGTCCTTCAGCTGTTACAACCTCAAATCCTTCGTTGGCTAACAACATTTTATTTTGCGTTAAAAAATCAACGTCATCATCTACTATAAGTATTAGTTTTTTTTGTTTATTTTGTTCCATCATTTTTGCTCCAAAAATAAATTCAAAACTATGATTTTAAATTGTTAAAAACAAATAAATCTTTAAATTTTCATTTTAACGTTAATTGAATAACAGCGTTAATTCTTTAATGATATGAATTTGCGATAATAATTAATATTTAGTAATTTTCTTATTTTTTTATAATTTCAGAACTCCAGACGCCTCGTAGTTTGTTATTTCGAATGCTTGTCATTCCGAATCCCAGATAAAGCAATTGCTTCATTTAAATGGAGATGACATAAGATAAAGATGTCCTACATCTGCAAGATGTAGGACATCTGGTTCAAGAAGTTTTACAGAGTAAACGTAAAGATGTCATTGGTAAACGAAGCGAGGAATCTCACGTCATTGTTTCCACAGAACTTGAGATTTCTCACTTCGTTACCAATGACATCGCTCCTTTGTCGGTCATTCTGAACGAAGTGAAGAATCCAGAGAGTAGTGGTTAAAAAATTTTTCTGGATTCTTCACTTCGTTCAGAATGACTGTGTTAAATAATGTCATCTCCATTTAAAATAAAAGTCTTCTTTTATCTTGGGGTTCGAAATGACACCTTTTCTGGGTAATTTGCGCAATTATTCTTTACGAGGCAAATCTCCTAACTCCTTTATTTTCGTTATGGAGTCAGGAGTTCTTAAGTTTAGATTTTTAACTTTCGCAAAGCCCAAGAAACTTTACGAAAGTATTTAGTACTTTTTACTTTGCGAAAGTTTCTTAACTTTCGTAAAGTTTTGGTGGGTAAACGTTAAGACGTGATTTATAAATTTATGAGAGAATAATTTTTCCTCATTATGTTATTTGACTTGCTGTTTGCATTTTCCTTTGCCGAGTCCTTTGCGCTTTCCTAAGCCCATTCCTTTTAATCTGTTATCATTAATTCCATCGCCATCTTTATCAATAAAAACATCGTTTGAATCACAATTTC
>CAZCLJ010000439.1:0-3063 GCA_964499465.1 uncultured Hyphomicrobiales bacterium
TCTAACTCTCCCAATTTTACGTAATTAAAAGATTTCTTTAGTAGGAAAACGCATATATTTTTCTTACTGCAAGTCAAATCACCATAATAAATTCAGAACTCTTGATGCCTCGTAGTTTGCTATTGCGCATTTAATATATTTCTGATATTAAAAATAATGTAATTTCAATAATTTGCAAAAATATAACTCCTAAATAAATTTAGGAGTTATTCTAATAATTAGAGTAACTCCCAAATTTATTTGGGAGATTAACTGCGCAATTGTTCTTTACGAGGCAAATCTCCTAACTCCTTTATTTTCGTTATGGGGTCAGGAGTTCTGAAATTATGGTGATACTCTAATTCCTAGCATTAATAATTCATCAGATGACTTCTTAGTCATCAGATGAATAGATTTATACATAACTTGTGAGATTTCTCACTTCGTTACCAATGACATCGCTTTTTATACAATCAAAACTTTACTAAAGTTAAGAAACTTTTGCAAAGTAAAAAGAGCTAAATACTTTCGCATAGTTTCTTAACTTTGCGAATGTTAAAATTCTAAACTATCTAAACTATCTAAACTATCTAAACCTTCTAATCTTTCTATACCTTATGTCATTTTCATTAAAATAAAAGTCTTCTTTTATAAGAGGTTTCGAAGTAACACTTTAATTATATTTATGAAAGCAACTTGGTAAAAATATTCTTTTTAACATTTGCAATTAATTTATCTTACTATTGATATTTTCTTGCTTTCTGCAAAACTGCTTGTTTTTATGGTAATAATATACATTCCTGTTGATAAATCCGATAAATTAATATTTAAAACATTTTTATCATTAGTAAAAGTATTTATAAATAATTCTTTTACAACAATGCCCATAAAATTTGTTAAAGTCAATTCAACGTAATTTGTTAACTGAAAGTCGAAACTAATATTAATCTCATTATTAGCTGGGTTCGGATAAACAGAAAAATGATTTTCATTTGTAATTTCAGGGACTGACATATCGTATTTAATATAAAAATTCTTAACTTCAGACCAGTCGCTCAAATGTTTATCATTTGCTGCTCTAACCCTCCAATAATATTTAAATGGATCTAATGGACCAAGAGCAAAACTTGTATCTTCAATCTGTTTTTCAGCAAAATAATTCTCATCAATATTTTCATAATTAGAGTAGTTCAAGATATAGTAATCTGCATCTGGAACAGAATTCCATACAATCTCAGCATAAGTAGCTTTAATTGTGTCTTCGTTCGCTGGTGATAGTAGCACCGGAGTTAATAAACCGACATTTACCAACTCATTCCCATTAGAGTAACCATCACCAATTCCTGTATTATATTGAGAATACGCACTAATGCTTATTAGCATTAAAACTATAAATATTAAAATTTTTTTCATCTTACTTCCCCATTTTTTTTATATATAATAAAGGTATTCTAATAACGCAGCGGAAACCGTAACCTTCATTTCTATCAGTACTGGCATAAGCAGCTTCAAAGCGGTCTGAAGTCCTGCAATAGTCACTGGGGCTGTTCCAGTAACCTCCCCGGAAACCGGAGCCAACAGCATCAGAATTAGGCCAGGAAATGACATCAGCATTTCCGTTTTCATCTAACAATCCGTTTCCATTGTTGTTAGTAAAAGCTCTACCAGATTCGTTTCCTATCGTTACAACTCTTTCCAATACATTTCCACTTAATTCCATTATTCCGTAATAAGAAGCTCCGGAAGATAATCTTGAGCCGCTTGAAAAGCATCCAACCCGCATAGGTCCACCGACAGAGTTACCTTTTTTAAAATTGCAATTCGCAGAGCTGTTCGATGGTTTTTCGTTTTCCATACAAGCGTTTCTGATTAAATCTCCAGGATTTTTTAGCAAAGTATCACCGTTAGCAAACCCATTAACAAATGGGGTAAGATGACCTCTTGAAGCTTTCTCATATTCAAGTTCAGTCATTGGACGCATGGCAGCCCAATCTGCATAAGCCACTCCATCTGCCCAGCTAAGATAATTACAGGCAATATCTTTTCCATCGTCTTGTTCATTGAACTTATTATTATTATTAGCATCACATCCATAAACAGTATCAACTTTTTTTATAAAATGTCTAAAACTGTTGTAATAATTAGGGAAACGTTCATTCGTCTGAGTTTCCGTCAATGTGTTCAAAAAATCTGCATACTGCTGTTGAGTTATTTCATATTTCATACACCAGAAAGGGTTGTATCCTTTTGGATAACTAACAGGAACTGGACCGGCACCATCACCGGAATAAGTTCCGGTTTTGTAATAAAGGTAGCCATCAGTTTCACCAACATTTATTGGTTCTTCTGAAGTTATTTGATAAGGATTTTTATTTCCAAAAGTATAGAAAGGGAAGTATTCCGCACCGCCGCTACCGACATAAAAAGAAGCTTGCGGAATGTAAACCATTTCTATTCCAAAAATTTTAACTTCGCTTATGTATGCAGCAAGGTCATCAAGACCATCAACGGAATAATCCCAACGCAGCTTTATATTTTCGGAAGCAAATTTTCCGCTGCCATTTTCACTGCGATAATATAAAGCTCCTTTGTTACCTACAATTTTAATAGTTGCACCATTTCCCTGGCTACCAGCACTGAAATTTGATTCATTTAAAGTGCAGTGATACCATTTACCATCATTTTTCTTGTATTTAGCGAAAAGCCAGACGCCATCGTAATTATTTGGTTCGCTGTCAAGACGCCAGCTATTGTCCCAACTCATATCAAATTGTAGCATAAAATAGCCATTTTCCTGATTTTGCTCAACTTTAGCAAGCGTTCCTATTGCTAAATTATTTGCATAAGAAATGTCTGGAAAAAAAAGTAAAGACAGAGCCAATGAAAGAAATAAAGAAAACTTTTTAATAAAAGTATGCTTATCTTTCGTAATTAAGTGTTTCATCTATTTATCCTTAAATAATTAAAAAAATAGAAATATTATTTTTTTTTCTAAACATAAGCAATATTTTATTAAAAAGCAAATTAAAATAATTGATAATTGATAATTGATAATTGACAATTGATAATTGACAATTGATAATT
>CAZCLJ010000440.1:0-3057 GCA_964499465.1 uncultured Hyphomicrobiales bacterium
GAAGTTTTTTTTTGATAAATACGAGATTTATTTCACCCCACCCGTAGGGATTATATATTAAAAAAAGCCAATTAAATATTTAATTCCTACGGAATAAAAAAAACACAAAAAAATGAATGGTTACAAATATTTTATCCCTACAGGATAAGTTGAATAGAAGCACATTTTAATGATGTTGCTAATGAATAGTTTGAAAAAGGTGGATAGGAGGAATTTCTGGAAATATATTTATGTTATCTCTATATAAATAAAGGTTTTCCTTCATCTGTAATACCAAGTTATTTTTTAAAGATAAAATATGATTGTCTGTCATTCCGAAACGAAGTGAGGAATCTCAAAATCTGTGGTAGCAATGACTTGTGAGATTTCTCACTTCGTTTCGAAATGACATCTTTAAATATATCTTTGAATGCAACTTGGTATAATTCAAAAAGACAGAGAAAATTTAATTATTAAAATTTGTATAAAACAAAAATATTTATTAAAAAAATCATACAAGGAGAAATATGAAAAAAATATTTGCAGTCCCAACAATTAATGGGCAGTTGTGCGCTCACTTCGGAAGATGTGATAGCTTTTCAATCATCGAAACTGAAGATAATAAAATCTTGAGTGAGAAAAATCTTACTCCTCCGGCTCACGAGCCGGGCTCATTCCCAAGATTTTTAGCTTCACAAGGTGTAAATACAATTATTGCAGGTGGTATGGGTATGAACGCCCAGCAACTTTTTACACAAAACAACATCGAAGTTTGTATGGGTGTTGATGAAGACAGCCCCAAAAAACTTGTTGAATCTTATTTAAATAAAATATTATTAACTGGCCAAAATCAATGCGATGGCGGACATCACGGACAAGGCGACGGCTGTCATCATAACAATTAATTTATGAAAATTGCAATTGCAAGCGGAAAAGGTGGAACAGGAAAAACCACAGTTGCTACTAATCTTGCAGCATACATATCTGATTATCAAAAAGTTGTGCTTGCTGATTTAGACGTAGAAGAGCCAAATTCCAAGCTGTTTTTTTTAGGTGATTTATATCATCAGGAAGAAAAATTTAAATTTATTCCTAATTGGGATAGAAACAAATGCAAAATTTGCGATGTTTGCAGTTCTTCCTGTAATTATCACGCAATTATTAGAATTAGTAGCGAAATTCTGGTTTTTCCTGAACTCTGTCATAGCTGCTATGCTTGTTCAGAGCTTTGTCCCAAAGATGCATTACCTATGATACCCAAAAAAATTGGAACTCTTTTTCATTTCAAAAATAGTAAGTATGATTTAGTAGAAAGCCGGTTGGATATTGGAGAAGAGCAAGCTGTTCCACTTATATCTCTAACAAAAAAATATATTGACCTGCATTTCAAAGGCAATATTATTAAGATTTTCGATTCTCCTCCCGGAACCTCCTGCCCGGTTATTGAATCTACAAAAGATGCTGATTTGGTAATTTTGGTTACGGAACCAACTCCTTTCGGTTTAAGTGATTTAAAGTTAGCTGTTGAAACTATAAGAGAATTAGAAAAGCAATTTGTCGTTGTAATTAACAGATTTGGTATCGGTAATGATGATGTTTTGAACTATTGTGCAAATGAGGAAATTATTATTTTAGCTAAAATTCCACATATTCGCGATGCTGCAATTTCTTATTCAAAAGGAGAGCTTTTATACTCAAAATTTCCTGAAATAAAGTCAGAATTTGAAAAAATTTACAAGTTCATTCAGGATTTTATGTCTGGAGAAATAATATGAAAGAAATTGTAGTTATATCGGGAAAAGGGGGAACAGGCAAGACATCGCTCACAGCTTCCTTTGCATTTTTAGAAAAAGAAAATTCTGTGATAGCTGATTGCGACGTCGATGCAGCAAATATGTATATTCTGCTTAAACCGACAGTCCTTGAATCAACTGACTTTTTCAGTGGAGTAAAAGCTGTTATTGATAATGATAAATGTATTGATTGCAGAATTTGTGAGAATATTTGCCGTTTTGATGCTATTTCCTTCAAAAATTCAAAATTTGTTATCAATAAATTAAATTGTGAAGGGTGTGGCTATTGCAGCAAGGTTTGCCCTACTCAGGCAATTCAAATGATTGAGCAAAACGTTGGGAAATTTTTCGTTTCAAAATCAAGGTTCGGGAATATTTTAGTACACGCCCGGCTTGCTATTGGTGCTGATAATTCAGGAAAATTAGTAGCAAAAGTGAAAAATGAAGCAAAAAAAATTGCTCAAGTTCAAAATATTAAGTTTATGATTGTTGACGGGGCACCCGGAATTGGATGTCCAGTCCTTTCATCGCTTACTGGTGCTAATTTTGTCGTTTTAGTTACTGAAGCCACAATTTCCGGTTTCCATGATTTAAAAAGAATTATTGAATTAGTTAAAAAATTCAGATTAAATGCTGGTTGTATAATAAATAAATTCGATTTAAATCTTGAAAAAACAAACGAAATTATGGATTATTTGAAAAGTGAAAACATTGAATTTATTTCTAAAATTCCTTACGATACAGTTTTCACAGAAGCTATGGTCAATGAACAAACTATAGTAGAATTTGAAAATAGCCAACTATCTGAAATAGTTACAGATAGTTGGAATAAAATAAAAGAAATTATTAAATAAAAGGAACAAAATGAAAATCGCATTTACAACAAAAGGAACAAACTGGGATTCCCTAATGGACGACAGATTCGGTCGAACTGAATATCTTTTGATTTTTGATGAAGATAGCAGTGAATTATCCAATTTCGATAACAGAGCTATTGCTAATGAACAGCACGGTGCCGGACCTTATACAGCTCAAAAATTATTGGAATTCGCTCCAGATGTCTTAATTACAGGAAATATCCCCGGCAATAACGCTTTAACAGCGTTAACCAAAGCCAATTTAGAGATTTATAAAGGTGCTGGCAGTATGACAGTTAAAGATGCCTATAACTCTTATAAAAACAATAATTTAGAAAAAGTATAATTTGAATATAATAATCAGAACTCCAGATGTCTAGTGTAATAATTTATTGAAAACCTAATAAACATTTCTTGTCATTCCGAAA
>CAZCLJ010000441.1:0-3037 GCA_964499465.1 uncultured Hyphomicrobiales bacterium
AAAAGGGGGGTAGGGGGGATTTTGACTTTCTATTTTCATAAGTCCTTATGTCATCTCTATTTAAATAAAGCTCTTCCTTTATCTGGGGGTTCGGAATGACAAATAAACAACATTTATTATTAAAAGCAACTTGGTATTACAACCCAATAACTCAATAACTCAATCTTTAATTCTGGATAATTAATCAGTCGAATTTTTGTAATTTTGTTTTTTTATTGTTTTCTTTTTCAAGTTAGAACAAATTAAAATTTAAAATGACTTTAAACGCAATTGATATATCCGTAATAGTTATATACTTCATAATAATACTATATATAGGTTTTTTTACAGCGAGAAAGAAAAAAGGGGAATCATCAGTAGAAGACTTCATCTTAGCCGGAAGAAAAGTTACTTTGCCAATCTTTGTCGCTTCCCTTGTTGCGACCTGGTATGGAAGCATACTTGGAGTTGGCGAATTCGCCTATAATGATGGAATAGTCGCATGGCTCTGCTTTTGCGTTCCTTATTATATAGCTGGAGCAATTTTCGGCTGCTTCTTTGCAAAAAAAATCCGAGCTTCAAATGTTAAAACAATTCCAGAATTAATCATTAATAAATTTGGTGAAAGAGCTGGCAAAATATCTTCAATTATAGTTTTAATCATTACAATTCCTGCTTCTTATTTACTTATGCTTGGTGTTATTATTCAGTTCTTCTCAGGTTGGGATTTATGGATTTGCGTAATATTGGGAGCAGTAGTATCTCTTTCATATCTTTACTCAGGTGGTTTTAAAGCAGATATCTTGACTAATACCGCTCAGTTTTTCCTAATGTATCTCGGTTTTGCTGTTCTGTTATATTATGCAATCTTAACTTTCGGTGGTATTGATGTAATGTTTAATAAATTACCTGATACGCATAAATCAGCCCCGGGTAATCATAGCTGGCAATATATTTTAATGTGGTATATAATTGCTTTTCAAACGTTTATAGACCCAAGTTTTCATCAGCGGGCATCTGCAGCAAAAACTCCACAAACAGCTCAAAGAGGCGTTTTAATTTCAGTTCTGTGCTGGCTTGTATTCGATACACTTACAATACTATGCGGTTTATATGCTGCTGCTTTTTTAAATTTAAATGATTCGTTAATGGCATATCCAGTACTTGCAGAGCAAATTCTTCCTCATTTTTGGAAGGGGGTTTATCTCGTTGCTCTACTTGCTGCAATTATGTCCACTTTAGACAGCTATTCATTCATTTCATCAGTAACAATAGGGAACGACTTACTTGAACCTTTTTTCAGGAAAAGAAATATTTTTAAACAACTTAGCGTTCAAAAGCTGACACAAATCGGGTTAATACTCACAGCAATTCTTTCTGTAATTGGGGCGGTTGTTTTACCGTCTGTTATTGATTTGATTTACAAAACTGCTTCAATTTCAGTTCCCGGACTGATTATTCCGGTTTTGCTTACATTTACGAATAAATACAGGATTTCAGAAAGAAAAATCATTCAAATAATGCTTTTATCATCGGGGACATCACTTATTTGGATTTTATTTTCAATTTTTTCGAATAATTCAACTATTTTTGTATCAATTGAACCGATGTTACCCGGTTTGATTATGTCAGTAATTTTGACAATTTTTTTTATAAAAAAAAATGAAATGGCTTAACATATCAAACAGTTTAAGTATATTAAGGATTGTTCTGGTTTTTCCAATAGCTTATCTTTTAAGCAATAACAATAATATAGCTGCTTTCATTGTTGCACTAATTGCAATTTCAACAGATTTTTTCGATGGATACTTCGCAAGGAAATTACATCAGGAAAGCGAACTTGGAAAAATATTAGACCCTTTAGCCGATAAAGTTCTTATTGCCGCTATTATTTTAACTTTGCTTTTCAAAGGAATTTTTCCGCTTTGGCTTGTTATTGTAATTATTGGTAGAGATTTATTGATTTTAGCTGGTGGATTGCTTATATCAACCAAAATGAAAAATGTAACACCTTCGAACATTTATGGTAAAATAACAATGTTGATTCTATGTCTTACAGTCTCAGTTTATATTTTAGAAATTCATATTTTGAAAGATATTTTTATTATTTTATCAACAATTTTTATTGCAATTTCTTTCATTTCGTATTTTCTTATCTTTTTAAAATATAAGAAGTAAAATATTTTCAAATATTCCTCATCAGGAATATATTTGTAAAAATAATGTTGTTTTATTTTCGTTTTTACAATTAATTTAATAACAAATAAAATGGAGTTAAAAATGGAACATTTGACAAAAGAAACTTTCTTAGAAAAAGTTTTCGATTACGAAAAAAATAAAGAGTGGCAATTTCAAGGCGATAAGCCCTGCATCATAGATTTTTATGCAGACTGGTGCGGTCCCTGCAAAATGCTCACTCCTATTCTTGAAGAAATTTCAAAGGAATACGAAGGCAAAATAGACATTTATAAAATAAATACAGAAGATGAGCAGGAACTTGCAGCAATATTTGGCATCAGAAGTATTCCATCAATGCTTTTCTGCCCAATGAATGACAAGCCACAAATGAGCGTTGGTGCTTTGCCTAAAAATGCAATTGAAAATGCAATTAATGAGGTTCTTGGAATTGCTAATGTAATAATTTATTGAAAACCTAATAAACATTTCTTGTCATTCCGAAACGAAGTGAGGAATCTCAAGTTCTGTAGTAGCAGTGACTTGTGAGATTTCTCACTTCGTTTCGAAATGACACAATATAATAAGTCTTTTAACGAATTACAACACTAATCTTTCTAAGAATTAGTATTAAAGAGAAATTCTAAAATTAAATCTGCTACAAAATGAACCTTTTTGTCATTTTATAGTATAACTATAAATACTTCAGATACTTATATAAAAGTCATACGATAAACAAGTTTATTATATGACTTTTATAATTTCAGAACTCCTCCTCCCATAACAAGAATAAAGGAGTTAGGAGAATTGCCTCGTAAAGAATGATTGCGCAGTTAGCAAATATTATCTTATTAGTGTTGTAATTCGTTAAAAGACTTATTAT
>CAZCLJ010000442.1:0-3004 GCA_964499465.1 uncultured Hyphomicrobiales bacterium
TATATTCGCCTCAGAATGACCGAAAAAATGTGATGTCATTGGTAAACGAAGTGAGAAATCTCATGTTTCGTGTTAGCAATGACTTGTGAGATTTCTCGCTGCGCTTCGAAATGACAAGACTGCAAAATAACAAACTACGAGGTGTCAAGAGTTCTAAAATTAAGAATTAAAGAAATGGGATTAGAAAAACAGGGTGCAAAACCTACAGGAATACTTGGAGCATTAATTGGAAAATTAATGAATAAATTTCATACTAATATGTATGTTGATTATTTCAAAAACAAAATGCCTGTTGAAAACTCCAAGATTTTAGATATTGGATGCGGTGGTGGAAAATTTTTAAATTTTTTAGCTCAATCAAATACCAGTTATACGCTTTATGGACTCGACCATTCAAGTAGAATGATTTCCTTAGCTGAAAAAATTAATAGATATGAAATTGAACAAAACAGAGTTACTATTTTTCAATCAACAGCAACAAATATTCCATTAGAGAGTTCAAGTATTGATTTAGTTACTGCGTTTGAAACTGTTCAATTTTGGGAGGATATTAAAAAAGCTTTTTCAGAAATTGCACGGGTGCTAAAAAAAAATGGCAGATTTATAATAATCAACAGGTATCCACGTGAAAACAGCTACTGGTGGAAAATTGCTCAAATAAAAAATGATGTAGAATATATGAAATTTCTCAAAGAAGCTGGATTAAGTAATATTATTACTGATTTAAATTATAAAAAGAATTTTATAATTGTAAATACCAACAAGTAAATTACTAACGGCGAATTTCAAGTTTAGGAACTCTTTGTTCAATAACGAAAGAGTTAGGAGATTTAATCAGTAAATATTAATTTTGCATTATTCAAAATAAATTAGTTTTTCGATATTTGTTCTTATTCATTCGTTTGTAATCACTAATAATACAATTTCCAGTATTAAGTGGCATAGTGTCATTCTGACGGATGTCAGAATCTATCTTTAATATCCAAAAAAGCAAGATGGATTCTGACATCCGTCAGAATGACATTTTATATATTCATATTATTTATGACATTTCATATTGGAATTTATATAACTTATTCGTAATGCTCATTTTAAAATATATGATTTCATTTTATAATAAGAAGAGATAAAATTCTTAAAAGTATGGATTATAAAATTATTCATATAAAAACTAAAATCAAATATTATGCTATTAAATAGAAAAACAATTGCTAAATTATCCCAAGAGCTAAAAGAGAATGGGAAAAAACTCGTTTTCACTAATGGCTGTTTCGATATCATACACTCTGGTCATATCAAATATTTGACTGAAGCAAGGAAATTAGGAGACTATTTAATTGTTGGATTAAATTCCGATAGCTCAGTGAAAATACTAAAAGGAGATGAGCGTCCGATAAATAACGAAGAAGATAGAGCAGCTGTGCTTTGTGGCTTAAAAGCAGTTGATTTCGTTACAATTTTCGACGAAGAAACACCTGCAGAACTTATTCGGGAAATAATACCGAACATACTCGTTAAAGGTGGTGATTATACTGTTGAAACTGTTGTTGGTGCTGATACTGTCCAAAATAATGGTGGCAAAGTTATCATTATTCCTTTTGTAGAAGGAAAATCTACTACACGAATTATTAACAAAATGAAATAAATTATGTCTATTGTTGAAAAATTTGCATCTTTTGAAAAAGATTTTAGGCCAAATTTGCTCAAACTTCCAAATTGGCTTGCTGTTAAACTATTTTCTTATGGAAGAAAGCAGTTCTTAAAACGGCTATATCAAGATGTTTCAAAGGAAAAAGCGAATATTCCTGAATCAGCATTAGTAAAACTTTGGGGACTTGAATTTAACTGCCCAATATTTAATGCTGCCGGCATTTTTAAAAGCGGTGAGGGCTATGAAATGACGGCAAATCAAGGAGCAGGTGCTTTTCTTATTGGAACAATTACTCATAATAAGCGTTATGGAAACTTAAAAAATAATATTTTACATCCTTTTGCTGCTTATCCCAATTCTCTGGCAGCATCAAATTGGATGGGGCTTCCAAACTATGGAATTAATAATGTTATTGAAAAAATTACGAATATTAAAAAACAGAAAAAATGTCCGATAGTTGTTAGTATTGCTTCCTCACCAGATTTTCCTGAAAAAGAAGGATTGAAGTTTTTAATTGAAGATTTTCAATTATTAGAAAAAACACAAACGGATTTCGTTGAATTAAATGAAAGCTGTCCAAATGTAAATCACGGAAAAACTGAACCTGACGATATTTTGGACAATCACCTGATTTATCGTTTAGAAAAAATTTCCTCTATTTTTTTAAAAAACAGAAATAGAAACCTTCCAGTTATTTTAAAATTTTCAAACGATACTTCTCCCGAACAAGTAGAAGCAATAATCAATCTTTGCATTGAACTTGGTTTTGACGGCATTAATTTCGGCAATACCTCTATTGATTATTTGTTTTGCTCAGAATATATTATTCAGGAAGAAAAGCAACTTTTTGAATATTTTATTTCAAATTTTGGTGGTGGAGTTAGCGGAAGTCCTTTAAATGAAAAGTCCTTGAATTTATGTAAAACAGCAACTACTTTTTTAAAAACGAAAAATTTGAATAAAGAATTTCATATTATCCGCACAGGCGGAATTTTCTCTAAAGAAGACTTGCAGAAATCAAAGGAAATTGGTGTTTCTCTTAATCAATGGTTCACCGGCTATTTCCATAATTTCGGACTCAATGGTCATAAGGTCTATGAAAAGATAATTGATAATTGACAATTGATAATTGATAATTGACAATTGATAATTGACAATTGACAATTGATAATTGACAATTGATAATTGATAATTGATAATTCACCTTACACATTCCCCTCTTAAGAGGGGCAGGGCTGTGTTCTTCAGCTTTCGGTTTATGGTTCATAGTTTATGGTTTTCAGAGTTGGTTATTAATTACTCAACTTTCCTAGTAGATTAAATGAAGTAAATATAGAGTAGTAGTGCTTTATA
>CAZCLJ010000443.1:0-2993 GCA_964499465.1 uncultured Hyphomicrobiales bacterium
TGGCCTTTATTCATTTTCAATCAATTAGCTATCAATTTTGCAGTACCTCGTGCGTTCGGGCAGACACACTCTTTGACAAGTTTTGGTCGTGCGGTCGGTTTTTTGAGCGACTTGGCAATGTGTGTGGCGGTGAAGCGTTGGCATTATTTAATTGCATATTTTCTTTCTCTTTGTTTAAAAGCATCCTCGCCACCTTCCAAAATCTCGCAAACATGTTCACGAATTCCTTTTGATTTAAGTACAAAACTTATCTTTTCATCAACTGGTTTTGAAAATTCCAAAGCACCAGAAACATATTGAAATTTCATCGATGCTTCATTTGGTGAATCTTTACCGTCTTGATTTGCAACAATTATCTGTTCTGCATCAGCACTTACAACGACATTTGGATTATGAGTAACTATAATCACTTGTCTTTCTTTCTTCTTGTCTTTAAGATATTTTACCAATTCATTATAAATAGCTCTATTATCCAAACTATCCTCAGGTTGGTCAATTAAAATTGGGCAACTTTTTTCACTGAATTCCAACAACAATTTAAGTATCACAAAAGCTTGTTTCCCTTGTGACATATCATAAAATGTATCGTTCTGATAAGTTAAATTATAACTGATTTCAAACCAATTCGTTGATAATAATTCTGAGGTAACATTGCTGTTAATATAACTTCCTTTGTATTCAATTTGATTAGTTAAAGCACGAGTTATAAAATCACCTATAAATGATTTTATGTTAGTAGCATAGTTAATTATAAAATCTTTGACATAACGTTGTCTTTCACCGCTTCGCTGATTTAATCTTCCTTCAAAGAATTCTCTCAAACTATCGTCATTACAACTGAATTTTGACTCTATCTCTATTCCATTGTAACTCAATTTCAACTTTGTTGTCAGGTCTTTGACTTTAGAATAGTAATGGAAATGTAAATCAACAATTGCTGTTTTTAAAAGGTCTTTCTGTTCTGTTACTTTTGCAATACTCTTTTCTATTTCCGTAATAACATTTAGTTTTTTACGCTCTTCTTCCAGTTTGTCTTTAAATACTTGATATTGTTTGTTACTATCAAGGTTTTGCTGACCCTTTTTATAAATTTCAGTTTCTTTCAATTTTGAAATTTCCGAAGTCAAATCCTGAATATTCTTATTTAATTCAACTTCTTTAATGCCAATCTGTTCTTGCCATTTCTTATTAACTTCTTGAGATAAAGTTGTGAATACAGTAGATATATTTTCTCGGGATTTATCTGAGAGTGAATTGAATTCATATTCCAATGAAGTATTTACAATACTTTTTGTTTTTAATATTTTAAATGTTTCAAGGTCATTTTTCAACGTTTGGATAGTCTGTTCTTTTAAAGAAATTGATTTTACAGCCTCCTCAAAAACAGCTAATTCTTCTTTTGAAATTGCACTGCCGGAATTAATACCTTTTATTTTTTCTTCAAGAGTTTTAATTTCTTTTTCGATACCCTCTTTATCTCCTTTTTCTTTAAGGTTTTTTTTGAGGTTATCAATTTCAGTCTGTAACTGAAACAAACTACCCGTTTTATTAATTATTTCAGTCCGATTTGAACTGCAAAAATTTTCGTAAGCTGTAAAATTATTGTCAGTATCCTTTTGTCTGATAATATCCTGAATGAGACTGTCTGTGCGCTTAGGGTCATTTGCAATTTCATACATATGACTTTGTGGAAAAAATTCAATATCCCTATTTTCTCCAGATTCACCATCTTGCCATTTAATAGTTATGCTTCCAAGATGATTATTAATAAAATCCTTTTCTTTTGGAGAGAGTTCAGTATTTGGAGCAATTTTCTTTGCAATACATTTCAATAAAGTTGATTTTCCTGTCGAACGCCCACCAATAATGGTATTTAAGTTAGGATTAAGGAATATTTCGTTGCTCCAAAATTCGTCTTCATTAATAGAGACTGAATCAATAACATGATATCCTGCTTTTTCCTCTGGTTTATTTTCTTGAATAGAAACACGGTCATTTGGTTCATAAATGATTTGCTTTAATCCCTCAAAAGTAGGATTTGCCTTTATCCATGTATTACATGAATAGTTTTTACTTGGAATTATATTACCATCTTTATCGGAATTTGCTGTATCAAGAAAATCAAACCCGTGAATATCCCCAGAATGTAACAAGCGTTTATCACCATATTCATTAAGCCATGATTGACTCTTATCATAAGTAGTATAATTAGAAGTAAAAAAAGCTTGAACACGTTCATATAAATCTTCCTTCAAGGGTTTTAATTGATTGTTTTTCTCAAGATTTGACCATTCTTTATAACCTAAAAACAAAAAGGTTTTATTCACCCAAGTAACACTTTTTATCAACTCAAACACTTTTTCTGTAGAAGGTATTAAATCACTGAATCCTTTTTGTAAATCATTACCTCCTTCGTTTGAAAGATTTTCAATTGAAAGCATTTTAGTTTTGTGCTTATCTAATTTAGTAATGGGTATCTGAGATATAAACTCTTTTCTTATTCTTCCAATTTCATTTGATATGTCTGATTCATCAATATCAAAAAGAATATGAAGATTAATCTTTTGCAATTTATTTTCATTTCCACTACCAAAAGTGTCTATACGGAATTCTAATATAGGGAACACTTTCTCAATGTTTTGAAGTCTCCCAGAATTTTTATATTGCATCACTTTCTCATAACCATCAATAAAATAATAATCAGTAATGCCTATTACTGATACATCTGACGGAAGATTTTCTAATGCTTTTATAAATTTTTCCCATTGAGCGTCTCCACCGTATTCTTGACAAATTGAAACAGGTGTATGTATGTGCAAATCCCATTTACGCCATTCTGACCCTCGTTTATATTTTAAATAATCACTCATAATCAGTTAATCTTAATGTTTATCTCCACAAATATGCAATTGCCCATGGGTGCGTCAGCAAGAAAACAGCTCTTTTGCAAGCTGAAGCATCGGCTTGTGTGTCGGGGCTTGCAAATGTGCTGT
>CAZCLJ010000444.1:0-2976 GCA_964499465.1 uncultured Hyphomicrobiales bacterium
TCATTGCTACCACGAAACTTGAGATTCCTCACTTCGTTTACCAATGACATCTTTATTTTAAACTTTACAAAAGTTAAGAAACTTTTGCAAAGTAAGAAGATTTCTTCTACTTTTGTAAAGTTTCCCAACTTTGCAAAAGTTTAGAATTATGTCATCATTATTAAAATAAAGGTCTTCTTTTATAAGGGGGTTCGGAATGACAAGAAATGTTTATCAGATTTTTAATAAATTATTACACTAGTTATAGTAGGAATGGTGAATGTAATTTAAGAAAAAAATATAAAAGTGTATTTAAGTGTGTAATAAGGCAAAAATACACCTCCCCTTTCCCCTCCTTTTTAGGAGGGGAAAGCTAAAACACAGAATTGCTCTTATTCCCCTCCTAATAAGGAGGGGCAGGGGAGGGGTTAAAAAGTTTTATGAGCAAAAGTAGTGTTTCTAAGATTTTTATATATAGTCATATTTGTAATGCACTACTACTCTGTATCCTTTGTATATTATTAATTATTAAAGTTGGGTTATTAACAATTAACAATTAACAATTAACAATTAATAATTAACAATTAATAATTAACAATTAGAATAAAGAATAAGGAATATTATCCGATAAATAGAGAGTGAAAAAGGGAAAAAAAGAGGATATACCGAAGGAGAATTTAGATAGGTATCTGATAACTTATGCAGATTTAATCACTCTCCTGTTAGGACTTTTTGTAATACTTTATGCAGCATCACAGGTTGATGAAGGCAAGTATAAGGAATTTGCAAAGGCGTTTTCAGATTATTTCAAATCATCGGCTGGTGCTGTTAAAGAAGGTAGTGGAGTAATGGAAGGCATAAAAAATGGTGTTCCTGCACCTATATTCTCGAATCCTATTCCAGAGAAAAGTGTAGAGCAGATTTATAGTGAAGCGGAAACAGCACTAAAATCATTTATTTCAAAAGGAGTCTTGTCTTTAAGAATAAAAGATTCAGAATTAGTTTTTTCATTGGCAGAACGCTTGCTTTTTGAATCAGCCCGAGCAGAAATACAAAGAGAAGGTGGAATATTGCTCGACAGTTTGTCTAAGATATTTTATAAACTAAACTATCAGGTAACTGTTGACGGCCACACAGATTCAAATCCGATACGAACATTTCGTTATGAATCGAATTGGCATTTATCGGTTGCCCGGGCAGTAAATGTAGGATATAGATTAATCCAAAGCGGATTACAGGAAAGCAAATTAATAGTAAGAGGATTCGGTGCTGAAAGACCAGTTATCGAAAACTCAACCCCAGAAGGAAGAGCATTAAACAGAAGAGTAGAAATTACTCTTAACAAGCTATCGCATAATTCTCCCTCGGTAACTGGGTATAACAATTTTTGATAAATTTATGAGAAGAATATGGAAAATTTAAGCAAAGGACGAACAATTAATACTCTTCAGTTCGGTGAATTTGAAGTAGGTGAAGAGCATATTTTCTTTTTTGATAACGGAATACTCGGATTCGAAGAGTTGAGAGAATTTGTTCTTGTTAGTGAGGAAGAAACTGTTCCTTTTAAATGGCTTATTTCTTTGGATATGCCTGATATAGGATTTCCTTGCCTTAGTCCCTGGCACATAGATTTGACATATGACCCCGGAAAAGAATTCGATTTAGATAACGAAGTCCTACTTATTATTGTTACTCTTGATGACGGAAACGGTCAGATGACTGCCAATTTAAAAGCCCCAGTCGTTCTTGATATTAAATATCAAAGAGGTAAACAAATTATTCTTACTTCAGACAGATATTCTCCAAACTTTATTATTACCAAACACAGGAATTAGTTTTTTATTTAGGATGAATTATGTTAGTGCTTTCAAGAAAAATAGGTGAAGTAATTACTGTCGGCTCGCAAGTCAAAATAACTGTCCTTAATTACGACAGAGGTGTTGTCCGATTGGGTATTGATGCACCTAAATCTATCCCAGTACATAGGAAAGAAGTTTACGACAAAATTATTGAGATGAATCAGCAAGCTGCTAGGACAGAGTTCGATGCTTTTAAAAAGGCAATTTCCTTAAATAAATTATATTTCCCTGAAAACAAAGATAGCTCTAAAGAAATACCTACTTTGTTTTTCTCACGAAAAAAATTAAAAAATTAATAGAATGAAAATGGAATATTCAGCACTCATTGTAGATGACGATATCTGGATGCAGCGTATCCTTTCCAAAGCACTTCAATGCTATGGATTTACAAAAATTTTTCTTGCTTCAAATGGATTTGAAGGCATTGCTCTTGCTGTTGAGCATCAACCTAACATTATTATTATGGATATTTTAATGCCAGAAATGTCAGGACATCTTACCTTAAAAGTTTTAAAGCATATCCATTTGACTAAAGATATTCCTATTGTTATGGTTTCTGCCCTGTCTGATTCTGAAAATTTAAGATTAGCTGTTAAATACGGCACCGCCGGTTATATTTCAAAACCTTTCACAAGAGCTACTATTTATGAAAAATTGCTTAGCATTTATGGAAAAGAAAACCTTGACTTAATAGCAAAAGGTGAACCAATTATAAATGAATATGAATATTATGAGGATTTAAACCTGCTTGACGATAGTTCTTCTCAATTTGATGATAATTTACCTGATTTATCCGATGAAACTGATATTTCTACTGATGTTGAGGCACAACCAAAAATAAATATTCCACGCGAACAGCTTATTCAAAGCTATCAGCAAGACGAAAAAAGCAGTATTGAATCTATAAAAAAATTACTCCTAAAGATTAAAAAGTAGTGCTGAACCACAAGTGTCATTCTGAACCTCAAGATAAAGCAAGTGCTTTATTTAAATGGAGATGACATAATTTAACACTGTAATTCTGGCGGATGTCAGAATCCATACTTGAGAAAGCAAGCGAGCTTGCTCACTTGTTAGTTACATTTGGGCAAGCCCAAATGCTTTTATGAAATAGCTAAAATGTAGAGAGCAGGTAGGG
>CAZCLJ010000445.1:0-2972 GCA_964499465.1 uncultured Hyphomicrobiales bacterium
CCAGAGAGTAGTGGTTAAAAAAATTTTCTGGATTCTTCACTTCGTTCAGAATGACTGTGTTAAGTGATGTCATCTCCATTTAAATAAAGGTCTTGCTTTATCTGTGGGTTCGGATTGGCATTCTAATCTGCTGGATAAGTAAGCTGGCAGTTCGAATTTACATAAATCCAATATCCCAATCCAACCTGTAAATTACCTATGGTGTTGATTCCAAAGACAGGGGAAAAGAAATTACCGTAAATATCTTTAACAATCACAATATTCTGGAGAATATTAGCAAAAGCAAGTTGAGGCGTAATTTCACTGTTTTTTAAATATGAAATCAAATTCCAGCCGTTGCTTAATGAAATAGTTTCCAGTTCTGGATAAATGTTCCAACCTTTTAAATTCAGTTCAAAATCATTATAAGCATAAACAGTATAGCCACGCTTGTAATCCCAGTTTAAAATTGTGTTGATATTATATTCAGGTATATATAATTGTCCGCTGTTATTTTTTATAATTTTTATATTTTGAGTATTAGCTTCGAAAATCTCTTCAATGTTTGAGTTCTCTGGAATTATATTTATTGAGACAGCATTCCAGCCAGCTTCTATATCTAATGTCATATTGGTAGGCAAAACAGGTTGAAGTGCTTCTACAGCATCTAAATCGAAGCCAGCACCAAGCACATTTGGTAAACCATTGTTATCATCAACAATTCTAATATATCTTGCAGCCGCCAAATTTCCTTGTTGCAAATCGAATTCAGTGGTCCCTAAGCCAGTGCCGAGCAAAGTCCAAGGACCATAAGGAGAATTACTTGCATAACAGGAATACCCTTCTGCACCTTCATCACTTTCGTAAACCTTAATATCATTGCCAGTGTTGTTATTGACGGGATATTGCATATCAATTACGCACCAGCCATTTTTCCCAATTGAGTAGCCGTTCATATCGGGAGCAGACAAGGAGTAAAAAGTATTTGCAGGGTCACTTGAGTTATTGTTTGGAATTCTTGAACTAACGAATTTATGACCAAATTGGGTAATAGCTGGTGTTAACTCGAAATCTGTAATGGTATTGGAGTTTGCTGTAACAGAAATGTTGTCTATTGTTTGAGTTTCATAGCCATTTGCTTTGATTGTAACTGAATAAGTTCCGGGTAGGAGATATTTAAAATAAGCACCAGCAGAATTTGTATATGTAGGATAGTAGCTATTTACAAAGACCAAAGCATCATTAATTGGTTTTCCTGTAACTACATCTGTTACAGTTCCGGAAATGCCGAATTCCGCTTCTTCCAACATTGCAAGCATCGCTGATTTGTTTGCCTGATAATAATAATTAATCTGAGTACCAGCCGGCTGTTTGTTATATGATATTTCCATAGTATAGCTCATAGTTCCCATAAATCCATAAGCAGCATCATCAGTAGCACCATTAACGATATACATTTCAGAACCTTGCTGAACTAATAAATTGGAGTAACCGGAAGAAGCGGCATAAAGATAAGCCAGATTTGTATGATGAGTATTGTCTGGAGTTGCGTCGTAGCGATAGCCCCAAAGATAGAGAATATTTTGTGTGCCGCTGTGATAAGTGATGTGGATAACAGTGGGATTGCTAACCACAAATTCACGCAATGCTTTTGTTTCCACTTGAGAAAAAGCATCGGGTGAACTGCCTTCTGCATCCCACATATAACCGCAATCACGGTTTAAATCTATTCCGTTGTTATTGTATCGGGACATATTTGCCCTACCATCTGGATTTACCATTACGTATAACAGAATCTGGCGGTTATTTACTAAATAAGTATATAAAGAATCAGTTCCATAGCCAATACATATTTCACGGGCTAAACGAATAAGATTTTCTGGTCCACCAACTTCATCGCCGTGTATCCCACCGTCGAAAATTACGGTTGGTTCAAATTCAGTTTCGCTTACATTATCGCTAATTTTCAGTGCTGCAAGTTGACGATTTCCCAGAGAAGTTCCAAAGTTGATTTTCATACAAATATCAGGAAAAGCATTCACCAAACTATCCATAAGTGAGATTATTTGAGCATAGCTGTGATATTCATCTCGCTGTAGCCAGAAATCCTGATAATATTCAATTAAATTTGATTTTAATATTTCGTGCCTTAAATTTGCTGCTCTGATTTGCTCTAATTCAGAAGGTATTAGATACAAAACACCATAGCCAAGCATACGATATAAATCGCCGTTTAATCGCATCTCTTGTAATAATGCAAATTCCTCCTGATTGTCAAAATAAACTTTAACTTCCATTTCATTTGGACGCCAGATAGCAAGTGAAACCGATACATTTATCAGTAGTATGATTATTATGGATAGCTTTTTCATATTTTTTATTGTTTTATTTAAAAATTTAATTTACTTTTTTTTAAATAAAAAAACAATTTTTTTTTTAATTTCAGAACTCCTAATGCCTCGTAGTTTTTTATTACGCAATCTTTTCATTTCAAACCCTTTTATAAAGCAAGTGTTTTATTTAAATTAAGATGACAAGAGTAAAAGTGTAATGCTGACGGATGTCAGAATCCAACTTAAAAATAATTTTTATAGGTCATTGGATATTAGTCATTAGTATTTTTACTAATGACTAAAAAGCAAGACAGGTACTGACATACGCCAGAATGACATCTCTACTTTTATCCAACAAAACTTTACGAAAGTTAAGAAACTTTCGCAAAGTGCAAAAAAAAGCAACGTAGTTGCTTCCAGTTTGTAGAAAAAGTATTTTGAGCTAGAAAAACTCCGTAGGAGTGGTCTGTTTGTAGTAAAGAAAGTTGCCAATGACATCTTTTTACGAAAACGATGAAATACAGAACAGCACTAAGAAATCCCCCCTACCCCCCTTTTTCAAAGGGGGGAATTACAAAGAAAATTCTTCTCCCCCCTTTAAAAAAGCTAACGATTATACACATCTTTAAAACGTGCTGCTATTCTACTTATCCCGTTAGG
>CAZCLJ010000446.1:0-2962 GCA_964499465.1 uncultured Hyphomicrobiales bacterium
CTATCTAAACTATCTAAACTATCTAAACTATCTAAACTATCTAAACTATCTAATCAACTTTTAACTCTTTTAGCATTTTCTCAGCATTTTGTATAATACGTGGATTGTCAGTTGCTTTCTTGAGCTCTAAAGCTTTCTTTGTATTTTCTATTGCAAGCTCTGTTTTGTTCTGCTCTTTTTGAGCTTTTGCTAAATAGTAATAGAAATCTGAATTATTAGGTTGGATTTGTAATTTTTCTGTAAATAAATTTTCAATCCGCTCCCAGTCTTTAAACTGAGAAAGCATTTCAAAGGCAAAACTAAGCAAGTCTTTTTCATTTGGAGCAAGTTCAAGAGCTTTATCTAAATACTGCGTAGCACCAACTTTATTTCCGGTTTGTGCTTCAAGAACAGCAAAATTGTTGTAAATACTAAAATCATTAGGGCTTAGTGCTATTGCCCTTTGCATATTGCTTCTAGCGACCTGAAGTAAGTTCTGAAGTTGCATTTTATCCTGCGAAGACATTCCACCTTTCTTTTGGACTATCTGCATTATTGAATAAAAATACTGCCCGTTTTCCTGAACGATGCTGCTTGCCTGACGAATTCTGGAAAGAGTAGAATCTGGTTCAATAATTCTATTATTTGATATAGTAAAATTCTTTTCATCGAAGTTAGGACTGTAGCCCCTTTGCCACCAGATTGTATCTTTTAATTCATTATTCCTTAATACCTTAACAATGCGGTAATTAGTATTATCATAAACAGGAGAAAAATACTGCATTTTTTCAGGTTCAAACTGAAGCATTGCAGCAGCGGTATTTAGCTCAAGTGGCTCAGTTTTGCAGGCATTATAACGGTTCGAACCGATATTTGCAGGAAGCACCATATTTGAATTTATAAGCAAATAATCTGCTTTGTATTTTTTACAGAAGTCAAATAGCTGCTGCTCTGTTCCAAAGAATGCGTCCCCAAATTCCTCTGCTCTTCGGCGAATGTAATTATTTTCAAATTGAGAATTCATTATTACCGGTCTATCGGTATAAAGTAAAATCATAGGACCATCGCTTATTTGCGTTAGGAAAGCAGCGTTTTGCGTAGTGTTTTCCTTTACCCAGTTGAATACTGCCAGCTTATCTGTAACATCTTCCTTGATTTCCGGCTTAATTACTTTATATACTTCATAATTAGAATAGCACATATAAACAACAATCAAGCAGGAAACAAGTGCAATAAGGGCGGTAAGCGATTTTCCTCCGACGGAGATTTTACTTTTATTTTTTGCAAAAATCTCATTGATTTTGCTTAATGTGTATGGAATGAAAGGCATTGCAATTGCAGTAAACACCGCAAGAAATATAACCAGACGCCCAATCATAAAAGAAGCAAAAAAGCTACCAATAAACACAATAAATAAAAGAATTTTTTCCTTTTGTTTATTTTGATTGAAAAGTGAAATCACGAAAAAGATTGGAATAAGGACAAGAAGCCACCAAAGAGAACGGAAATTCTCGTAAATCTCATTTGTCGTTAAGCCCTCGAAATTGCCAGTCCAAAAAACTCGGGCATCATAAGGTATTTCACCTGGGTTTGCAGGTGCTTGTCCCAGATACATTAGTTTATACCAAAAGAGTGAAAATACGTGTGAATATTCTTTCAAATGCGTATTGAAAATGAAGTTGCTTGCATTCAGTATTAATAAAATAGAAAATGAAAGCACCACTTTTACCGCTAATTTATCGTTAAATTTGGCTGCCCAGTATTTTTTTCCATAATGCATTAACAAAATTGTATAGCAAATGAGCATTGGCTGTGAAAATATAAATGTTCTGTTCCAAAGCACTGGAACAAGCCCGGCAACAGCGCCGGCAATAGTATAAATTGTGATGTTTTTAATCCAATGCTCATCAATTTCTTTTGAAAAAGCGTAAACAAGGAAAAATGAACCCGCAAGGAGAAGAAACATAAATTGCGAAAAGTGCCAGGAAATCAGTGCAATAAAAAGCGAAACAGCACCGAGAATTGGATATACTATTTTCTTATTATTTAAACTGATAATGAAAAATACTATAAATAATATTATGAAAATAATTGAAAAGTCTTCTTTCAGATAAATATTAGATACCTGACGGAAAAAGCTTGCCGGAGCAAGCATCCAGGCAAGTGACGCAAGTAATCCGTAAATCGGACTTTTCCAAATTGCACGAACAGAAAAATAGATTATTAAAGTCAGTAGCGAAGAGAAAACCGCAACAAACCACATCAGGTAAATATGGAACGGAACATCTTTAGAGATGAAGCACTTGTAAAACCAGCCGTGAACGGGTTCCATAAACGTTGTGTAGTCTTTCCAAGCATCAACACCATCGGGGTATTGCAGTTTTACATCATTTGAAAGGGTTGACCAGATTTGCGGGTCGCCATCGGCAAACATTTTTGCATAACGGTATTGGTATGCAGTTTCGCTCCAAAACATTGCATTATCTTTGCCGTCTGAAAAACCGGGATTTTGCTTCATCATATTTACTTTGAACTCGGAGTAATTCGAACTTGAGATAATTAGCAAGAAAACCGCTAATACTACGTCAATTAAAAGCAATAGCATTTTGCTTTTTGGATACAAAATATTATCTAACGACTTAAAATCATTAGATTTGCCTGGTGTTTTAACACTTTTCTTTTCAATTTTTTTAGATTTCTTGTTCATTTTTGTAGTATATTTTCAATTAAATATTTTATTACAAAATAATATTTTCAATAAAAGTTTTTAGTAATCAGTTATCAATGACATCTATATTCCCAGCTGGCTATTCATAATCCAAATTTTATAAGCTGCTGCTATTCTACTTATCCCGTTAGGGATTTGATATTTGTAACAATGTTTTTTGGAGTGCCCTTTTATTCCGTAGGAATTAAATATTTAGTTGCTTTTTTAATATATAATCCCTACGGGTGGGGTGAAATAAATCTCGTATTTATCAAA
>CAZCLJ010000447.1:0-2952 GCA_964499465.1 uncultured Hyphomicrobiales bacterium
ATTTAGTTCATTTTCTTAAAAGTAAACGTCTTCGTTTATATTCGCCTCAGAATGACATACTTTTTGCTATAATTTGCGCAATTATTCTTTACGAGACAAATTTCCCAACTCATTTATTTTCGTTATGGATCAGGAGTTCTGAAATTATTAATTATTTTCTTCATAAGTTTTGTCAGTAAAGTTCTTTAAAATGGCTCCAAATGCATTAAAGAATTTAAAAATATCCTGATTTAAAATCATTATATTATGCCTTTCATATTCGCCACTTTCCAAACGCTTACTTTCAGAAATTTTTAAAAATTTTGTTCCGTCATTATTTTCTTTGACGTCAAAAAAATATGTTCTCTTACCTGCCGGAACTTTAATACTTTCAATTGTATTATTATTCATAAACTCAACTTTATTTTTTATAAAATATTATTTCAACTTTTAAAAATAGTCTAATACCAAGTTGCTTTTAAAGATAAAATATGATTATCTGTCATTCCGTAACGAAGTGAAGAATCTCAAATTCTGTGGTAGCAATGACTTGAGAGATTTCTCACTTCGTTTCGAAATGACATCGCTCCTTTTTCGTTACCAATGACATCTTTACTTTTACTCTGCAAAACTTCTTGAACCAGATGTCCTACATCTTGCAGATGTAGGACATCTTTATCTTATGTCATCTCAATTTAAATAAAACACTTGCTTTATCTGGGGGTTCGGAATGACATCTTTAAATGCAACTTGGTATCACAACGTATACGAATGTCATTGTTTTTAGTCATTCTGGCGTATGTCAGCACCTGTCTTGCTTTTTAGTCATTAGTAATTGGTCATTAGTTATTAGTAAAAATACTAATTACTAAGAACAAATGACTAATGACTATAAAACCATTTTTTAAGATGGATTCTGCAATGCGTCAGAATGACACTATTAATTTTGCCATCTCCATTTAAAAAAGGTCTTCATTTGTAACTACATTCAGTATTTACTCCACTGTAACGCTTTTAGCTAAATTACGGGGCTGGTCAACGTTGCAACCACGTTCAACTGCAATATAATATGACAAAAGTTGCAATGGTAAAACAGCAAGCACTGGCGTTAAAATATCCATTGTCTTTGGAATAGTAATAACGTGGTCGGCATAATCTTTAATTTTTTTGTCGCCTTCTGTAGCAATTACAACGACTTTTCCCCGTCTTGCCTTGACTTCTTCAATGTTTGAAATTATTTTATTATAAATTTCGTCCTGAGGAGCTACGAACACAACCGGCATATTTTCATCAATGAGAGCAATAGGTCCGTGCTTCATTTCAGCTGCGGGATATCCTTCTGCGTGTATATATGAAATTTCCTTTAGTTTCAAAGCACCTTCAAGAGCAACAGGGAAATTGATTCCTCTGCCAAGATAAAGGCAATTTGTTGTTTTTGAATAAAGTTTTGCAATTTCCTGAATATTTTCTGTATGGTCTAAAATGGATTGCATCTGCTCTGGAATTTTGAGCATAGCATTAGCCATCTTTATACCATCGACCTGAGAAAGATTACGCATTCTGCCAAGTGAAAGGGAAATAAGCAGAAGGGCTGCTATTTGAGAAGTAAATGCTTTTGTGGAAGCTACTCCAATTTCAGGACCAGCGTGAATATATACTCCAGCATCAGTATCACGGGCTATAGTGCTTCCAACAACGTTTACAATACCAATGGTAGTTGCGGACTTACGTTTTGCTTCCTTTATTGCAGCAAGAGTATCGGCAGTCTCGCCACTTTGTGAAATTGCAAAAACGATGTCGTCTTTATTCAAAATTGGGTTTCTGTATCTGAATTCAGAAGCATATTCCACTTCTACAGGTATATGAGCAAGATTTTCGATTAAATACTCGCCAACCAACCCACTATGCCAGGAAGTGCCGCAAGCAGTGATTATTATCCTGTTTGCATTTTTTAATTTGTCAGCAACAGGTAAAAGTCCACCCAGACGTACATTGCCTTTTTCTGCCTGTAAGCGTCCCCTTAATGCTTCATAAAAAGTATGGGGTTGCTCATTAATTTCTTTAAGCATAAAATGCTCGTAACCACTTTTTTCAATCTGCTCAATATCAAATTCAATTAAATGAATTTTATTATTTGTTGCAATATTATCAATCGTTTTTGTGTAAAAAGTATCTTTTTTCAGTATTGCCATTTCGTTGTCAGAAAGATAAATAACCTGACGGGTATGTTGGATAATAGCAGAAGCGTCTGAAGCAGCTATATATTCATCATCACCAATTCCAAGCACCATTGGACTACCGCGTCGCGCAACGATTACTTTGTCCGGCTCGTATTTAGACAAAACAGCTATTCCGAATGTCCCATCAATTTCAGAAAGAGCAAGCCGAACTGCTTCTTCCATATTTTTTACTTTATTATACAAGGCACCGATAAAAACTGCAAGCACCTCTGTATCTGTATCAGAATAAAAAGAATAGCCATCTTCAGACAACTTTTTCTTTAAAGCAGAATAATTTTCAATAATGCCATTATGGACAAGAGTAATATTGCCGGTATTGTCCCAGTGTGGGTGGGCATTTGTGTCATTTGGAACTCCGTGGGTAGCCCAGCGGGTATGAGCAATACCTATATTAGTTGTGAAAACTCTTTTATCAATACATTTTTCCAAGTCAGCAACTTTGCCAGCTTTCTTAATAGTTACTAATTCGTTGTTATCAAATAAAGAAATACCTGCGGAATCGTATCCGCGATATTCCAATCGTTTTAATCCATTGATAAGTATGTCTTTGGCTTCCTGCTTGCCAATGTATGCTACAATACCGCACATAATCTTTTCCTAATCGTTAATTAATTGTTAATTATTAATTGTTAATTGTTAATTGTTAATTGTTAATTGTTAATTGTTAATTGTTAATTATTTGTCTTGTCCTAAATAACGTTTACTTTTTTTTAACAAAAATAGGTAAAAATTA
>CAZCLJ010000448.1:0-2931 GCA_964499465.1 uncultured Hyphomicrobiales bacterium
TAGGTCATTAGTTATTCGTCATTGGTATTATTACTAAGAACTAATGACCAATGACTAATGACTAAAAAGCAAGACTGGTGCTGACATACGCCAGAATGACTAAAAAGATGTCATTGGTAAGCGCAGCGAGGAATCTCAAAATCTGTGTTAGCAATGACGTGAGATTTCTCACTTCGTTTCAAAATGACATCTTTAAAAGTATCCTTGAATGCAACTTGGTATTATACATTAATCTAATACTATTTCACAGAAATCAACCAATAAAAACCAATATGAAAAAACTAATCTTTCTCCTGTTAGCATTTGTGTGCATTGATTGCTTCTCGCAAGATAGTTCACAAATCTATTTTGACACAGCTTTTGAACTGCTATCCAATGGAAACAACCAAAAGGCAGTTGTTTATTATGAAAAGGCAATTAAACTAAATCCAAATAATGCAGATATTTGGCTCGAATACACTTCTTGTTTAAGACAAAATAAGAGATTTCAGGAAGCAATTATTGCAGGTTGGAAGACTTTAGAACTTGCTCCAGACAGTTACAAAATATGGACAACTATTGGTAATACGTATGTAGATTGCCACCATTGGAAACAAGCTTTCGATGCTTTCGAAGAATTTAAAAAAAGCAATACTGTAATTCAGCAAAATTCTAAAAACTTCATCACGCTGGGCTATGAGCAAATGCTTTACAAAGATTACGAGGGTGCAGAAAAATCTTTTAAATATGCCCTTGAAATTGAATCAGATAACGCACTTGCTCTTATTGATTTAGGAGTTGTTTATCTTTGCAATGGTGATTCAACTAAAGGTAAAGAATACATCAAGCACGGTATTGAACTTGCAAAAAAAAACAATGACAATTATGAAAAATATGGTGAAGGAATTTTAGAAGAATTTCAAGTAAATAAAAGATTAAATTTCCCAACTCCAGTCGGAAGAAGTTTCCAGGTGCTTCCAGAAAGGTTTCTTGATTTTAAAAACACTAAAAATTTGAAAGTTGATGAAGAAGTTGAAAGGTTGGTGCAGATTACTCCTGTAAGGATTTTTTCAATAAAAACGCCATTTGACTGGAGTGAATATACTAACAAAAAAGATGAAATGATTACTGTTGATTTTACTACAAATGAAGGATTTAAAGTATTAATAACTCCATTAACTCAATACTATAGCTTATTGGATTCTGCAATGATAAAAGAAATTGTCCTATCTTCTGCCGAAGAAATATTACCCAATGCATCTGAAGAATCGTATAAAATAGAAGAGTTTAAAAATGATTTGAATTATGGCTACTATACAACTATGACCGATAAAAACTTTGCAGGCAAAGAAGATGACTTCAACATTATAACCTCGGGCAGCTTGATGTCAGAAAAATTACCAAGTATTTTTACAATTCTTACAAATGAAAAAGGCAATATTATTTCCAAGTACCTTGATATTTTAAAAAAAATAGAAATTAAAAAGAAGTAAAACAATGACAAATAAATATTTCAAAATATTTCAAAAGCGGGTTTTAAGCAGCAAAAAGAATGGTGATTCAGTATTTTTTCTTCATTCTAATAAACTTGGAATTCATTCTGAAGCTTCAATAATTAATAATATTTTTCAAGAAAGCAGTGGAGACATTCCTCTCCATTTTGCTAGTATCGGAAAAACGCTGACTTCTGTTCTTATTTCAATTCTATTTGAAAAAGGATTAATAAAATTTGATGATTATATCACGAAATATTTGGATTCAAACATTGTAAATGGTTTAAATATTTATAAATCAATAGATTATTCAAATAGTGTAAAAATCTGGCATTTGCTCAATCATACTTCTGGAATTGCAGATTATTATATGGACAAAAATTCTGATGGTAAGCGACTTATTGATTTTATGCTTTCAGAACCCGAACACTTTTGGGAGCCACTTGAAACAATAAACTACACAAAAGAAAATTTAAAATCACATTTTGCACCCGGAAAATGTTTTCACTATTCTGACACAAATTATCAGTTGCTCGGCTTTATTATCGAAAAAATTTCATCAAAACCGCTCCACGAAGTACTTAAAGAATTTATCTTTTCGCCACTTAAAATGGAGAATACTTATCAAATATTTTATTCAGAACCAAAAGTAAAAAGCGATTTTCCAATGGCAAAAATTTATCATAATGAACAAGACTTAACTCAATTTAAAAGCATTAGTTTAAGTTGGGCAAGCGGTGGAACTGTATCAACCGCAAACGATATGTATAAATTCCATAAAGCATTAGTGGAAAACACATTAATAAGCTGTGAGACATTTAATAAAATGCAGGATTGGGCAAGATTTGGTCCGGGCATTCGTTATGGCTATGCGCTAATGAATTTCCGATTTCCTCTTATGCCCCGAAAATATGAAATATGGGGAAATTCCGGCTCTATTGGAACTTATATGTACTATAATCCTGCAATGGATGCTTACTTAATCGGTACTTTTAATAATATAAACTATCAGGTGCAGCCGATTATGTTCATCATTTCAATTTTGCGTCAGATTTCAAAAGAAATAAAAAAAAGATAGCTTTATTTTATTGATTAGGGGGTTGTTAAGAAATAAGCCATAAGTCAACAAGTTGATAGTATGGCAGGTAACTTAAAAATCTAAATGAAAAAACTATCAGATATGTAATTAATACCAAACCGTTAACTAATAGTGCAAAATCATAATGTCATTTCGAACCCCCAGATAAAGTAAGACCTTTATTTAAATGGAGATGACATTGATTAACACAGTCATTCTGAACGAAGTGAAGAATCCAGAATAAATTCTTTAAACCACTATCCTCTGGATTCTTCACTTCGTTCCTAATGAACCACTTCGGATTTTTTAACACGTAACTATATGCTATACAGATATTTACGCAGGTAGATATTCCATATCTTGTAGATATGGAATATCTAT
>CAZCLJ010000449.1:0-2895 GCA_964499465.1 uncultured Hyphomicrobiales bacterium
GTTCAGAATGACAAGACTGCGAAATATCAAACTACGTGACATCAGGAGTTCTGAAGTTGTTATTACCAATATTTGTAGAATAAAAAGATGTCCTACATCTCGAAGATGTAGGACATCTGACTATTAATAAGTTTTAACTATGCTAAAAATTAGTTCTTTGGAATATTCTTTAAAATTTCTAAAAGAAGTTTCCAGCAATTTTGAGTAGTTGAAATTTGAACTTTTTCGTCTGGCGAATGGACGTCTTTGAGGTTCGGTCCAAATGAAAGCATATCCATACCGGGATATTTTTCACCGATTAAACCTGTTTCAAGTCCGGCGTGAATTGATTCAATTTTTGCATCTTTGCCGAATATGTTTTTAAATACTTCAGTAGCAGTTTTGAGAATTGGGGAGTTAATGTTTGGCTGCCAAGCTGGATAGCCATCGCTTGCAGTAACTTCAAAGCCACCTAATTCAAGAGCTATGCGGACTTTGTTTGCAACGTCCTGCTTTTCTGTTTCGACTGAACTTCGTTGGCTTGTTAAAACGAAAATTTCATCATCGTGGGTTTCTACAACGGCAAAGTTGGTAGAAGTTTGAACCAAGCCGGGCATATCTGGACTCATACGGACTACACCGTGTGGCATTGCATAAAATGATTTAATTACGTTTGTTTGCATTTGCTTTGTCATTACTTTTTTAGGTAATTCGCAAGCTGCTGCTGAAAAGGAAATATTCGGTTCTTTTGTTAAAAATTCATTTTTTAAAATATCAGCGAAATGCTTGATTTCTTCATTAAATTTTGCTTCATCTTTTTTGGGAAGTGCAATAATTGCGAAAGCTTCGCGTGGTATTGCGTTATGCTTCGAACCGCTGTTGAAAGAACTTAACTGAAAATCAAATTTCTTGCTTAATTCATAAAGAACTCTGTTTAAAAGACGTGCTGCATTTGCGCGTCCATCGTGGATTTCGATACCGGAGTGTCCGCCACGTAAACCTTTAATGACTAACTGATAGCCAATAGTATCTGCAGCTGGAGTAGTAGCATCATATTTCATTTTAGCAGAACTGTTGATTCCACCGGCGCAGCCAATAGTGAAAGTGCCATCTTCTTCAGAATCCAAATTAATGAGTATTTTACCTTTAAGCAAGTCTGTTCCGAGTTGAATAGCACCAGTAAGTCCGGTTTCTTCATCTAAAGTGCAAAGTAGTTCCATTGCTGGATGTGGAATATCGGTAGAATCTAAAATAGCCATACCCATAGCAACACCGATACCATTATCTGCGCCAAGAGTTGTTCCTTTTGCTTTTACCCAGTCGCCATCAATATAGCATTGGATTGAATCGTTATCGAAGTCAAATTCAACATCTGCATTCTTTTCGCAGACCATATCAATATGACCTTGAATTATTATTGGTTTCCTGTCTTCCATACCGGGAGTTGCAGGTTTGCTTATGCAGATATTACCGAGTTTGTCAGTTTTTACATTGAAGTTCTTTTCTTTTGCCCAGTTAATAATATAAGCGGCTAACTTCTCTTCTTTTTTCGAGGGATGTGGAATTTTGCATATTTCTTCAAAATAGTGCCATACTTGTTCCGGCTGAATACCAGCTAATGCTTGTGCCATAATTTATCCTTTCTTAATTTCAGTGAAGGTTATAAAACCTGCCTGATAAAGTTGTGTTAAAAATTGAGTTAATCTTTCATTTACAGGATGTATTTTTTCACCAAACTGCTCGCTTAAATCGTTTGCAATCTGATGAACCTTGTTATTTCCATTTATTAAAAGCCAGGTTGCAGTTCCAATATCGTCAAGATTTGCTTTAATGTATTTGTTTTTTAAACGCGGCTGCAAATATTTTCCTAATAATTTATCTGTAAATCTTGGGACCAATACATTGACTAAACCATTCTCTTTCTTTTCGTAAGTATAATTTGCTATTGGAGTTAATTCTAAATAATTAAGATTTTCAAATTTATTTTTTTTCTTTTTAAACATAGAGTTTTTTAAATTTTTAATTATTTAATAATTTTAAATAAAATTAGAAATAAATATGGATATTAGGTTAACTCAAAGAAATTATTAAAGCCATTCTTTATTAAATGATTCTTTATTTTATCCCCTGTCCAGAACTTTGCATTTTTATAAAGAGATAAAGCTACGAAAGGAGTATCACTGGCATCATACTTTTTACAAATATTGTAAGAAAATTCCATTATGTCATATGGAATAATTTCTAAATTATAAAATTTAATTAAAGAAAGTAATTCATCTAAATAATACAAAGTTTCTGATGATGTTTGTTTTGAATATTTTAACAGTTTATCAATATGATTAAAAATCTCAAATTGTAACAATTTAGGTGAAATAAATTTAAAATTTTTATTTGATAATATTTCTCTAAAATTTGAATTTTTAGATAAAACTGCTGAAAAAATAATATTTGTATCAACAACAATTTCCATTAATCAAAACCTAATCTTACTTTTTCTTTTTGCCAAACAGCATTTTTTATTTCATCTGCTAAATCCATTATTTCTTCATCGAAATCAATCCGTTTTGCTAAATTTTCAATTTCTATAAATTTTAACCAATCAGATAAAGTATCTTCGTTATAGAATTTTTTATTAAAACAAAAATTTATACTTTCTTTTGTATTTATTATTGATAAACCTTGCATATTTGCCTCAAACTAATACATTATAGTATAACGAATATGATTATTCAAAATTGTTTAAATTCTTTGATTTTATTATGAATAAAAACTTAACTTTCCTAGTTGATAAAATGATGTAAATATAGAGTAGTAGTGCCTTATTAACAAGAAAATATGTTTTTTTCATTAGGAAATACTTCATTTATTAATAGAACCTTTTAACACCTCCCCTGCCCCTCCTTATTAGGAGGGGAA
>CAZCLJ010000450.1:0-2872 GCA_964499465.1 uncultured Hyphomicrobiales bacterium
GAACAGCACTAAGAAATCCCCCCTACCCCCCTTTTTCAAAGGGGGGAATTACTAAATAATTCTTCTCCCCCCTTTGAAAAAGGGGGGTAGGGGGGATTTTGGCTTTCTATTTTCATAAGTCCTTATGTCATCTCAATTAAAATAAAAGTCTTCTTTTATAAGGGGGTTCGAAATGTAATTTTAATTATATTTATGAAAGCAACTTGATATAAACTATCTAATCTTCTTATCCTTTTTGCTTTACAACCCTTGTCATAAACAGTTTCATAAAATAACCGAAAGCAAGACCTGCCAGAATCCATATAGGAATGCTAATTAAGAATTTTCCCCAAATAAAAGTATCTTCAATTACATCAAATAATGTCATAAAAACAAACATAAATAAACCGAATTCAAGTCCAGTTTTGACCCACCCCTTTTTGTCGAATGTGTTTTCAACTTTTTCAACACTGATATTTTCATATCTTTTGGGTTGTGCTTTTAGCCATTTCTCCTTAAAAGATTTTCTAAAAGGAAGCCAAAAGGGTGAAGTTATTCCAAGTATTAAAAGAGAAGTTAAATTTGAAATACAGGGAATTATATTTCCACATTTGGGGCAATAGAGCCCAAACCAGTTTTTAAAAGCAGTGCCATTTTGCCCAGACCAAACTCTGCCATCGTGCATTGCTCCGCAATGAGGGCAAGGAACAATACTTCTTTCAAATGCCTGCTTTTCTGATTGTTTGTCTTCCAAATAAACTTTAGGAATTCTTTGACCTAAAATCAGTTCATTAAAAGCTAAACCGGGATTTAAAATCCAGTGAAGGACCATCCAGTTTTTCAATGTGTAAACCTTGTATTTGTTTGTGTCGAATTGCATTTGATTATACTAATTGTTTTTAATTATCAAAACTTATTTTATTTCGAAACTTTTTAAAATGATTATTAGGTATTTTTAGAAAATTTGATAAAAGAGTTATTCATCTAAATATCAAGTTTTATATCAGCAATTTTTAAAATATGTTTAAGCAGACCTATTTTTAATTCTTTATTTCCGTGAATTGGTATTGAAATTCTTTCAATTCTATTTTCATTTGTATATATGTGATGACTACCATTTATCCGGGATAAAATCCATCCATTTTGCTCTAATAATTTTGCCAGTTCTTTCCCGGTTATTGGTTTCATACTGCTAATTCCATCACTTTTGTTTCCTTAGAAAGATTATAGTGATTAATATCAACAGAAAGGCAGCCCTCAATAGCTTCATAAAGGTTCAAAAGAAGGTCTTCAAAAGTATCTCCTTGAGTAACACAACCTAATATAGAAGGGACTTCAGCCCAAAAGCCACCTTCTTCTGCTTCATGAATTAGAACTTTTATTTTCATTTTTTTTATTTAAGTTAGTTACAAATATTGTCAATAATACTATAAGCTTTTTGACTTAATTCTTTGTTACCATTTATATACCAAAGATATGTGTGAGTATCAATAATAACTCTCATTACATATATTCCTTGAAATCCTCTAATGGCTCATCAAAATCTTCAGAGATAATGTAATCTCCTTTTCTAGCCCCAAAGCCACCTCTTGATGAAAAATTTGATTCTTTAATATTCACCGTTTTAGTAAGTAAATAATCAGAAAAATCAAGCACTTCCTGCAAATAATAATCTGGAAGCTTTGAAAGATTTGAAATGATTGTTTCTTGTAACATAATAACCTCACAATAATATATTATTGACGAAAACAAAATTATTGTATTGATTGACAATGCAGGATTATATCCTTAATGCTCACAGCATTTTCCACTGAGTACTCTCCAATATTTGTTCTGCGCAAATCGAAGAGATAAGCTCCACAGCCGAGTTTTTCGCCAATTTCATTAGCAATAGAGCGAATATAAGTTCCTTTTGAGCAGTCAATTTCTAAATGAACAAAAGGCAAATCAATTTTATTAATGATAATACCTTGAACATTGACAATTACTGGCTGGATTTCAATTTCTTTTTCAGCTCTTGCGTATTTGTATAGCCGTTTGCCATTAACTTTTTTTGCTGAAAAAATAGGTGGCTTCTGACTTATTTCGCCGATAAATGAAGACGTTACATTTATAATTTCATTTAAAGTGATTTGAGAAAAATCCTTAATGTTTTCTTCTGGAAATTCAGAATCGAAAGATTTAGTAGTTGCTCCTAATTTCAAAACTGCAGAATATTTTTTCCCTAAATCCTGAAAATTATTGATTTCCTTTGTTGCTTTTCCAAGTGCAAGAATAAGTAAACCAGTGGCTAATGGGTCGAGTGTGCCGCAATGCCCGATTTTCTTGATATGGGTAATACCTCTTATTTTTGCAACAACGTCAAACGAAGTCCATGCTTTATCTTTATCAATCAATGCAAATCCACCTGAAGCAGCTACGTTTTCAAGCCACTCCGAAAAATTGCTAATTGTATTTTTTGTTAAGAAATTTTCTTCGTTTATCATTGCTGCTCGCTTTTAATCGAATCAATTAATTTTTGGATATGCTCCATTTCGTTCAATGTATCGTCAAGGAAAAATCGAAGCTCCGGAACCCGCCTAAGCCGCAATTTCGAAGCAATATGATAACGGATTTGCTTATTGTTTTCTTCTAATACTTCAATGAATTTTGGTGGAGAGATTTTGCCACCATAGACGCTTAAATATACTTTAGCAATTTGCAAATCCTTTGAAAGACGAACTGCTGTTATTGTTGCAAGCCCGGCAGAATGCTCTGATGCTAAATCGCTTATTGGACTTACAAGAAATTTTTTTACTTCACTTGCTACTTTTTCTGCTCTTATTGACATCTTCTTTATAGTGATTAGTGATTAGTGATTAGTGATTAATGATTAATGATTAGTGATTAGTGA
>CAZCLJ010000451.1:0-2867 GCA_964499465.1 uncultured Hyphomicrobiales bacterium
GAGAAATCTCACAAGTCATTGCTACCACAGAGTTTGAGATTCCTCACTTCGTTGCCAATGACATCGCTATTACTTACAACCATAACTATACGAAAGTTAAGAAACTTTCGCAAAGTAAAAAGAATTTCACTTTCGTAAAGTTTCTTAACTTTGCGAAAGTTTAAAATATGTCATCTCCATTTAAATAAAGCATTTGCTTTATCTGGGGGTTCGTAATGACATCTTTTTTATAAAACCAATGAAATACAGAACAGCACTAAGAAATCCCCCCTACCCCCAGGGCTGATACGTTCTCTTGAAGCCATACGATCAACAAGTTGATAGTATGGCTGGAAAGAGTATTTCAAAGAACGTATCAGCCCTGGGGTAGGGGGGATTTTGACTTTCTATTTTCATAAGTCCTTATTAATTAATATCATCACTATTAAAAAAAGGTCTTCCTTTATTTTGGAGTTCAGAATGACAAAATAACTTAACCAATAATAACGAAAAATATAGTTCTAAAATTTCCCTTTAGAATGTAGCTTCCATTGAAATGAACAGGGAATAAGGTGCTGAAAAAATCTGTTAAATCCAAATAGTATAAGCTACATCCTTCAGGGAAAACACTTAAAATCTGATACCTAAACTGTAAATTAGCCCTAACTTTCCTGCTAAATTGTATTTTCCTCTGTCGTTATAAGAAAGCATAGCTCCTTCAAGACCTAATGAGCAATAAGCACTATTCGATAAATTAAATAACAAGCCGGCAGTTCCTTTTGAAATCAAACCATACTTTGTTGCGCCAAGTGATATATCGAAATATGGATTAATATTACTAAATATTGGTAATTGATTAAATTCATAGCGATACATACCTGCAAACCAAAAAACTGAATTTTCCTGTATGAAATTATGAGTACTATCAATATTTTCAACTCTGTAAATATGAAATGCTTCCTTTCCAAATTGCAAACCAAAAGAATGATGGTCATCTGCTTTATACATTATTCCAAGCATAGCATCACTTATAAAGGTTTCATCGTGTCCTTTTATATCATTAGCGCCATAGAATTTCAGTGTAGAAATACTCTTTAAATCTAAAACAATATTTCCATCAGATAAATCAATCAATTCGACCAATGGGTCGTAGCTGCTTAAAATTAATGTATTATTCAAGCCATTTGAACCAATTGAATTATTTAAATTAAATGCTTTAGAATTAAATATATTTGATTCATTTATTAAGAATTTATTATTATCAATAATTTCTTTGTTATTAATGACTTCGTTTTTCAATATTTCTTCCGGACTATTAATAACAAATAAATCCTGATTAGAAACAGTAGGGTTAGGTTTTTGCTGATTAATTTTACTTGTATTAACTCTGCTAACCGGAACATCATTTGGGATAGTCAGCGGATTATTTTCTTCATTGTTAAAACTCGCAAGTGAATTCTTATCGTTTTGATTTATTTTATTGTTTTGAATATTTTTAGTAACTTGAGAATTTTCAGAGTTTTCATAAATTAATGGATTAACAAGAGTAAGCATAACAAGGACAGTTGCAAGTGCCCCGGCAAGCGTAGCATAAATTTGTGTAGAGAATTTAGAGAATAATTCAAACACTCTACCTAAAGAACCAGAGCTAACAATACTGGTAGCAACAGCTCCACCAGCAGCAGAAAGTCCTGCTTTTAAGAAAATAGAGTTTTTGAGAGTTGCAGCTGGCGTTAAAACTGCTCTATCTCTCATGAAATTTTTACTCATAAGCACTGCTTGTTTAAATTCAGTTTGCAATTCGTAATTATTAGCTAACTCTTTGAAAAGAGTTTGCTGTTCTATTTCGTCTGTTTCTCCATCTATGAAAAGATAGATTAAATCAGAGATATTTTCGATGTAGTTGTTCATTTTAATTAACTATATTATTTAAAGGAACTTCGTTAAAATAAGGAGAAATAATTTCTCTAAGTTGTTTTTTTCCGCGGACAATCCAATTTCTTACAGTTGACATTGGAACCTCCATTATTTCAGCTATTTCGTTATATGAAAGACCGTCATATACTTGCAAAACAACTGCTTCCCGCCATTCGTCAGGTAAAAGATTAAGCGATGAAGCGATAATGTTTTGCATCTCGTGTTTTTCTAAACTATTTTCATTTATTGATAGATTCAAATCTTCAATAAAGACCAAGCTTTGATGATTTTTCGATTTACTTTTTAAACATAGATTCCTTGCAATTCGCAGAAGATAAGCCGGCACATTTGTCATTGTAATATCTTTTTGTGCATTATTATAAAAGCTAAGAAAAGTATCCTGAAATATGTCCTCAGCTTGTTGTTGATTGTTTAAAATCCTTCTGCAATACATAAAAATCCGCTTCGAATGTCTTGAATATATTTCATCAAATGCCTCAGCTGCTGTTTTATCGCCTCCTTTCAGCAAATAAAACAGTTCATTATCTCCAAGCGTGTCTAATTTTTTCTTCATAATTTATAAATTATCATCATAACTACCAATAATATACAAATAAATTCAAATTTGTTTCAAAATTTTTTTTAATTTTTTCTCCGAACTGGCTTATACCGAATTGCTTTCATAAATGCAATTAAAGTGTCATTTCGACTCTTCTTATAAAATAAGACCTTTATTTAAATTTAGATGACATAGCGTAGCAAATAGCTACAAACAAAATTAAGAACTCCAGATGCTACGTAGTTTGATATTTCGCAGCCTTGTAATTTCGAAACGAAGTGAGAAATCTCACAACTCCTTGCTAACACGAAACTTGAGATTCCTCACTTCGTTTACCAATGACATCACATTTTGGCGGTCATTCTGAGGCGAATATAAACGAAGACGTTTACTTTTGAGAAAATGAACTAAA
>CAZCLJ010000452.1:0-2844 GCA_964499465.1 uncultured Hyphomicrobiales bacterium
TCACTTCGTTCCTAATGAACAACTTTGGCTTTTATAGCACGTAAATATATGTATAACATATATTTATATTGAATTTATATATTGACTAAAGTCATCAGACATCTTCCAGATGTCCGATGACTAAAAAGTTCATTTCCCTAAAAGTAAACGTCTTCGTTTATATTCGCCTCAGAATGACCGAAAAAAGTAAAGATGTCATTGGTAAACGAAACTAGTGTAATAATTTATTGAAAACCTAATAAACATTTCTTGTCATTCCGAAACGAAGTGAGGAATCTCAAACTCTATGGTAGCAATGACTTGTGAGATTTCTCACTTCGTTTCGAAATGACACAATATAATAAGTCTTTTAACGAATTACAACACTAGGAATCAAAATAATTGTTAATTGTTAATATGTCATTCTGACGGATGTCAGAATCCATCTTAGTTTTCTCTAAAGAGATTGGACAAAGGGATATTTTAGTCATTAGTTATTAGTCATTAGTCATTGGTCATTAGTTGTTAGTAAAAAACAAATGACTAATGACCTGTAAAAACTGTTTTAAAGATGGATTCTGACATCCGTCAGAATGACACTTTTACTTATGTCATCTCCATTTAAATGAAGCATTTGCTTTATCAGGGGGTTCGAAATGACACAAAATTTAAGTTTATCAGCAAATCAAGGCATCAGAATTTCTTATCATTAACAATTAACAATTAACAATTAATAATTATTTCAAGCACTTTTTTTCTTTAATGAAAACTTTTTAACCTCTTTAAGAAAATCTTTAGCGATTGGCAGAGAAACAGGTGAATTATAATCGGTTTTTTCGGGATGCCATTGAACCCCAACGATATAGATGCTACTGTCCGGAACAATGCGTTCAATAGCTTCAATCAAGCTATCGGCGGAATAAGCAGAAGGAACGAAGCCGGGCGCTATTTGCCTGACTGCCTGATGGTGATTTGAAATTGCAATTGCTGAATCAGTAGCGGCAATTCTGTGTAATTCAGTCCCTTTTTTTATAAACACAATATGACCAATATAATGTGTGCTATCGTGGCGGTGAATGACAGAAGTGTCCCAATCGCTTGGAATATCAACAACAAGGGTGCCACCATAAGCAACATTTAGGATTTGTTCGCCACGGCAAATACCCAAAACTGGTAAATTTAGTTCTTTAGCAATTTCTATTACTTTAAATTCAAATGTGTCCCTTTCTGCATAGATGCCGCAGCGGCTACTATCTTCCTGCTGTCCGTAAAATCCGGGGTGGACGTCTTCACCACCAATTAAAAACATACCAGAACATAACTTTAATTGCTTTTCAGCTTTCTCAACTCCATCTTCAAGAGATACTTCTATATATTCGTAATTAACAGAATCAGCATTTTTCAGCCATTTAATATATCTGTTCTCGCCGCTTGTGGATTCTGGAACTATAACAGCAACCTTGATTCTCTCTTCCTTTGAACAACTTGAAAAAGATATTGCTAAAGTTAAAAATAATGCAAAAATGAATAATTGATTTTTGCTTTTTTCAAGAAAATAGTTTTTAATTTTTTGCATAATTTACCTTTCCATTTGAAGACGAGTTATGTTTAAGTTTTGCGAATAGTTCTTAAAATAACATCTGTCAATTTTTGAAAATTCAATATATCAATTTTAATTGAAAAAACATAAATAAAAATTGAATTTGATTTGAATAATTCATTAAATCTATAGAGTTTTACTGCATCTTTTTCGGTTGTTATTAAATTGTTTATGTCTTTCTTTTTACAGCATTTAATTATTTTCAAAATATCTTTTTCAGAGTATTGATGATGGTCTTGAAAAATAAAACTATGGGAAAACAGAATATCTTTTATTGAATTAAAAAAGCGTTCCGGATTAGCTATTGAAGATATAGTTGCAAATTTTTTTTCATTGTCTTTTAAAATTTCATTAAATTGAAAGTTATTAGAGTTTCCTTGTCGTAAATCGTTATGGCAAGCCACTGGATTGTATTTTTCTAAATTATAAATTCCATCTTTCTTTACTGAAATATAGAATACTTCAGCATCATTTCCAATAAAACAGGCAATTTTCTTGTAATCACTTTCAGAATAAAGGCAAATAATATCAGCTCTTAATATTGATTTGAGTGGTTCTCTCAAACGTCCTCTGGGTAAAAGATATGGCTTATCTATTGTTTTTGAGTCCAAAATTACTATATCAAGATTTCTGTGAAGTTTTCTATGTTGGAAGCCATCATCAAGAAGAATAACATCAACATTGAAATTTTCTTCAACAATTCTTGCTGCTTCGTATTTTTTTTGATGCAGAACAACTGGGACATTCAATTTTTGAGCAATAAGAAGCATTTCGTCCCCTGCTTCCTCGGCATTTGATATACATTGCTTTCCATCTGAAACAATTATTCCACCTTTTGATTTCCTTTTGTATCCTTTTCCAATCACAGCAGGGCAAATTCCTCTTTCTAACAATAATTTCGCAAGTTCTATTGTAAAAGGAGTTTTGCCAGAGCCACCCACTGAAATATTGCCAATGCTTATTACGGGGATTTTTCCTCTGTATTGCTCTATTTTGTTTAAATCGTAAGAGTTATTACGCCTTTCAACAAAAGAACCAAATATATTTTCAAAAAGTTTTAAAAACAATTTAATAAAATGTATAATTATAAAATATCAACTTTATTTCCAACTGCAAAATACAAAGAAAATTCATTACAAATTCAATTGAGTATTGGAAGTTTCAGAACTCTTGATGCCTCGTAGTTTGCTATTTCGCATGCTTGTCATTCCGAACCCCCAGATAAAGCAAACCCTTTATTTAAATGGAGATGACATCACTTAACA
>CAZCLJ010000453.1:0-2760 GCA_964499465.1 uncultured Hyphomicrobiales bacterium
TACGTGTTAAAAAATCCGAAGTTGTTCATTAGGAACGAAGTGAAGAATCTCAAGTTTCGTGGTAACAATGACTTGTGAGATTTCTCACTTCGTTCCGAAATGACAAGACTGCGAAATATCAAACTACGAGGCATCAGGAGTTCTGAGGTTACTAAACCTTATTTTTGCAATAAACCTTAGTAGAAAAATATCAACCTGTTAAATAAACCTTATTAGCTTATTTTATATAAACTTAATAGAATAGTATTAAAATTTTTAGTAGCAATGTCATTTGTTACGAAGCGAGGAATCTCACAAATCGTTATTAGAACCTAAACTTTCGCGAAGTTAATCTTTATTTATCTCCATTAATAAAGGTCATCTTTTATCCAGAGACCCAGAATTACACTTACATTTTATTCAAAATGTTGTAGGTTTTGTTATAATTAATTCTAATTATATAAAATATAATGAATTTAAGCATAAGAATAGCAAAAAGTAATGAATTAGCGCTGGCACTTGAATTGCTGAAAAATGCTGCATTATGGCTCAAAAGTAAACAAATTGACCATTGGCAAAACTGGATTAACCCAAGTGAAATCTATGTTAATTGGGTAAAAGAAGGTTTTGAACTTGAGCAGTTCTTTTTTATTTTAAAAGATGAAACAACAATTGGTATGTTTAGGTTACTCTGGGAAGATGAACTTTTTTGGGGAAAGCAGGAAAACAACGCCGGTTATATTCATTCGTTTACAATTAACAGGGAATATTACGGATTAGGAATTGGGACAAAAGTGCTAAATATGGTCGAAAATATTTGTATTGAAAAAAATAAAAAATATTTTAGATTAGATTGTGGCGCAAATAACAATGGACTTTGTAAGTATTATGAAGATTATGGCTTTAAACCATTAGGAGTGATTGAAGTTTATAATGAACAATTACAACTTTATGAAAAATCCTTAGTTTAGTAAAATATTGACAGGCGGAATATGAATGAATTTGATTTATACGTAAATTTGTCAGAATTTAGGAAACCTCTGATAGAGAAAATGATTGATTCTTTGGAAATCAAGCCAGATTCGAGAGGTATTGATATAGGTTGCGGAATTGGATATATAACAAATCTGCTATCTAAGAAATTAGGAATAAAAAATGAATTAGTGGGCTTGGATTATTCAAATAAATTTATTGAATATGCAAAAAAGCATACTGAAAATGAAAACATCAGATTTATTCAGGGCGACATTAAAAATTTAGAGTTCGAGGAAAACACTTTTGATTGGATTTGGAGTATGGATACATTATGGGCAGGACCAAAAGAATACGGCTGCCCTGACGAAGAACCAAAGAAAATGATGAGTGAACTTCATAGAATTTTGAAACCGGGAGGAAAGTTGTTTTTTGCTTTTTGGTCTGCACAAAAATTTTTGCCCGGTTTTCCTTTGCTTGAAGCAAGATTGAATGCAACAAAAGCCGCAAACGTTCCAAATACTGACAAAATGGATATGAAAAACCATATCTTTTTAGCAACAAAATGGCTGCGGGATGCCGGATTTAAAAGCAATAAAGTGAAATCATTTATTAGCGATGTTGCTGCACCTTTAAATGAAATAGAAAAAACTGCATTGGTTTCACTTTTTCAGATGCTTTGGGCAAATTCAGAAAAAGATGTTTTTAAAGAAGATTGGGAAAAATACAAAGATTTATGCAATCCGGAATCTTCAAAATTTATACTTAAAAACCAAGATTACTATGGATTTTATGTTTATACTTTATTTCAGGGAATAAAAGAATAATCAGTTCAAATACTATTTTAGGATTAATTATGAAAAAATTCAAAAGCAGAATATCAGAAGGTGGGGCGATAGAGGATAGTTATGAAATGTCTATGGAGCATTATAGCGAAACAATGAAGAAAAAACTTGGTAGCGAATATAAACGTTTTGCTGATAATGTTTTAAATAAAGCAATTCCGAAGGAATCTGCGAGAGTTTTAGAAATTGGACCAGGTCCGGGTTGGGCTGGAATTAATTTGTTGAAAAAAAGGAACGATTTACGTTTAGAAGGAATAGAAGCATCAAAAGATATGGTTAGAGTTGCAACTGAAAATGCTAAGAAAGAGGGCTTATCTGATAGAGTAAAATATAAAGTAGGAGTGGCAGAGGAAATGAAAGAAATTCCTGATAAGTACTTTGACCTTGTTATTTCCCGCGATTCTTTGCATCATTGGGATGACCCGGAAAAAGTTTTTTTACAAATAAAACGGGTATTGAAAGATGATGGTAAGGTTTTTATTCACGACCATCGCAGGGATTTAAGTTTTTTTGCAAGAATAATCGTTGATATAATGGGAGTGCTTGTTGTCGGGAAAATGGCTAAATATTGGAAATCTTCTATTGCTGCAGCTTACACAAAAAATGAGATAAATAATCTTTTGAATAAAATTAATTGCAAAGATTGGGACGTAGAAGAAGAATTTATGGATTTGATAATATACAAATCTTAATATCAGTTTATACTTTTTACCAAGTTGTTAAAAAAGATAAGATATTTTGCTTATAATTATTAACTCAACTTTCCTAGTTGTAGTAAGTGTATATAAAATAATAATAATATAAAAATCTATTTAAGTGTTTAAAAAGACATAAGTACACCTCCCCTGCCCCTCCTTATTAGGAGGGGAACGCTAAGACATAGAACTGTTCTTATTCCCCTCCTAATATGGAGGGGCAGGGGCTGACGTTACCCTTTAATATTACTAAATACAAACATATTTCT
>CAZCLJ010000454.1:0-2745 GCA_964499465.1 uncultured Hyphomicrobiales bacterium
AGTAGCAATGACTTGTGAGATTTCTCACTTCGTTTCGAAATGACACAATATAATTAGTCTTTTAACGAATTACAACACTACCTAATAAAAAAAGGACTTCTCCATTAAGAAAAAGTCCTTTTTATCTATTTTTTTAATATTTTAATCGTTATTAATAATTGGCAAATTGAAATAGAAAGTAGAACCTTTTCCAATCACGCTTCTTACCCATACTTTTCCATCATGAGCTTCGACTAATTTTTTTACGACCCAAAGCCCGAAGCCGGAAGTAGATTCACCTGCTGTTGGTTTAGCGCTTAAACGTGTTCCTCTTTGGAATGCCTGACGAATATCATCTTCTGACATACCAAGCCCATTATCGCTTACTTCAACAGTAATTGATTTTTCGTCACTATAAGATTTCAATCGAACCTGACTTCCTTTATGGGAGAATTTGATTGAGTTTGATAAAAGATTATCTAAAACCTCATCAATTTTTTGTGGGTCTATATTTGCTTCAGGAAGATTTCCATCTAAATCTAAAAGCACATCAATTTGTTTGTTTGAGGAGGCGATTGTGTTGCGTCTTTGAACATCACTAATTACATCGTTTATTTGGCACATTTCTTTTTTCAGATGAATAGTGCTGCTTTCAAGAGCAAGGATGCGGGTAACTTCCTGAGAAAGATTAACAATTTTAGTTGTAGTTTCAAAAATGTCATCTATAATTTCCTGCTGCTCTGTAGCAGTAAGGTCATACGAACGGAGAAGTTCAACTAAACTTTTGATTAAAGCAGCTGGATTTTTAATATCGTGAATAATTACAGCAAATAAATCATCTTTTTGAGTTTGAAGTTCTTCGAACTCATTCTGGCTTTTTCTTAATCTGTCAATAGTCTCTTTTAAGTCATTGTTTTGGCCCTTGAGCTCTTCACCACGGCTTTGCATCGCATCAATTTGACCCCGAAGAGCAGCAATTTCAGCTCGCAAATTGCTGTTCTCAACTGCTAATTTGTTCTGATGTAATTTTTCTTTTTTAATATTTTCTTCGTCGCCCATCACTTGTTCTTTCATTTTTTTATTTAAACTCGTCTTATTCACTATAAATATTATGCCAAATATTAAAGAACCGATAATAAATCCGATAATAATTGATAAAATATCAATACCAAAAATTGAGCTATTCAAAAAATTTAGTGAATCTTTATTAATTGATGAATCTGTCGATGTTTTTGAAAGATTGGCTTTTGTTTGCTCAAGTTCTTTTATAAGCGAAGAAGTATAATCATTTACAACAAAGTTTAATTCAGCCGGCTCCGCTGTCCATTGATTCCTCGGGTCGAATGCCGTTATCCTTATTCTATATTTTCCTTCTGGTAAAGAATTATATGAAAATGAGTTAACGCTGGTAGTAGTTGAGCTTTCCATCGTATCTTGTTTTATTATTATTCTGAAAAGAAAAGCAGTCTTATCGCCATCGCCAGACTTTAAATAATAATTTACTTTTAAATTGTCTTTTGTTGCTAAAACAAGATTTGTAAGTTTTTCTTTGGAAATTGTATCTCCGTTAACTGAAATCTTGGAGATTATAATTTTCCTTTCGTCTTGAGCATTCAAAAGGTTATAAAAAGAAAGGAAACATAAAATAATAAAAAAAGATAGATTACGGAATTTATTTGTTTTCATAGCTTTTCCTTATTCATTTTCAAAAGCACTTTTTCTAAGCAAAAATGCCTGATTTCGGATTTTTAATTTTTTTGTTAAAATCCGATTTTTCAATATAAACAAAATATCGGAAAAATTTTTAAAATTATAATGTGGTATTTTATTTTCATTGCAAAAGGCAGCTAAATTTTTTTTCGCAAAAATAATATCGCAATGCTCAGCAGGGCAATAGTCGCTGTATCCATCACCAATATATACAAGAACTGCATTTTCCGGCGACTGCGTTATTAAAGTATTTCGCTTGCACGAAGCACTTTTGCAACTGCAACTATCGTTTACTCCATAGAATTCAGGAGTATAAGTGTTGCTATTAAAAAGCATTTTATTGGAGTATAATCTAATCCATTCTAATTTTTCTCTTTCTAAAATTGGTTTAATGTAAACATCAAAACCATCGCTTACGATAGAAAGGTTAATATTAGACAATTTGCAAAAATTTGCAAAATCAATAAAAGATTCGTCTATTTCAACTTCTTTTAAATAATTTTCTAAATTTTCTTTAGTAAAGGAACCATTAAGCGTTTTGAAGAGCTCTTTCCAGTAATTAAAAATATCAATTTTCCCTTCAAGAAGCCAGTTGTGTAATGGCTCAAATTTTCCGAACTGAATGAAAATATCATCTCCTATGTCTTTTTTTGTTATTGTGCCATCAAAATCTGAAAATATATATAATTTTTGATTATTCATTATTCAATAATTTGTAAAATATAAACATACAAAATTAATAAACTACAATGAATTTATAGCCTGAATAATTCATCCGATGACTTCCCAGTCATCGGATGAATAGACTCAGTAACGATTTTAGAATTTACTAAAAATTAGAGAAAAAACTTAGTTTTTTGACCTCCTTCCCAAGTTGAACTTGGGAAGGAAGATTTCTTTTAAAGCTGTGCTTTACATTATTCTATGAATAAAGAGCTTAAGCATAGCTTTTATTAAAGTTACATTCCCAAGTGCAACTTGGGAATGAGTGAAAAAAATTATACTTTTTTATTTATGAATAATATAGGTTAATTAATAATAAACAAAAAAATGAAA
>CAZCLJ010000455.1:0-2742 GCA_964499465.1 uncultured Hyphomicrobiales bacterium
TTTAACGAATTACAACACGAGTACAACTTGGGAATGAGTGATAAAGAATTCACTTTTGATTTATGAATAAAAAAGGATAAATCTTTTATCTTAATAATTACAATTACTTATATCAAATAGTAAGGATGAATACACTTTTAACTTAATTAAATTATTATATGAAAATTAAAATTATTATATTTATTATTTGTTTCTTTTTGATGACTGTTTATTGCCAATGCTTTCAAAACAATCGGCTTAACACTCCAAGAACAATTTTAGATTGTGAAGAATTAACACTTAATACTATAGAAATTTTATCGGAGTATCTAACAAACAACCAGTATGATTCAACTGAAACAATAATTACAGAATGGGTTCGGCAATGTGGCATATCAGAATGTTCTCAACGCCTTATAATCTTAAAAGCTATTTTAAATAAAGAGCCATTTATTGAAGCCACAAATTTTTATTTTCTACAAGACTTTCACTATGAATTTAAAAAGCGAATTCAAGATTCAAGAGAAAATAATTACCAAAACACTTATTCAGAAAATAAATATTATTATAAATATGTTCCATTGCGTCATAGAATAGATTCTATTGTAATGAAAAAATCTAATGAACTTTTAAAATCAAATTCTCTTACACCAGATGAGATTCTGATTTGCACTTTATTTTCCGGTAATATAGAGGAATTTGATGACATTATTACTAAAGATGAATTTAAACAAAGCAATGTCAAAAAATTTATAAAAGAATCAATTTTTAACAATAACTCTCAACATATTTTTATAACATTATGTACTGGGGTGTATTCACCTATTGACGCAAATAATATATTTAGTTACAGACCTATTTTGGGAATGTCGCTAAATTCATTTATAAGCAAAAAAGTTTATGGAGAATTTATTTTAAAAAGCAGAATTAAAATTGGTGCTAATGATTATTCTTTTATACATTCAGGGGATACCAATACTATCAATTCAGCATCAGGTTGCTTTGTAGGATTGATGTATGGGTATAAATTATATGAAAATGATACTTATATTATTTTACCCAAAATTGGAATCGGTTTAGAGATGCTAGATTTTGTTATTACAAAAAGAAATAATAGCACCGAATATAAAGAAGATTATAACAAAAAATATTTACATCTTTCTTTAGGAGTATCGGTGATGAGAGCTATCTCTTTGACTAACTATATTGGGCTTGAGATGTATTATCATTTTTGTCCATTTAAGTTTGATGAAAAATTACACACAAAATTTTACAATAGCTCATTTAGTTTAGAAATTTCTTATAAACTTTGGAAGTTTTTATAATAAGAATATATTTATATGAAAAAATTTACATATTTTATTTTGTTGATTTTGATTACAAGTTATGCTTACTGTTATCAGAATGAAATTATTGAAACAAAAGTTGATTGCGAAATTATATCCCTTAATGCAGTAGATATTTTATCTGAGTATTTTTCAAATAATCAATATGATTCAACTGAATCAATAATTACAGAATGGGTTCAGCAATGTGGTGAATCTGAATTTACTAAAAGAATTTTAATTTTAAAGAAAATTTTAAATAATGAATCGTCAATAGATTTTATAAAATCGTATTTTCAGAATAACTTTCATATTAAATTAAAGAGCAGAATAAACAATTCAAGAGCTAATAATTTCGGTTATAGGTATTCAAGTTGGAAAGAAGGGTTTAACTACGTTCCATTGAGGCATAGAATTGATTCTATTATTATACAAAAATCATTAAAACTTTTAGAAACAGAATCACTTTCTCAAGATGAAAAACTGATTTGCACTTTATTTTCCGGTAATGTTGAAGAATTTGATAATCTTATTTACGAAGATGAATATGAAGAGAGTTTTATAAGCAATTTTATTATAGATGAAATTATAGAATATCACAAAGAAAGACTCGCTTTTACATATTATGCAGGACTTATCAATCCAATTGGCACAAATAAAATATTTAACAACAGTATGTTAATTGGTTTAACTTTATGTTCTCCACTTGCTTATAAACTAAACATAGAATTAGGAGTGAAAGTACGATATAATAACAGCGATAAAGATTTTCAATATTCTGCAAAAGGAGATACTATTTTAGTAAACTCAAATTATACTATATTCTTTGGTGCATTTGTTGGATATAAAATATTTGACAATAAAGAATTTATTATTTTACCAAAAATTGGTATTGGCTTAGAATCTGTTAATGCTAAACCTTTACAAAAAAAGAATTACGATGAACCTGATACTTATGAAATTAATACTTTACATCTTTCTTTAGGACTTTCTGTGATAAAAAAAATATTTACATATAGGTATATTGGAATACAATTCAATTATCACTACTGTCCTTACCAGTTTAATAAAAACTTGCTTACAAGTTTTAACAACAATTTATTTAGTTGCGAAATTTTTTTAAGGTAGTAATTTCAATATTAACTCACCTTCAGAACTCTTGGCCCCATAACGAAAATAAAGGATTTGGGAGAATTGCCTCGTAAAGAACAATTACGCAAATTACCCAGAAAGGTGTCATTTCGAAACGAAGTGAGAAATCTCAAGTTTCGTGTTAGCAATGACTTGTGAGATTTCTCGCTGCGCTTCGAAATAACAAGACTGCGAAATAACAAACTACGAGGCATCAGGAGTTCTGAAATTATCCAGAAAAGGTATCATTCCGAACCCCCAAATAAAGCAAGTGCTTCATTTTAATAAAAATGACATCACTTTACAT
>CAZCLJ010000456.1:0-2740 GCA_964499465.1 uncultured Hyphomicrobiales bacterium
GGAGGTGTATTTATAGTCTTTTTTACCACTTTTGTTCTTTTCTATATTATTTATACATTACAAACACTTATGACAACTAGGAAAGTTGAGTGACTCATTGTTTCTTATTTCTTTTATGCCTTTATTTACTTTGTTATACCATTCATCATTTGATACAATTTCAAGGGTAGGGTCAATATATTCCTGATATTTCAAATATTTAACGTAATTTGAAATATCTTTTAACTTATCTATGTCAAAGGATAAAATATTTTCATTAATTTCTTGTATATAAAGAGCTTTGTTCATAATTTACCTTTTCATCAAGCAATTATTTTTAATCAATTTCTAATAATATAAATTACTAAAATTTAAACAATTATCCAAATGAAAGAAAATGAGTAAAGGAAAAGAAATTTTCTCTCAAATCATTAGTAAAGAGCAAATAATTTTAATAAGAAGTGCCACACTTTGAAAGTGTGGCACTTCTATCTAAACACAATTAATGCAAACAACTTGATGTTCTTATGACTGAACGTTGCTCGTATGGCAGTAAAAAGCATTTTAGTATGTATCAGTTTTGGGAAAGGAAAAGTGTAATAAGCGTTTATTAAATAAATTTATTCGCTAAGAATATCGACAAAATATCTTATTTACAATGCACCACTACTCTGTATTTGCAGATTTTTAAACTTTGAAACAAGTTGAGTTTTAAAATAATTACAATTTTTTTTATAAAATTAACTATATTTGTTTTTCAAAAAATTTTTGATTAAAAAAAAAGAGTTTATTATGGTAGAAATTTTTGTAGAATATCTTGGCGATTTACATTGTAAAGTAAAGCACGGTCCCTCGGGTCAGGAGTTTTTAACAGATGCACCTTTGGACAATGAAGGAAAAGCAGAATATATTTCTCCAACCGACTTGCTTGCAACTGCATCTGCTTCCTGCATTACAACAATAATGGGAATTGTTGCACGTAACAATAGTATTGACATTGTTGGGCTAAAAGTAAAAGCAACAAAAGAGATGGTAAATCACCCATACCGCCGAATTTCAAAACTAACAATTGATTTCGTTTTTCCAAAAGAACTTAACGACAAGGAATTTCAATTAATGTCAAATGTTGTAAAAACCTGTCCTGTTACCCGGAGTTTGAGCCCGGAAGTAGAATTGGAAGTTCATTTTAAAGTACCCGGCAGGGATTAAATATGAAATTAAATATTCCTCTTCACTATCAAATAGTTGCTGCCTTAGTGCTTGGAGCTGTTTTTGGAGCAATTTTCAGCGTGCCAAACGATGCCTTTATTTTAAACCATTCCTTGAATAATCATCAGTATAAAGAAACAATTGAAGTTTATAAAGAAATTAATTTACTTTATAAACAAGATGAAAATTCTTTTTTTCAGGAGAAAATTTATAAATCAACTGAACAGGGCGCTTTTATCAAGCAATATAATTCTTTGTCTAAATATGCTAAAAAGAATTTAAACCTTAAAGTAATATATACCAACAAAGAAATCAAGTATTCGAACATTTCGGCAATAGAAAAAATCCCGACAATAGCCACAGCAATCAAACCAATAGGTTCTATTTTTATTCGGCTACTCAGCTTTCTGGCAATTCCTTTGGTTATAGCAACTTTAATTGTTGGAGCAGCAAGCATTGAAGATGTGAAAAAATTAGGCAGGATAGGAAGCAAAACTCTTATTATTTATATAGCAACAACATCAATAGCGATTACTTTCGGACTTGTATTAGCAAACGTTATTAAGCCGGGCGAACAGGTTTCTGCATCAGCAAAAGAAAGTTTAGTAACTGAATTTAGCACTGAAACATCTGAAAAAATTACTCAGAATTTAGATGTTGATTTAGTTGATTTTATAGTTAATATCGTTCCTCAAAATCCATTAAAAGCCATTGCAGATGGCAATATGCTGCAAATCGTATTTTTTGCTGTAATTTTTGGAGCAACTTTAACTTTTATTGACAGAAAAAAGAGTTTTGCCGTTGTCAATGTGTTAGATGCTGTATCCGAGGTGATGATTAAAATGGTAGGTGCTATAATGAAAATTGCTCCTTATGGCGTCTTTGCACTCATTGCTGCAACTATTGCCGATTTTGGTTTTGAAATCATTTATACGCTGTTTTGGTATATGTTTACTGTCCTTTTTGGGCTTTTTCTTCACACAATTTTGACTTATTCTTTCCTTGTAAAAGGTTTTGGCAAGATGAGTCCCGTGCGATTTTTTAAAGGAATGCAGACTGCGCAGGCAATTGCTTTCAGCACAAGTTCAAGTGCTGCAACTTTGCCTGTTACTATGAGTTGCGTTGAAAACAATCTCGGTATTTCTAAAAAAATCACAAGCTTTGTTTTGCCGCTTGGGGCAACAATAAATATGGATGGGACTGCTCTTTATCAAGGCGTAGCTGCTGTTTTCATTGCTCAGGTTTATGGAATCGACCTTTCAATTGTTCAGCAATTAACTATAATTCTTACTGCAACTCTTGCTTCAATTGGGACTGCACCTGTTCCGGGAGTTGGTATAATTATGCTTGTGATGATTTTGCAATCTATAAATCTACCACCTGAAGGAATAGCACTTATCCTTGGAGTGGATAGAATTTTAGATATGGCTCGGACTATTACAAACATTTCAGGTGATGCTGCTGTCTGCGTGGCTATTGCTGGAAGCGAGAATAATTATTAATTGTTAATTATTAATTGTTAATTGTTAATTGTTAATTGTTAATTGTTAAT
>CAZCLJ010000457.1:0-2706 GCA_964499465.1 uncultured Hyphomicrobiales bacterium
ATTTAGCAAAATATAAGCAGTGCGATATGCTTGAGAAGTATGGCTACCTTTATTAGTTTGTGCTTGGCAGAAAAGTCAAAAAAGAATTAAATATCAATAAATTAGTATAAAAACTTCAAATTGAAGAATTTGATAGGTCCAAATAATTAATGTAAAAAAAATGTATAATACTTCAATAAATGCTTGTTTATTATAGATTTATTGCATAATTTTGTATTATTACTTATTGACAATACAAAATCTTCGTAAAAATTATGAGACAAGAAATAGCAAATCAAATGCTTTTTGGAAGTGTTGATATTTCTGAAATAAAAATTGACATTAAGTCAAGAGATGAAATAGATAATGTAGCAGCTACTCTAAAGTTTATCTACACAACCCCAGCAGTACGTGAAGAAATATTTAAATATCTTGAAGAAACAGTTTTAAAAATGAAATCAAAGCGCACAGGTCGTACTGGGATGGATTTGTGGAAAATATTAGTACTCGGCGCAATGCGTCTTTCTTGCAATTGGGACTATGATAAATTGCAAAATATGGCAAATAACCATCATACAATCAGGTTATTCCTCGGACATTCAGATGAATGGAGTTGGGATGATTACAAATACAATCTTCAAACGCTGAAAGACAATATTTCGTTGTTTGAAGAAGCACATCTCCATTCAATTAATGCAATATTAGTCAAAGCAGCATATAAGCATATATTTATGAAAAAAAAAAGCATAGAATTAGATTGTAGTGCAGATTCATTTGTAGTCAAGACGAACATTCATTATCCAACCGATGCAAATTTATTATATGACTGTATTCGTAAATCATTACAATTAACGAGTCGTATAAGCGATTGGCATAATACACCTGGTCTTCGTCAAAGCAAGTACCACATACGACAATATAAGTCATTAGTAAGAAAGATACAAAAATTAAAGCAAAGCAATAGTAAGGATAAAGAAGAAAGATTAAAAACATTGTACAATGAGTATATAACATCAGCATCAGCAGTGTTAAGTAAAGTCAGTGAAATTCATAAATTAGTATGCGAGACAGAATCCGTGTCAGGATTAGAGAGCAAATACCGCGAAGATATTCCATATTTTATAGCCGAGGCTTATCATCAGATAGATTTAATCCGCCGTAGGATACTGTTAAGTGAAACGATACCACATTATGAGAAAATCTTTTCAGTATTTGAAGCATATACGCGTTGGATAAGCAAAGGTAAAGCTGGTGTTCCTGTAGAATTTGGCTTGCCCTTAACTGTATTAAAGGACCAATTTGGTTTAATCATAGATTATGAGATAATGGAGCATACAAGTGATGTAGATGTAGCATTGCCATTATTGAAGCGAGCCATAGAGGAATATAAAAATATACGAAGTTGTAGTTTTGATAAGGGTTTTTGGTCAAAAGAAATAATAGCAGAATTAAGACAACTTATCCAAGTAGCAATTAGGCGAAAAGGTAGACCGACAGCAGAAGACAAGAAGCAATTGGAGGACAAAGAGTATGTCAAGTTGCTAAATCATCATAGTGCAGTAGAATCTACGATTAATGGATTAGAGCACAGCGGATTAGATAAATGCCCGGATAAAGGAATACAAGGATTTAAGCGTTATGTAGGGTTAGCAATATTATCAAGGAATATGCAACTGATAGGGAAAAAAATCCGTGAAGACGAAATAAGGCGAACGACAGACAAACGTTATAAGCAAGCCAGCTAAAAACAATTAAAAAAAATAAAAAAGTCAATTTTAATGGATAGGTATATATAATTTAGAATAAACGATATAATAAAGTATTAAAATATTATAAAATATTCAATAAATTAACAATATTAGACAAAATTTAGCTAATTATATTAATATTATATATAAATAATAATAATTAGTCTATACTAATCCAATAAAAAATAGTAGTTTTCTGTCAGGCACTAATTACTTTTTTTAGCTCTTCTACTTCAAATTGATTCAGATATATTGTGTAACGTACCATAGTGTTTTTTAGGTACTAAATTACAAAATATTTACGACATATCCTAATTAACATAGCACTAGTATGAAACGGGTTAAATATCAAGAAGGTAAATTTGCATTAGGTAATATTTTATGTGCTGTAGTTCCGAAAGATGAAAATTTTTTATTAGCAAAATACTTACATATTTATTTGCATCTTAATAGAGAAAAATTGTTAGTTTCACAAATGAAGGGAATGGCAAACGTTAGCTTACCAATAAATAGAATAGCAGATGTATCAGTTTTTGTTCCTAACATTGAAAAACAAAAAGAAATTATAAATTTAGAAACTCAATTATCAAAGAATAATTCATCATTAGAAATGCTTTTTAATCATCAGCTCTCTCTCATTGAAAATCTAAACCAAGCGATATTGCAGGAAGCAGTTCAAGGAATGTTAGTCCCACAAAATCCAAATGATGAACCAGTTCAAGAATTGCTAAAACGTATTAAAGAAGAAAAAGAAAAATCAAATAGAAAAGAAAAGCTACTTCCACCCATCACGTCAGAAGAAATTCCTTTTGAAATTCCAAAAAGTTGGCTATGGTGCAGATTGGGGGAAATAATTGATTATTTTAAGGGGAAAAAACCTATTTACCTTAGAAAAATTAAAGACAATAATTTTAGCATTCCATATATGAGTCCACTCTAAAAAGGTAAAATACTTAAAAAAACATTATAGAATTAACTT
>CAZCLJ010000458.1:0-2682 GCA_964499465.1 uncultured Hyphomicrobiales bacterium
CATTTTCTCAAAAGTAAACGTCTTCGTTTATATTCGCCTCAGAATGACAGACAAAGCTGCGATGTCATTGGTAACTTGTTGCTTATATGTCTGTAATAAATATTTTAAAAAAATAAAAAATATTAATATTTTTCTTGCATAATTCATTTATTTTTTTTATATTTTAATAGTTAAAATAATTAAGAAATAAAATGAGGAAAAATATAGAAATAAAAGGACTAAAATTTTATAGATAGAAAAAAATCCCCCGCCTTTTTGGTATCAAGCAATAAAAAGCAGGGGGAAATTAATAAATTAATTTATATACTAATTTACGAGGTTTTTATGAAAAAAGCAACGTTTATTTTCGCAGCATTAGCTATAATGATTATGGCTAATATGAATGTAAAAGCAATTTGTCCTGATGGGTGGACAGAAGTTACAGGCACACTTTATTATAATGGGTGCCAATATGAATATACTTATTGCTATGGTATACTTAACGATTTGCATTGTATGAGTTTAAATGATGTATCAGTTAAAGCACCATGTGACAGTAATGACTATGAAGCTAATGCTAGAGTAATAAAAGATAAGATTTTATTACAAATTGGTGCATATCTTGAAAGTGTTGGTTTCTTTGGTCGTCCTATACCTGAATGTCCAGCCGGGACAGAATGTTTATTAGAAGTATATGATGCCATCTGTTATAATAGATGGTATTATGAAGATGGCAAGTATAAAATGTATAAATGTGATGATTTATTAAGATCATGTAATGTAACTATCTATTATTGTTGGGAAGATTTAGGAGGTGGAAATAGAGTACTAAGACTATATAGAACTGGCAGGTTCTATGGACCACCATGTCCTTTATATCCTCCAGGTTGTAGGAATAATTGTTATTAATAATATTTTTTAACATAATATCCGATGTTTATTTAGTATCGGATATTATAAAATTTTAATTTATTATGAAAAAATTAATTTTTCTTTTTCTAATAACATTTTCAAGTGAGCTTTTCCCGCAAACTTGGGATTTACTTTATAAAGAAGATTTTCTTATTTATAACGAAACTTTCGAGAGTTATGGGAAAATGAATTGCCAGAATATGATTATAAAAGGCGATTCAACAATAGTTTTTAGAATTGACTCTGATACTTTGTTAATGATTTATAATCATAACCTAAAGAAGTGGTATTATAAGACCAAAAGAGATTTATTAATAAATAACTCTATTAAAGATACCCTTTACAAGCAGTTTAAAGATTCAAGATTGTATAGCTTTACAATTGATTCAGAAGATAATATATGGCTAAATTTTATAAGTAATATTTTAAAAACCAATCCAGACACAATAATCAATTTTACTCAAATTTATGATAAATACTTTGAGAAGTATTATAATATTCTCAATTATTCTCAGGTGTCTTATGATTTAAAATATGACAGCAATGGAGATATTTATGTATTGAAACAATATTATGTTCAAGAATCCGATTCAGTTTATTATGCTTTGTGTAAATACAAAAATAACCGCTTTGAATCATTAATTAAAAGAAGAATTGACAGATTTTATATTGATAAATTAAATAGGTTATGGTGCTGTTACTATGATTCTGTCTTTGTTTATGAAAATGAAGTATTAATTAATCAATTTTCAACTAATGAATTTCCAGAAGGGTATGGAGAATTAAGAGAAGTTGTTTTCGATTCAAAAAATACGATGTATGCACTAAATGAAAATTCAATTTTATTAGTGTATGATGGTGAAACATTCAAAACTGAAAAATATATGTATGATATTGAAAGATACGCCGGTACACACGAAGATTTAAGTAGCTGTTGGCTTTGTTCAGACAGTTCTGATAATATTTGGCTAATCGGTGGAAAAACCTGTAATTTATATAAAATGGATTCCTCTGGCAGCTGGTCTGTAATTAGTGTTTCAAAATTTTCTACTGCTGCAGATGATTGGTGCTATAAATACAAAATTGAATGTGCTCCAAATAAGAAAATTTGGATAACAGCACAGCATTTTAATCGTTATCTCTTGTTTTATAACTATGGCTTTTATATTTTTAACACAGATACAACAACAAGTGTAAGCGAACCAGAAAATTTTGAAATACTTAGTTTGCCAGATGTGTGGATACGAAATCTATACCCAAACCCATCGAACCAGAGCGTTACTGTTGATTTCTTTCTTGAACGCAATGTAAGTAATGAATGTAAAATCAGTTTGTATAACACATTGGGAATGAAAGTTAAAGATGTAACTGAAAATATAGAATACGATAGTTACAATATGAAAGCAACTATCACATTTTCAGTAAATGATTTGCCAGCTGGAGCTTATATAGTTGTTATAAGTGCAGGCAACAGCAATATGACTCGTTTGATGCTGGTAGGGATTTAATTAATTGATAATTGATAATTGATAATTGATAATGGTTATTGGGGATTAGGGATTGGGGGCTGGGGACTGGGAATTAGGAATTAGGAATTGGGAATTAGGAGTTGGTATTCGGTTGTCGGTAGGGCTGATATGCTCTTTAATTCCCCTCTTGAGAGGGGCAGGGGTGTGTTCTTGTTATAATTCGTTATTCGTCAATCGTCATTTATTTTTTTTCTACTAATGACGAATAACTAATGACCAATGACCAATGACCAATGACCAATGACCAATGACCAATGACCAA
>CAZCLJ010000459.1:0-2660 GCA_964499465.1 uncultured Hyphomicrobiales bacterium
AACTGATTTTAAATTTTCGCAAAGTAAGAAAAATTTCACTTTCGCACGAGTTTCTCGGAGCTTTGCGAAAGTTAAAAATCTAAACTATCTAAACCTTCTAATCTTCTAAACCTTATGTCATCTCCATTTAAATAAATGACTTTCCTTTATCTGGGGTTCTTAATAGCAATTTTTAGAACTTCACTTTGGGCTCTTCTTTTAATAAATGTTAATAAGTTATCCACAATTTATCAAGGTTTTTAAATTCGCTGTTAAAAAATTGTTATTAAAAAAAATAAAAAAAATCAGAATAGATGTTATAATTTGCATAATTAAAAAATCTAAAAAGAAAAATAATGAATGAAATAGATGTTTTAGTAAATAATAAGAAATTCAATAAGAGTTATGGTCAGGATTACCCCCTTAATTCTCAGGTAGATATGATAGGGAACAGGGTTCCGCCACACTCAAAAGAAGCTGAAATTTCTGTTATCGGAGCAATGATGTTAGACAAGGGAGCTGTTGGAAAAGCAGTTGAAATGTTAGAGACAGAAAGCTTTTATTACGAAGCACACCAGAAAATTTTCGATATTATGTGCAGTATGTTTGAACGAAGCATTAACATAGATATTTATTCAGTTGCCGAAGAGCTTCACAGAAGGAAACTTCTTGATGCTGTAGGAGGAACTTACTATTTGTCTGAAATAAACAATAGTATTGCAACAGCAGCCAATATTGATTATCACTCGCTAATCGTTCAGGAAAAATTTTTAAAGCGTCTTTTAATCAAATCCTCCGGACAAATCTTGACAAATTGCTATGAAGATTCAAGAGACGCATTGGAAGAAATTGATTTAGCAGAACGGCTAATCTTTGAAATAGCAGACAAACGCTTCAACCGTTCATATATGACAATAGACAAATTAGCTCAGGATGCCTATCAGCATATTTCTATGCTCAAAGACAGAAGTAAATTAGGAGCTTTCGGTATCCCAACCGGCTTTACATATCTTGATGAACTTTTAGCCGGTGGTTTCCAAAAATCAGACTTAATAATAATAGCAGCAAGACCTTCAATGGGAAAAACTGCTCTCGGACTTTCAGTTGCAAGAAATATTGCTGTTGAATACAAAATTCCAGTCGGTTTCTTTTCAATTGAAATGTCCGCAATTCAGCTCGTTATAAGGTTAATCAGTGCTGAAGCAAGAATAGACCAGCAAAGAATAAGAACCGGCAAATTGGGTCATGAAGAAATGAGTAAAATTTTAAATAATCTTGGCAGAATTGCAAAAGCTCCAATCGTAATTGATGATAGTCCTTCATTAAATATAATGGAATTTAGGGCAAAATGCCGTAGGATGAAAGCAGAGCATAATATTCAAGCAGTTTTTATTGACTATTTGCAACTTATTCATCCACCAAAAGCAGAATCTCGTGAGCGTGAAATTTCTATTATTTCTCGTTCATTAAAGCAAATTGCCAAAGAATTGGATATTCCTATTATTGCTCTTGCCCAGCTAAACCGTTTAGTAGAATCAAGAAAAGACAAACGCCCTATGCTTTCTGATTTAAGGGAATCCGGAAGTATTGAACAAGATTCTGATGTTGTTATTTTTATCAACAGACCTGAGCAATACGGCATTAAGACTTTTGATGACCAAAGTTCAACCGAAAATAAAGCTGAAATTATTATTGGAAAACAAAGAAACGGACCTGTTGGAACAGTTGTTTTGGCTTATTTAAAAGATTATGCCCGTTTCGAAAATCTTGCTTATGAATATAACGAACCACCACCGTATCTTAAAGAAAGCAACGAGGAAGATGAAAAACCTTTCTAAAATAAATATATTACATTGCAAATTTCAAAATTACGAACTTTTTGTGCCTCGTAGTTTGTTATTTCGCATATTTTATTATAAGAAGTTAAATTTGAATGTAAATATTTCCAATAGGTTATTCGTTATTCTTTATTAGTCATTAGTAGTTACAAACTAAGAACTCCAGACCCCATAATGAAAATAAAGGAGTTAGGATATTTGCCTCGTAAATAATAATTTCGCAGTTAGCAAATATTATCTTATTAGTGTTGTAATTCGTTAAAAGACTTATTATATTGTGTCATTTCGAAACGAAGTGAGAAATCTCACAAGTCATTGCTACTACAGAATTTGAGATTCCTCACTTCGTTTCGGAATGACAAGAAATGTTTATTAGGTTTTCAATAAATTATTACATTAGTTATTTGTCATTTGTCATTGGTCATTAGTTTGTAACTACTAATAACGAATGACGAATGACGAATGACCTATTGGAAATATTTACATTCAAATTTAATTTCTTATAATAAAAAATGCGAAACAACAAACAACGAGGCATCAGGAGTTCTGAAATTGCAGGAGAAGAATATATTAAAATCTCTTTAGAATGGGATAAAATTGCTAATATGTTTAAAGAAATCTCTGCAACGCTAAACCAATCGCTTTATCAAAGAATCTCTGAAAAACTTCACATCTTGCATATAAGAGAAAATGAGCTAATGGAACGAATTAAAGAGGTGGATTGCAGCTAAAAGAATAATATTATCGTTATTATTGCGTAATTAATATTATATCGTTTCATTAAAATTCTGACATATTGAAATCATATTTTTTCCATTTAAATACTATAGGGGTTTCATTTAA
>CAZCLJ010000460.1:0-2596 GCA_964499465.1 uncultured Hyphomicrobiales bacterium
CTGAGTCTATTCATCCGATGACTGGGAAGTCATCGGATGAATTATTCAGGTTAATTAAAAACCTACTTTTCTTCTTTTTTCTTATCGGCAATTTCTTTTAGCACTTTTTGCTGTAAATCAGCACTAATGGGAGTATATTGGAAAAATTCCATAGAATAATTAGCTCTTCCACTAGAAAGACTTCTGAGAGAAGTAGCATAACCGAACATTTCTTTCAATGGAACAAAGCCGTTTAATTTTTGAGAACCTTTTCTATATCGTCTCATAGCTTCAATTCTTCCTCTTCTTCTGTTGAAATCGCCTGTAATAGCTCCAATGTAATCGTCTGGAGTATTAATTTCGATTTTCATCATTGGTTCGAGCAAAATTGGGTTTGCCTTGTTGAAAGCATTTTTAAAGCAAATAGAGGCACAGGTGCGGAAAGCCATATCTGAAGAATCGACAGCATGAAAACTTCCGTCAAGCAAAACGACTTTAACATCAACAATCGGGAAACCGGCTAGAATACCGCGTTCTAATGTAGCTTCGATTCCTTTTCTAACAGAAGGAATAAATTCTGCAGGGATTGAACCACCTTTGATAATATCAGTAAATTCAAAGCCCTTACCCTGATTGGGTTCAAGTCTTATTACAGTATGAGCAAACTGACCTTTTCCACCAGTTTGTTTCACGTAACGGAAATCAGCTTCCATTGGCTTTGTAATCGTCTCGTGATATGCGATAGAAGGCGCGCCGACATTGGTTTCTACTTTAAATTCAGTTTTCAGACGGTCAACTATAATTTCAAGGTGTAGCTCTCCCATACCGGAAATAATCGTTTCACTTGTTTCTTCATTGTATCTTATTTTAAAAGAAGGGTCTTCGTTCGATAATTTACGGAGTGATTCGCCTAACTTTTTCTCCTCATTTTTATTCGGAACGGTAACTTTTAAATCAATTACTGCCGGAGGGATGAAAATTGATTCGAGCATTAATGGTTCTTCCATATCGCAGAGAGTATCGCCAGTTTTTGTATTTTTTAAACCAATCAAAGCAACGATATCGCCGGGACCTGCTGACTGAACTTCAACTCTTTCTTTTGCATGAATTCTATAAATTCGACCAATTCTTTCATTTGCTTTTTTTGTAGAGTTATAAACCTGCATTCCGCTTGTAAGTTCACCGGAATAGATGCGGATAAATGTTTGCTGTCCAACAAATGGGTCGTTGATAATTTTAAATGCGAGTGCAGCAAATGGGTCTTGAAGCGAAGGAACTCGGCTATGGGACTTTTCTGCGTCATCAATATCCAAGCCGACAATTGCCCCTACATCTGTTGGCGAAGGAAGATAATTTACAACAGAATCTAAAAGTGTTTGAATACCTTTATTTTTATATGCTGAACCACAAATCACAGGGGTAATAAGCATTTTTAGTGTGGATTCTCTCGTGGCGGATTTAAGTAAATCATTTGATACTTCTTTTCCATCAAGAAAAAGTTCCATTACTTCATCATTAAAATCAGCGAGTTTCTCAGTGAGAAAATAGCGTGCTTTCTTTGCCTTTTCAATATAATCAGCAGGTATTTCGATTTCGTTCATTTCAGCTCCATCGAAAGTATATGCTTTCATTTTTATAATATCAATTATACCAATAAAATTCTCTTCAGCACCAATAGGAATAATGACTGGAGCAGGATTCGCATCAAGGAAGTTTTCCATAGATTCTACTGCTTCTTCAAAATCAGCCCCTGTTCTATCCATTTTATTGATAAATGCAATTCTGGGAACCTTGTATCTGTCCGCCTGGTTCCAGACAGTTTCGCTTTGTGGCTGCACTCCGGCAACTCCACAAAAGACAGCTACCATTCCATCTATAACGCGTAATGAACGCTCTACTTCAACAGTAAAATCAACGTGTCCTGGCGTATCAATAATGTTTACAGTATGTTCTTTCCAATGGCAGGTTATAGCAGCGGAAGCAATTGTGATACCACGTTCCTGCTCCTGTTTCATAAAATCCATTGTTGCTTCACCGTTATGGACTTCACCTAATTTTCTTGTTGTTCCCGTAAAATAAAGCATACGCTCTGTAACGGTAGTTTTTCCTGCATCTATATGGGCAGCTATTCCAATATTTCTTAATTTTGATAAACTCATTTTTCCAATTTCCGTAAATTAAAAAGTCTTAAAATTACGAAAATAATTTGGAATAATACTATGAATATTTAATTAATTTAAATTAATGTTGGAAAAAGCAGAAATAATTGATAATATGTCTTATCATTCCGAATCCCAAAACTAAGCAAAAGTTCTTAAACCAGATGTCCTACATCTGCAAGATATAGGACATCTTTATCTTTAAAACTTTGGTATCATTAATTTGTGAGATTCTTCACATCATTTTCAATGACGCACTAAATTATACTATTACTCCCTAAAACTTTGTTTTTTTAGCAAAATTTAAGTCTAACTTTAGAGTGAATAATTCATCAGATGACTTCCCAGTCATCTGATGAATAGATTTATACCAAGTTGCTTTTAAAGATAAATATGATTGTCAGTCATTCCGAACCCCCTGATAAAGCAAACCCTTTATTTAAATGGAGATGACATCA
>CAZCLJ010000461.1:0-2580 GCA_964499465.1 uncultured Hyphomicrobiales bacterium
CTTGTTGATCGTATGGCTGGAAAGAGTATTTCAAAGAACGTATCAGCCCTGGGGGTAGGGGAGATTTCTTCAATTCTATTTTCATAAGAACTCATTAATATATGTCATTTCCATTTAAATGAAGCAATTGCTTTATCTGGGGGTTCGAAATGACATCATTTTAGTCATTCTGGTGCATGTCAGCACCTGTCTTGCTTTTTAGTCATTAGTCATTGGTCATTAGTTCTTAGCAAAAATACGAATGACGAATAACTAATGACCTATAAAAACTTTTTTTAAGATGGATTCTGACATCCGTCAGAATGACACGGAAAATTATGCCATCTCCAATTAAATAATGCATTTGCTTTATCAGGGATTTGAAATGCCATTAAAAATCGAAAAAAGTCCTTACTTAACTAATTCATTTCCTACTGAAAATGCTTTAGCAAGTTTATTTCCTACTGCAAAATAAGAAGAACTACCGAATGAACCATACAAAATTGGTCGAACCTTTTCTATGTCCGGCAGTTGCTTCGGGCTTAAAACATCGCTGTCAGCGACTATTCCCATAATTTCCCCAATAAACATTGTGTGCAATCCAAGATTGATTGTTTGAATTAGCTTACATTCAAGAGCATAAGGAAATTCTTTCACATAAGGAGCGTTTACTCTATTGCTTTTCTCTGCACTAAGTCCAGTTTCCTTGAATTTATCATATTCTTTACCTGATACAATGCCGACGTAATCAGCTTCTTTGAAGTATTTTTCAGATGGAATATTCACTGTATATGCACGGCTATGCATAATATTGTGATAACTTAACGTTGCTTCGCGAAGTGAAACGTTAAAGCAAGGTGGCACGCTGCAAGCAATACCACCCCAGGCAGCATTCATCATATTTGGCTTTCCATCTTTCCCATACGTTCCAATAATTAGAACTGGCGATGGCTGTAAAATCGTCTGAGGAGGAAGTTCTATTTTCATAAATTTATTTGTTTAGTTTTAAAATTTAGTTTCCAGTCATACTATAAACAAGTTGATAGCATGACTTCTATTTTTTTCCAGATGTCCTACATCTCCGAGATGTAGGACATCTTTATTCTAGAAATAAAAAATCCTGATAAATTAGTTCCTAAAATGTATTTGCTTAAGCGTTACTTCAAAGTGTATGAAGTTAATTCCTGAACATCAATAGTATCGTTTTTATTATTCTCATTTTTTTTATAAGTACAGTACTTAATTATGCCAGTTCCAGGTGATAAGCATATTTCATTGTAATATCGTATTTCTGAAAAACTATTGTTTAACTGATAAACATAACAATTAAAAGTTCCTGCTGGCACTTCAACTTTCTGGTCTGTTGAAACTATTTTTATTTTCTCATAATTTACATAGTATTCATCATTAGCTTTAGCAGGATATTTATAAATAAGGTTAGAGGGTTTATAATAACTAAAATCTCGTATATCTAATGACCAAAGACCATCATCAAAATTTTTATAATAATTAGTATAGGTACTATCAGTAAGCATTTTATACCAAATTTCACCTTGAATAATTGTATCTTTTTCAACATAAAGATTGGTAATTATTGTTGTTTCAGTATTTTTATATTCATAAGTCCAACTATTACCGGATTTTAAGGGAAATATTTCTTTTTTCTCTACGCTTGGGGAACTGCTTTCACTGCAAGCTGTAATTACTAGAACGGCAAAAATTAAAATAAAATATATTGATTTCATAATTTTTCTTTCTTTAATAATGAATTATTTTAGTGTATAGTTAATTAGTTCGCGGGTTTGAATAATGTTTACACTATCTTTATAAAAAATCATTTTTACAAAACCTGTTCCTGGTGATAAATATATATCACTCATTCCTTCATCTTTATAAATAGACCTATAAAGATAACAGTTAAAAACACCAGCTGGTACTTCAACTTTTTCATTAATAGATATTAATTTTTGTTCTTGACTTTCTGTATATGTAATTGTTCCTATTTCAGCTGGATATTTAAAATAAACAAATTCTTTACCATCAGGAAATTCTTCACTAAATTCAATTGCCCATAATCCATCTGCTTTGTTTTTCATAAGAGTTTGTTTTCCAGATAAATTAAAAACAAACCAGTCTTCATCAAAATATTTTGCTTTTCTAATTATGTTGAACATTGTCAATGAATCATCTCCTTTATAAGGAGTATTTTTAAACCACCATTCATTCCCAACTTTCAAAGGAAGGATTTCATTTGTTTCGCTCGGCGACGAACTGTCGCTACAAGCAGAAATAATGAATAAAACTGCAATGAGAGATAAAATTAATTTTTTCATATCTTTTATTTTTAGTTGAACAAAATTGTTAACTTGTTTGTTTCCTAAATTAGTATATAAGGTATCACAAGTCATACGAACAACAAGCTGTTGGTCTGACTTCTTTTCTTGTCATGCTATCAACTTGTTGATAGTATGACTTAGACTCTGCGAAAGTTATTTAGACAGATGTCCTACAACTATATTATCTAATAACTAAATATTCAACTTTCCTAGTGTAATAATTTATTGAAAACCTAATAAACATTTCTTGTCATTCCGAAACGAA
>CAZCLJ010000462.1:0-2569 GCA_964499465.1 uncultured Hyphomicrobiales bacterium
GGCGAATATAAACGAAGACGTTTACTTTTGAGGAAATGAACTAAATAAGAAGCAAAAGTCATACTATCAGCAAGCTGATAGCATGACAAAAATATTGAAAAAAAAGTTACAAATCCTCCTTCCCAAGTTGCACTTGGGAAGGGTATTTTCATAAAAGTTTTACTTTGCTTCTTTTATATCATCAATCAACAAGCATAAAAGGAATTCGCTTGGTTTTCCAATATTAGAATAATTTTAAATTAAAACTTTAAAGAAAGCTTCCTTCCCAAGTGCAACTTGGGAAGGAGGATTTGTAACTAAAAAAAATTCTAAGCCATACTATCAACTTGTTGATCGTATGGCTTGCTTCTCCATTTGTTCATTTTCTCAAAAGTAAAAGTCTTCGTTTATATTCGCCTCAGAATGACAAGACTGCGAAATACCAAACTACGAGGCATCAGGAGTTCTGAACTTTTGCAAAGTTTTGCAGAGTAAAATAAAAGATGTAATGGGTATCGAGGTGAGAAATCTCACAACTCCTTAATGCTTTTGTAAAGTCTTAACTTTGGGGAAGTTGAGAATAATAATTATTGCTTTACTTCAGTACTTCTTTGACAAGGTTCACTTTGCCGAAGGGAGCAGAAATCTGCAAACCCTGAATAGCCCCTTTTAATTGATTAATTGTAGAGCGGGCTATTTCAATTCCAGCGTTCAAACTCTCTTCTTTTGATGCTTCAACTTTTTTTAATTTGTTTAAGATAAGTTGAGGAACACTGCACCCCGGCACTTCATTGTTCATAAATTGTGCATTACGGAAAGATGTAAGAGGCCAGATACCTGCAATAAGAGGAATTTTTATATGTTTGATGCGATTTAAAAAGTTTTCAAATACTTTTATATCAAAAACCGGCTGGGTAATTATATATTCTGCACCGGCATCGACTTTCCAATTTAATCTGTGTATTTCTTCATCTATATTAATTGCCCCGGGATTTGCTCCTACTCCAACAAAAAATCCAGATGCTTTACCAATTGGATTACCGGCAATATCCAATCCGTGATTCAATCGATTTAAAATATTAACCAAACCAATCGAATCAACATCAAAAACTGCGGTAGCATCAGGGTAATTGCCTAATTTTGGCGGGTCGCCAGTAATTGCCAGAATATTCTTTACTCCAAGTCCGAAAGCCCCAAGCAAATCAGATTGCATACCAATCACGTTCCTATCACGGCATACATAGTGCAAAACGGTTTCTATTCCAACTTCCCTTTGAATTTGGACAGCCAGAGCAAGAGCAGACATTCTTGCACTTGCTCGTGGCCCATCAGGAATATTAATTACATCTATTCCGAAGTAATACATTTCCCTTGCTTTTTCTATTTCAACACTTGCATTAACTCCGTGAGGAGAGGTAATTTCAACAAAATGGACAAAATGCCCGGAAGCAATTCGGCTTGCAAGACGTGATTTTTCGTTGCTTGGTATAGTATCAAGCTGTTTTTGCTCGTCAATTTTTATTAACTCAAATTTATGTTTTTTTTGCTCCGGTTTGATTGCGTTAATAGCAGCTCGCATCCGTTTGATATGCTCCGGATTCGTTCCGCAGCAGCCGCCAACAATATTAGCTCCGGACTGAATATAATGCTTTGTATATTCAGCAAGGTATTCCGGAGAAGTCAAATAGATGTTCCTTCCGTCAATATTTTTTGGTTTACCAGCATTAGGCATAAGTGAAATTGGAAGACTGGTAAGCTTCCTCACCTGCTCTAACCAATTCAGCATAATTTGAGGACCGACTGTGCAGTTAATTCCAATCGCATCTGCACCGAGTTGCTCTAACTCCTTAATCATAACTTCCGGCTTTGCACCTGTAAGAGAAGTTCCGTCTTCATCAATCGTCATTTGAGCTATAATCGGCAAATCGCAAAATGATTTTACAGCAAGGACTGCCTGCAGAAGTTCTTCTGGATAGACAAAGGTTTCGAGTATGAACAAATCCACTCCACCATCAAGAAGTGGCTTGATTTGCTCCGAAAAATATTGCTGTGCTTCATCGTTTGATATAGGTCCAAGTGGCTCAATACGAACACCAAGCGGACCGATTGCACCAGCTACGTATATGTCTTCACCGGCTATTTCGCGGGCTATCCTTGCTCCTTCAAAATTAATTTGATAAATCTTATCAAAAAGTTGATATGATTTTAATTTATAGCGATTAGCACCGAAAGTATTTGTTTCAATAACATCTGCACCGGCTTTTTTATAATCAAAATGAATCTGCTTTACAAGCGATGGATTGCTTAAATTCAACTCTTCAAAGCATTTGCTTATAAAGACACCACGATTATATAGCTCTGTTCCCATTCCTCCATCGAAAAGAAGAATAGATTGAGATAATTTTTCTATTAAACTTAAATTTTTTGACATTTTAAAAAAAATAATTTATGAAATATACCAATAACAAAAAACAAAATTAAGCAATTTGGGGGAGTTCTAAAAATTGACTTTCTGAGCATCGCGAATTTTTAATATGTCGAGTAGGAAGCTATATTTACCAACTTAGACTCCATCATAGTCTGTGTCTGC
>CAZCLJ010000463.1:0-2556 GCA_964499465.1 uncultured Hyphomicrobiales bacterium
TTTACTTTGCGAAAGTTTCTTAACTTTCGTAAAGTTTTGGTGGGTAAAAGTAAAGGTGTCATTGGTAAACGAAGTGAGTAATTTCAAACTCTGTGGTAGCAATGACTTGTGAGATTTCTCACTTCGTTTCGAAATGACAAGCATGCGAAATAGCAAACTACGAGGGGTAAGGAGTTCAGCAATTGTCAATTGTCAATTATCAATTGTCAATTATCAATTATCAATTAGCTAATCTTGCTTTCCATTGTTTCAAGAAGTTTGCTGATATTTATTCCTCTTTTTGCTGAAACAGCAATTGAATTTGGATATTCCATTTCTAATGATTTTACAATAGAAACATCTTCAAGAAGGTCGATTTTATTTAAGATGAGAATGGTTTCTTTTTTAGCTATTTTGAGCTGTTCAAGTGTTTCTTTAACAGTTTCAATATGCTCGTGGTATTGTGGATGTGAAACATCTACCACGTGAAGCAAAACATCGGATTCGACAGCTTCAGCAAGTGTACTTCTAAATGATGCAACCAAATGGGTTGGCAGTTTACGAATAAAACCGACAGTATCGGAAATAAGGATTTTTTTCCCGCTTTCAAAACGGTAGGAGCGGACGGTAGTATCTAAAGTAGCAAAGAGTTTATTTTCTACAAGCACATCAGCTTTTGTAATCAGGTTCATTATAGAGGATTTGCCGGCATTTGTATAGCCAACTAAAGCAAAGCGTGGAAAACCAGCCCGTTTTTTCTGTTGTTCATGCCTTTGAACTGAAATATCTTCTAATTTTTCTTTAAGGAGTTTAATTCTGTTACGGATAGCACGGCGGTCAGTTTCTATTTGAGTTTCGCCGGGTCCTTTTGTCCCAAGTCCGCCGAATTGTTTGGAAAGATGTGTCCACATTCTTGAAAGGCGTGGAAGAAGATATTGGTATTGAGCGAGTTCAACCTGAGTTTTTGCTTCATTTGTTTTAGCATGTTTAGAAAAAATATCAAGGATTAAAATAGACCTGTCCATTATCTTTACTTTTAGCTCATTTTCGAGATTTTTTATCTGAGAAGGGGTAAGCTCATCATCAAAAATTACCAGTTGAATATTTTCGTCTTCTATTAGCTGCCTTACTTCATCGACTTTACCTTTACCAATCGCAGTGGCTGGATTGGGCGAGTCAAGTTCCTGATAAATTTTTTCAACAACTTCAGCGCCGGCAGTATTTGCTAAATATTCTAATTCATCAAGCTGCTCAAATGCAGTTGTGCGATTAGAAGATTTTTTCCCGACTGCAATAGCTATTGCTCTTTCGGGACCTTGAATATTTTCGTGCATATATTATTTTCCCATAATTTTTACGAGCATTTTTTGAAGAATATACATCCTGTCTGTTGAAGAAGATTTTAACATCTCATCTGCTTCAATTAAGTAGAAAAAGGCGTGTTCTATATCTGAAGCTGTATATAGTTTTAGCGAATCTAAATATTCTTTAAGGAAATATGAACTAATGCCAACTTGCTCTGCAATTTGATAATTATTGCCGGCGTTGGTTTTTTCAATTAATTTGAACAGAGTAATGAAAAATTTAGTTAAAATAGATACAATAAGAATTTCCTGCTGCTCGTTCTTCTGCATTTTCTCAAGAATTAAGGCAGCTTTCTTCAGATTTCTTTTAGCAACCTGCTTTTGGAATTCAAATACATTGTATTTCCTTGAGCTACCGGTAACAGCAGATATATCGTCAAGAGTTACTCTTTCACGGTCATCTATGAATGCAATTAACTTGTCAACTTCATTGCTTAAATCGCGTAAAGATTGATTTGTTTGAGCGACTAAGAATTCACTGGCATCTTCCCTTATTTCTTTTCCGAAAGAATTTACACGACTTTTTACCCAAGCTCCGAAGTATTGTTCTTTAACTTTAGGATATTCAATCCAAGTGTGATTAGTTAGGATTTCATTATAGGGGAAAGCAGCATCGCTAATCATTTTTTCATATTTTTGATTTGCCTTGGCTTTTTGTGCTGCTGCAATTCCATCAAACTGGGGTAAAGAAGCGGATAATATTAAAAAAGTAGAATTTGATGGTGAAGAAATATAATTGGAAAACATCTTACTTTCAGTTGTTTTTTTCTTGGTTTGTTTGCTTGAAAATAAAAGTTGAAATTGCTTTACAGCTACAACTCTTTTTTCACTAACAAAGGGATATGTATTGCATTTTTCTACAATTTGTTCATAACCTATATTCTCTGCATCAAGAATTTCTGTGTCATACTCGGAAGAAATATCAATAGAAGATTGTTTAACTATATTTTTAAAAGCTTCTTCCAATAAAAATTCTTCTTCTCCAAAAAGTAATAATATATGTGGGTATTTCTTTGATTTTATTATTTTTTCTACGCTATCAGCCATTATTTAATTGTTAATTGTTAATTGTTAGTTGTTAATTGTTAATTGTTAGTTGTTAATTGTTAGTTGTTAATTGTTAATTGGTTATTGGGTTATTAAGTTATTAAGTTATTGGGTTATTAAGTTATTAAGTTATTAAGTTATTAAGTTATTAAGTTATTAAGTTATT
>CAZCLJ010000464.1:0-2554 GCA_964499465.1 uncultured Hyphomicrobiales bacterium
CAGTTTTTTAAATATGCAAAAGATAAGAATGATTATCAGATTACTAATTGGAAACCTACAGCAGTAAATTATTTAGAAGATATTATTCCTGATGTTCGAATTAAGTTTAATAAGAAAATAAATAAGTTTGATTATCATAATGACGAATATGAAAAAATTGTCTCCAGCATCATAGATACTTTCCAAATAAATTTAATACATATACATCAATTAATTGGACACACATTTGATGTTTTCAATATTGCAAAAATTAGAAACATTCCGGTTGTATTCTCGGTTCATGATTTTTATACCGTTTGCCCGAAAATCAATTTGATAGATAATAATGAGAATTACTGTCACGAAAAAAACAATTTAACTGACTGTGAGATGTGCTTAAAAGGTTTTGGGTTAAAGTCAGTTTCTATTACTTCATGGAGAAGACATTTTAAAGATATTTTTGAACAAGTGGCCCTTATAATTGCTCCCTCAAAGTCCTCACTTGATATATTGAGTTCTTATTATCCGAATATCGAAGGCAAATCGATAGTCATAGAACATGGACATGAGGAAGAATTATTAATAAGTAGAGACGTGGCCAAAAAACCGAGAGATATGCGTAATAAACCCTTTCACATTGCATTTATAGGGGGGCTAAGCCCTGGAAAAGGTAGGAAAATATTTTATGATCTGGCAGGCTCAAAAGAACTAAGAGATAAAACGAGATGGAGCATTTTTGGAATCTCAGATATACATTCCGACCCCGCATGCTACCAGGATTTAAATGTGACAATTTTTGGGAAATACAGGAACTTCCTGGAACTTAAAAAAATGATTTTAGAGAACGAAGTCGATCTGGTGATTTTTCCTGCAAAATGGGCAGAAACTTTTTCATATACCTTATCGGAAGCCTGGTCTATAGGGGTTCCAGTATTAGTTTCTAATCTGGGCGCCCTGAAAGATAGAGTTGAGAAAAATGGAGGCGGTTGGGTAGTAGATATATCAGAGACAAAAAATGTCGAAAACAAAATACTTGAAATTATATCAAAGCCTGAAGAATATATAGCAAAAACTAACGAAGTCCAGCAAATTAGTTTGAAAGACCTGGACTCAATGATATTTGAATATGATACAGTTTACAAAACCTACTTAAAATCTATAACCCCCATATACTTCTCTCAAAATGTCTTCACCAATAATGACCTCTTAAAAAATATATTCTCAGAAAATTTACATACACCCAGCGAAACCTCAAACATAGAAGCTGAATACAGTGCAAATTTACCCAGGAGACTAGTTCAATGCTATTATGATAACGGTTTTATCTATACAGTTAATAAAACCAAGGCTTATGTATGTGAAGCTTTTTCCCGTAAATAATAGTCAACATAGTATGTGCACTTTTAAACATTACAATATAAATATGCAGCAGTAGGAAACGCAGATGGGAATGGAAGAGTTCAAAAAAAAGCAACTATTAAAATAATGGAAAACATGGAAATAAATATGTCTTTACTTCCCTTTCCTATTTTCTGTGCTTTCCATAGTATACATCTTTGAATTGTAAAAACAAAGAATCGAGCCAAATTAAAAATTAGCCATGCTTTCCAGGACATTACTTAAGTGTCATTTTCATTTAGCAAATATTTCCTGCATCAACTATACATTAAGATACATTCTGTAAGTCGTCAGTTGAAATTCGAGTCTCAGATCATGGGAAATATTTCTGAAACTTTCTGATTTTTGAGAATTAAATTGCTTTGGAATAAACTATTACGAATTAGAAATTAATAACACGATTCTGAGTTTTTGGATTAGTTATTTAATTCCCTATTATTATTTTACTGTAAGGCAGATAGGATATCAAGTAAATACTAAAATAACTTAGTATAAGTACCGATATAAACAGAACAGGATAAAATATTAAATGATAAGGGTCGATACCAAGCCGTGGAAATATTAGTGTACCGATCAGTGTAATATATAAAACATGGATTAAATAAATCCCAAAAGAATATTTGCCAATCAGTGAAAAAACATTTAAATATTTTGAATATTTATATTTATTAGTATGAATATTTAAACTGATTATAGAAAGCATTGAAAAAATAAGTGGAAAGTATATTGAGTCAAGAAGGTTAGAAACTAAAAAATAAGATTGAGGGATGCTACGGTAACTTCCATATTTAATGATACCATTTATCTGTAAAGCAGAAATTGCTCCTGTAAAGACTACTATTGTTACAATAATCCATTTTTTATTTTGAAAAACTTTATCTGTTACGTATTCATAATTTCGGCATAAATAGATACCAAGTATAAAATAAAAAATATAAGAAAAAAATGCACGATCTACAAAGTAAATTGATATAAAATAAGTTAATGAGCTAAAGTGAGTGCTTGAATTAATATAATTTATTGCAATCATTTTAATTACTATCCATAATTGTTGTGCAATCAGTGCTAAAAATATAAAAATTGTTTCATAATTACCCACAAACTTTTCATATATCTTTATAATATAAGGATAAAATAGATAAAATTGAATTATTAAAGAAAAATACCATAAATTATA
>CAZCLJ010000465.1:0-2542 GCA_964499465.1 uncultured Hyphomicrobiales bacterium
CTGACGGGATAATATACAAAAGGAGAAATCCCTTGCTACAAATATTCAATCCCTGTCGGGATAAAGAACATTGCATTCTTTTAAAAGCAGATGGACTCCACTTTCCCAAGTGGAGTCCATCTTTCTTTCTCGCTACTCCTTGACTACTTTCCAAACAATGCGGCGGTCGTCTATTTGGATGTTTAGAAAATAAATTCCAGCAGAAAAGCCATTCATTTCAACTTGAAAGGGACCCGTTACGTTTTCTTTTTTGAAAAGCTCGGTGCCTTTCAAATCAAGCAGTTGTACTGAAATTATATTTTCGCTTGATATGGAATTAATATCTACTTGGATGTAGTCCTTTGCAGGGTTGGGATATACATTTACCTGATACTGCTCCAATACCATCGTATTGATTGAGTCGTCTTCAACTGGAATTCTATCCACAGTAAAAAATCTGTTTGTTCGGTTACCTGCATTATCATAAGTAAACGTATATGTTCCAGAATAAGACTCGCTAAAAGCTATTAAAAATAGAGCTAATATTAAAATTATTTTTTTCATTTTTTAAATTTTTAAGTTTTTTAAAATTGTTAATTACCTGTCATTCTGGCGTATGCCAGAATCCATCTTAATCCGTCATTCTGAACGCAGTGAAGAATCCAGAGAATCGTGGTTTAAATGACCTTTTCTGGATTCTTCGCTTACGCTCAGAATGACACTTCTTCCAGTCATACCATCAACTTCGTTGATAGCATGACTTTTGCTTCTTTAGATTACCAAAATTGCCACTAAGGTTTAATTTATAATACCTTAGTTCTTTATTTTACCCAAAGAGTTGGATATCTACTAAGAATATATTCTAATGGCTTATTAAAATATTCTTTCATGTGTTTTTGATAATATTTATATGGATAAAGCATAATCTTATTTGAATCTATTACAAAAGCATCAGACATAAAATCAATATAAAAAATCAACAAAGAATCCGGTAAAATAAGAAAATGTTCAAACTTCGTACATAATAAATAATTGGTTGGACTTTTTAAATAATATGAAATAAAGTAGAAATCACCCGGGCACCAATCAGGTAAAGTATTACCTGGAGATCCTGGCAAAATATCATAACCTCTATGACCTCGTGTAATAACAAAAAGAAGTTCATTGTCTAAATAGTATTGGGCAACACTTTGGTATTCGATAGTATCAAACTCAAAAAAATCGAAAACATTTTTTCCTTCAACATAAACTTGTGGTTCCTTTTTTAATCTTAAAATGGGTCTAATAAGGGTTTTTAATTTCTTTAAATTTGCACTATCGTCCTTAAGAAAATCATTTTTTAGCACCTGGTCTTCTTCTAAAGAAATAAGAAGTTTCTTGTATGCAACTTCTTTAAATTTGCTTTCTAAGCGATTCCAGTTATTTAAAATTTCATATACTTGGTTTTCTTTTGCTGATATAATTATATGTGAACTAATAATAGTCAAAAACAAAAGAAAAATATATTTATTTATATTCATTTTATACTCCTATTTATATGGTATTGGAGATGTTATAATATATCCCATTCTTAAAATATTCTGTTGCATAATTTCCTCATAGCACATTCTGACAATTTTACCAGGGTAAAAAAGAGCATTGCAATCTTCAACAAAATAATCAAATGTTCCGTCATAATAAATTTCTACTGCATCCAAGCGAACGGCATGACATCCAATATCATACCCTGAAGATATATACATAACATGTTTACCTTGCTCTAAAGCTAAGCCAAAATGATATTGTTCTCCTTCAATACCATCGAAAATTCCTCTCCATGGGTTAAAGGCTATGTATTCAGTAACATTATCTGCTCCAAAAATTCGAGCCAAAGTAGCTTCATGATAATATTGAGGTGTTGGAAATATACCATCGTAATTGAGATGATTCTCAAAGTGATACCCTGCTGGATAATAAGATTCTAAACTTAAATCTGCATTAAATATATTTTTGTATATATCACCAGATGTATAATAAGCACAAATCCCCTGAATTTTCATTTCATTATTGAAAGGATTAGCAGGATTAAGTGGCATTACTCTTAAATCTGGATAAGCGTATTCAAATCTAATTTTTGGAACTTTATTCCCGGTAAAAAAATATCTGTGGCTAAATGCAGCTTTTATTCCTGCAATAGTACCACCTGTAACTGCGCCAATAGCTGTAGTTTTAAAAAAGTCAGCAGTAATTGGTCTACTATTTACAGCACAGTCTAAAAAATATTTAGAACTACTACTAATTGTTCCAATTGCCGCTCCAGCCAAAAAACCATTCACTCCTGCAGGATAAAGAAGTGCACTAGCGCCAGCACCTATCATTCCAGAAATAGCAGAAACAAAGATTGAACCCCAATTGATATGTTCATTATTTGCTATAGCTTGAGAAGCAAAGTCTGCCACTGCACCAATAAGTGCACCAATTAATAAAGTACCAATAAAACTTTGTCCGCTTGGGTCAGTATATTTCAACGGATTATTCAGACAATAGGAATACCTGTTATAGCTTTGCGGATTGTCTGGTAATT
>CAZCLJ010000466.1:0-2537 GCA_964499465.1 uncultured Hyphomicrobiales bacterium
ACCTCCCCTGCCCCCAGGGCTGATACGTTCTTTGAAATACTCTTTCCAGCCATACTATCAACAAGTTGATAGTATGGCTGGAAAGCAGTAAAACACATTTTGACTACGCTCAATGACCAATGAATATATTCTAATAACCTAATAACCCAATAACCCAATAACCCAATACCTAACAAATCAGTTCAGTAGTTCTGTTTTTTTACCTTCTTTTTATCTGGAAAATTTCGTATATTTGTAAACTAAATATTTTATTTTTCTAATAATTATAAGAAAAAAATGGAAAATCTTGAATTAAATGAAAATAATGAACTAAGAACAGATGAAATCATACCGCAAGAGCCAAATGGAGCAAATACAAGCGAGCATAACGGAAACGAACATTACGATGCCAACAGCATTAAAGTACTTGAAGGATTAGAAGCAGTCCGCCTTCGTCCTGCTATGTATATTGGCGATACAGGAGAGCGTGGACTTCATCATTTAATTCAGGAAGTAGTAGATAATTCAATTGACGAAGCCCTCGTTGGTGCCTGCAAAAATATTACTGTTACTCTTTATAACGATGGTGCGTGCAGCGTAGAAGACGATGGACGCGGTATCCCTACTGGTATCCACCCCGTTAAACAAATTTCTACTCTCGAAGTTGTTATGTGCACCTTGCACGCTGGCGGAAAATTCGATAAAAGTTCCTATCAGGTTTCCGGCGGTCTTCACGGTGTAGGTGTTTCCTGCGTTAATGCCCTTTCTTCTAAAATGGAAGTTACTGTTAAACGCGAAGGTAAAATATTTCAACAGATTTACCACCTCGGCATTCCTGAAGCACCAGCAAGTGTAATCGGCGAAACTGAAGAAACTGGCACTTGCATAAAATTTTATCCGGACGAATCAATTTTTAAAACTACTACTTTTAAAGCATTCAGAGTAGCAGAACGACTTCGCGAGCTTGCTTTCCTAAATCCTTTTATCAAAATATTTTTAAATGATGAACGTGAGGATTTGCATAAGACTTACCATTACGAAGGCGGTCTGGTGGATTTTGTCAAATATATTGACAAAAATTCTACTTCGTTAGTAAGTCCAATTTTAATAACCGGTGCCGACACTAACGGCACTGCTTATGAAACCAAAGTAGCAATTTGCTTCCAATACAATGGTGGATACAACGAAAATTTGCTTTCATACGTAAATAACATTAATACTGTTGAAGGCGGAACCCACGTTTCTGGTTTTCGTTCTGCTTTTACAAGGACAATGAATGCTTATGCAGCAGCAAATAAAATAAATAAAGAGCAGCTAATTGGCGATGACTTCAAAGAGGGCTTGACTGCAGTTATTTCCGTTATGGTGCCAGAGCCACAATTTGAAGGGCAGACAAAAACAAAGCTTGGAAACGGCGAAGTTGAAGGCATAGTTAGAAGTATAGTGAATGAAAAACTCTCTTATTATCTTGACCAAAATCCATCGGTTGCAAAAAAGATTATCGAAAAGGCAGTTCTTGCTGCTGATGCCCGTATTGCCGCAAAGAAGCAAAGGGATTTCGTCAGACGCAAAAACGCACTCGAAAATACTGCTCTTCCGGGCAAACTTGCCGATTGTTCCAGCAATAATCCTGATGAATGTGAAGTTTTCATCGTTGAGGGAGATTCTGCGGGTGGCTCTGCAAAGCAAGGCAGAGACAGAAAATTCCAAGCTATTTTACCACTTCGGGGAAAAATCCTTAATGTCCAAAAAGCTGCCCGTATAAGCAAAATTTTAGAAAATGAAGAAATTAGAGCAATTTTTACTGCGATTGGTGCTGGCTTTAATGAAGATTTCGACCCTGATAAAACAAGATACGGTAAAATTATCCTTATGGCTGATGCTGATGTTGACGGCGCCCATATCCGCACTTTGCTAATGACTCTCTTTTTCCTTTATATGCGTGAGCTAATAAATAAAGGAAAACTTTATATTGCTCAGCCACCTCTTTATAAAATTAAAAAAGGAAAGCAGGAATACTACGCCTATAACGATAGCGAAAGAGACGAAGTCATTCAGCGGATTCGCAAGGAAATACAAAATAAAAAAAATCCACAGCAGGAAATTTCAGATGAAATACCTGAAGGAGCTGCAAATATTGATGGAATAATTATTTCCCGCTACAAAGGTCTTGGTGAAATGAATCCACAGCAGCTTTGGGATACTACAATGAATCCTGAAACCAGAACTTTGCTTAAAGTAACGATTGAATCTGCTATTGAAGCGACTATGATTTTCGAGATGCTTATGGGCGATAAAGTTGAGCCACGCCGCCAGTTCATCGAAAAAAATGCCCAATATGTAAAGAATTTGGATATTTAATTAGTGATTAATTATTAATTATTAATTGTTAATTTGTCTTGTCATTCAGGTGGATATCTGAATCCATTTTTTAAAATAGTTTTAATAAGTCATTTGTCATTTGTCATTTGTCATTTGTATTTTTACTAATAACCAAAAACCATAACAATTAACAATTAACTGTCTTGTACTGAAATACGTTTACCTAAATTAATCAT
>CAZCLJ010000467.1:0-2517 GCA_964499465.1 uncultured Hyphomicrobiales bacterium
ATTTAATAAAGTCATACTATAAACTTGTTTATCGTATGACTTGTATAAGTATTAGTTATACATATAGTTACGTGCAAAAAAAGCCAAAGTGGTTCATTAGGAAGCGTAGCGAAGAATCTCACAACTCCTCGCTACCAAAGACTTTGAGATTTCTCACTTCGTTTCGAAATGACAAGACTGCGAAATTGCAAACTACGATGGACATGGAGTTCTGAAACAGCGAAAAAAATTTAGAAATTTAATAATTATAAAAAGCTTCATTTATGAAGTAAACTCATAATTCCTTCAAGAACTAAATTTTCCCGGTATTCGATTTTGTATTTTTCTTTTATTAATTTTGGATAAATAAATTGGGAATAGCCACCAGTGATTATTCCATTTAATTTCTTTATCCCTTCTTCTTTTGAAAAGCATTGGATAGCTTCTTTAATACCTCCAACTATTGAAAAAATAATACCAGCAGAAATCGCATCGTCAGTATTTTTGCCGATTTGCTCAATTTCCCAGTTGGTTGTTATATTTTGTAATGCTTCGGTATGTTTGGAAAGTGATTTTAACTGAGTGAAAGCACCGGGAAAAATTACTCCTCCTTCACAAATATAATTTTGATTAACGAAATTGACTGTTACTGCTGTTCCGCAATCTATTGTGTAAAAAGGTGATTTTAAAAATTTTGCAGCAGCAATTAAACCTAATTTACGGTCTGTTCCCATTCCAATTATTTTGCTGAAATCAATTTGCTTGTAACTATCTAATATTTTCTCAACTGATATAGCAGTAATATTTTTTAAGGGAAAAATTACATTTAAAAAGAAGTCTTTCTTTTTTTGACTAACAGAAGAAATTGCAATTACAATTTCATCATTGGAAAACACTTTGAATATTTGTCTTATGCGCCTTATGCTATTCTTGCTATATTCAAAAGAACAGCAAGCATTATCAATTAAAATTTTGATTCGGCTATTTCCTATATCAGCAGCAGCAAGTTTCATAAGGATTATAAATTTAAAATGAAGAAGGTATAGGTATATCAAGTTGTTTACAAATCTCTTTGCAAGTATTGTTTTTTAACTCTTTATGTCGAGGTATTGAAGCTTTATAATTATTAACTAGATTTCTAAATATAGAATGATTAACTCCTTCACGATAAAGAAAACAGGAATAAATATTTAGGTGTTTTATAAAGTCAACTCTTTTCATACAGCAATTAATAAATCATTTGAGATGTAATCTTTGTTTGAGAATTCTTTTTCAAAATCATCCTGTTCTACTTGGAGCATCAATTCTAAAGCGTCTAGAAGATTTTCTTTTGCTTCTTCGAGAGTATCTCCTTCAGAAACAACTCCTCTCATTTCTTTTATTATAGCTGTGTAACCACCTTCTTCACAAGGTATAAAAGCAGCAGTTAATTTTAAATTATTCATCTTTTTATACATTATAAATAAAATAGAAACGAAATGAATACAATAAAATTTTATAACACCTTTAAAATTCAATGCTGAAATCAGGTAAAAAGGAAGGATATACAATTTGTTTTAGACAAAAACAAATAATAACTCACCTCGAGCAATCTTCTTTTAAGAAATGAAAAAGTGTAATGTTGATACATTCTTTAATCTACTTTTCCTATTCCCTTACTAATAAGGTCTATTCATTACGCACAAATATAAGAGGTGCTGCTATTCTATTTATCCCGTTAGGGATTTGATATTTGTAACAATGTTTTATGGGGGTGCCTTTTTATTCCGTAGGAATTAAATATTAATATGCTTTTTTTATATATAATCCCTACGGGATAAGCACAGTCAAGGGTTATTCTTGTTACAAATATATAATTCCTACGGAATAAATTTTAAATACACTAAAATTATGTCTATTTCCCATTATAAGAACTAATACTTGTGGGTAATGAATAGCTTTGAGGGAAATACGCAAGTTGAGATAATAAATCAACAAAATTTTCGTTATTATATAAAAAGAAAGGAATTAGAATGCCAACATTAAGTATATTTTTCGGTATTATTATTTATATCATTAGTGTTTAAGAAAGGTAAGTCGTTTAATACTGAAATGAGTAGAATTAAACCAATTAGCGTATCTGTAATTAATCAATATATTTTAGAAATTAAATTCTCTAATGGAGAAATTCGTAGATTTGACTGTTTGCCTTACTTAAATGGTGATTGGTTTTCTGAATTGCTTGATTTTAAAAAGTTTTGTTCGGTAAGAGTGGTCGGGAATACTATCGAATGGGCAACAGGACAAGATTTATGCCCGGATTGTTTGTATGAGAACAGCTATGTATAAATCTTATTTTTGGGCAGGTTTATTTCAGCGTTTAATGTAGAAATTCATTATCAATATTAAATATTTTCTTGATTTCCTGAATTGTAATATTTACGGTTTTAGATTTGTTGTATATTGCAACTAAATCTCAGAACTCCTGATGCCTCGTAGTTTGATATTTCGCAGTCTTGTCATTCTGAGGCGAATATAAACGAAGACGTTTACTTTTGA
>CAZCLJ010000468.1:0-2465 GCA_964499465.1 uncultured Hyphomicrobiales bacterium
TTCAGAATGACAAGACTGCGAAATAGCAAACTACGAGGCATCTGGAGTTCTGAATCTATCCATCTGATGACTGGGAAGTCATCAGATGAATTATTCAGGATAAATTACTACCTCTTGGATTTCTTGCTTTTACGTTTGTCATCAGTTTTAGAAAAATCTTTCTTGCTTCTGCGCTTGTCGTCAGTTTTAGAAAAATCTTTCTTGCTTCTGCGATTATCTTCTGTGTTGAAAAAATCCTTTTTGCCACTACGTTTATCTTCAGTATTGAAAAAATCCTTTTTAACACTACGTTTATTGTCTGAATCGAATGAACTGTTTCTATTGCTTCTTCTTTTCTCTGGTCTATCGGAATTATCAGTTTGAATATCATCTAATTTAGCAATAATTTTTCTTCCGTCATAATCCATTCCGTTCATCTTGTTAATAATTTTATCTGAATTTTTATTGTCAATTCCGATAAGAGAATAGTTTTTCATAATATCAATTTTACCCACTTTAAAACTAACACCTCTATTATATTTATTTAAAATATCAATCAGGTTGTTAGGAAAAACTCCATCGGTTTTGCCAATATTAATGAAAATTTTTGTAAAATCAGTATCAGCTTCTTTCTTCCAATTTTCTTTTTTGAAATCTTTCTTAGAATCAAAATCGTCTCTGTCGTTTCTTCTATCAGATTTCCTTGATTTTTGGGTTTCCTCATCGTTTAAATCTTTAGCATTTTTATAATATTGCAAAAACCTGTTAAATTCAACCGACACGAATCGTTGAATAATGTCTTCTTTTTCCAACCAACTGAATTTCTTATAAATAAGTGGAAGATACGGCTCAATTTCACTATGCTCAATTTCAATATGTTCAATTTTATCAATCAGGTGGAAAAGCTGCTTTTCGCAAACTTCTTTGCCATTTGGAACTTTTTCCCATACGAATTGTTTTCCAATCCTTTTTTCAATCATTTTGATGCGAAACTTTTCTTTCAAATTGGTAATTGCAATGGAAATACCAGTTTTACCGGCACGTCCTGTTCTGCCACTTCGATGATTATATATATCAAGTTCTTCTGGGAGTGAATAATTGATGATGTGCGTTAAGTCATCTACGTCAAGACCGCGTGCAGCAACGTCAGTTGCAACAAGTAAATTCAATTTTTTACTTCTGAACTTTGACATAACCGAATCCCGCTGTGCCTGTGATAAATCACCGTGTAGCGGTTCGGCGTTGTATCCGTCTGAAATTAAATTGTCAGCAACTTCCTGAGTATCTTTGCGGGTTCTGCAAAATACTATTCCGTAAATATTGGGATAATAATCGGCTATTCGTTTGAGCGTCAAGTATTTATCTTTTTGATGAACGGTATAGCATACGTGTTTTATGTTTTCAGCTCCTGTATTTTTATGACCAATTGTTACTTCAATTGGATTGTTCATATATTTCTGAGCTATTCTTGCTATTTCCGGTGGCATTGTTGCAGAAAAAAGCAAAGTATTATGTTCTTCAGGAATCTCACTTAAAATTTCCTCAATGCTATCTTCAAAGCCCATATTCAGCATTTCGTCTGCTTCGTCTAAAACTACTTTTTCCACTGTATCAAGTTTTAAAACACGACGTTTAATCATATCTATTAATCTGCCCGGAGTTGCAACAACAATGTGGGCACCTTTTCTTAGTGCTTTGATTTGAGTCTCAATGCTGGCACCACCATAAACAGGAACGATTCTTAAATCATCAATATACTTGGAATATTGGTTTAAATCATCTGCAATCTGAATACAAAGTTCTCGCGTTGGACTTAAGACTAAAGACTGCACAACATTATTGGATAAATCTGTTCTTTGGATTATTGGCAAACCATAAGCTGCTGTTTTGCCTGTACCTGTTTGAGCTAAAGCTATTATATCGGTATCTTCCTTGAGGAGATAGGGGATTACTTTTTCCTGGACTGGCATCATTTTTGTAAAACCAATTTCTTCAATTGCTCTGGTTAATTCGGGAGATATTCCCGCTTCTTGAAATGTCATCAACTACTTTTTCTATAAATGTATAAAATACAATTACAAAATTAAGAAATAATAAGCAAATAAATTGATTTATTTTAAATAGTTAGAAGAAAATCACATATCAAACATGAGATTTATTTAATTTGTGATGAAATAACAAGACACGTCATTCTGACGGATGTCAGAATCCATCTTAGAAATAGTTTTTATAGGTCATTAATACCAAGTTGCATTCAAAGATACATTTAAAGATGTCATTACGAACCCCCTTATAAAGCAAGTGCTTCATTTAAATGGGAATGACATTAATTTACCCTGTCATTCTGAAGCGCAGCGAAGAATCTCACAAGTCATTGCTACCACAGAGTTTGAGATTCTTCACTTCGTTCAGAATGACCGAAAAAATGTGATGTCATTTCGTAACGAAGTGAGAAATCTCACAAGTCATTGCTACCACAGAGTTTG
>CAZCLJ010000469.1:0-2460 GCA_964499465.1 uncultured Hyphomicrobiales bacterium
ATTTATTCCAAACTTTGTCAAATGTGTCCATAGTCATAATATAGTGGCTAACGGTTTGGCGGTATGTTTTTGTTGCCGATTTAATAGCACTTTCCTGTCAAGGTACACGAAAGTTTATTAGATGCAGAAACGTTGAAACCCGCACTATCTCGGCAATAAAATATACCGCCTGTTACTGCCTGGTGTTCTGTCTTCCAGTCCTGTAAACCATTGTCAATATTAAGTTTCCTTGTCATTCTCATTTTACTTTCTTGTCTGTCTGTATCGGCGTTTTTTATTTTTTTAAGTGTCGGCAAATTTTTTAAAACAATTTCTCTCAGAGTGTTGGCTTTGCTAGCTCTTTGACAAAGCTTTGTTTGTAGCGTTGGCTTGTGTGGCTTAATCCGCCAAAACGGCGGATGTGTGGCTGCTGCGTTGGCTATACATTTTTTCACAAATTATTTTATTTTTAATGGTGTTCAAGAATCCTTCGGATTTCCTTCTATTATTTTTATTTGCTCACTCATATAATTATTTTTTATAGTGTTCGCTAATTGCTATTAAATTTTATTATTTGAATTTTCGATAATGCCGATTTCTTCTTCCGTTAATTCATACAGCTTGTAAACCATTTCATCTATTTGCTTTTCTATGGCTGATGTATCAGCTTTGGGATCGGCTTTTTTTGCCGAAAGAATTTGGTCAACAAGGGTGATGAAAGGTTGTTGTTTCTCAGCATTCTTAATTGGCAAACTTTCTAATTCATGAACTCTTATTTCAGGGAAAGTTTTTTCATCTCTTGCATATCTCATAATAAAGTAACTTCCCATCAACTTTGAATTAAGAATTGCCAAAACAAACTTTGTGTGATAATCATTTTTAATAAGTTTGACTGTATGTAATAGAGAATTATTACAATAATCATCTTCAATGAAAGTCGAAATCAAGTACCCTTTTCCAACAATTCTTCTAAGTAAAATCCTCTCGCCTTCAAATAATTCAGGTTTCCGTGGTTCAGCTAACCATTCGCCATATTCAATCCAACTACCTCCAAAAGTTAATGAATATCTTTCAATGTCCTTACCTTCAAGTATTCGTTTGCAATATTTATTTATTTTCCTATCATGCGTGAAGGAATGGTTTTCAACGATGGCTATGGTTTGCTTAGGCTTTCCTTTATTTACTTGATAAAACTTCACACCAAATGAAACTAATGCAATTTTGCCAAGTGCACATGAATTATTTTCAATTTTTCTAAGCAAATTTTGAAATTGAGGAGCTAACTGGTAATTTATTAAAAAGTCTTTGTCTGAAAGTACATCTGAAGTTTTAATTTTCAGTTTGAAATTGAATTGTCCTTCATTGTATTCGGTAACTTTAATTAAGTATGGTAATTTATGTTTGATATTACTAGCAAAGAAAATCACAGGTAACACTGTCGCTTCAAAAACATCAACTTTTGTTAAATCAGTAATTGATTTAATTTCAAAGTTCTCAATGAAATATTTTCTAAAATCCGAAATAGTCCTATTAATCAACCATGTATTAGGAACGATATAAGAAACGGTGCCATATTTACAAGAAATTTTTAAAGCCTTTTCAATAAATAAAAGATAAAGATTTATTTGATAAAGAGCACTCTTATAATTTTTGACAAATAGTTCTTTTTCAGAATTGCTTAAATTCTTGTCTACTACATATGGTGGATTTCCAATCACGATATCAAAACCACCATCAAACCCAAACATGGTTTCGGGGTCGAAAAACTTAGCCGATTGCATGGGGGCGAAAGGATTCCACCCGGCAATTTGCCCTGCAATATTTTTATCGAAACCGCTTTGTGTTAGAGCAGTTTGTAATTCTTCACGCTTTTCTTTTTCCTTTTTCTTTAATGCTTTTTTAGCTGAGTATTTTCGGGTAAAGAAAATTTTATGACGTATTGAAGCCAGTTCTTTTTCAAATCGTTCCACATCGCCAGCCATTAAAGTCATTTGCTGTGGTTTATCCAACCCAATTAGCGTATTGGCTGCCACAAACTTTGTCTCAAGGTTGGGCATGCTCAATATGTTGCGGTTGGGCTTGCTGTCGTTTACTTTTTGGTCAACGATAAGCGATATAAAGAAACGAAGCTTTGAAATTTGAATCGCAATCTGTTGTATGTCCACGCCGTAAATGCAATTCTCAATCAAAAACAGTTTACGAGCATAATCGGGATAGTTCATACTAAGGTCAAACGCCTTGTTAATTTCTTCAAGGCGTATTTTGCGTTCTTCGGTATCGCCACTGTCAAAAACTTCGGCAGTTTCGGCAATGGCTCGTTGTTTTTGCAGTTCGCTCCAGTGTTTGTTCTCGGGGTCGAGTTTGTTCAGCAAATCAACCAAGCGGTGTAACACACCCATCGGAAAAGCACCCGAACCACAAGCAGGATCAAGTATTTTGGCTTCGCTTATTGCTTTAATTAATGCCGTGTTTTCTGTTTTA
>CAZCLJ010000470.1:0-2453 GCA_964499465.1 uncultured Hyphomicrobiales bacterium
CATTTTAGAAAATAATTTAAATTTTGATGCTACTTGTAAAATATTTTCACTTATTCAATCATTCTATTAATCGAATATCATATAATTATTTCTTTAAAAATAAAGCACTTAAGACTTAAAGCCATACTACCAACTTGTTGATAGTATGGCTATAAAAGAACGTATCAGCCCTGCTCAAGAGGTGGAATGAGAAAAGTGGATTAAAAAAAATGTATCAACACCACACTTTTTCATTTCTCAAAAGAGGAATTGCGTAAGGTCAGTTTATAAAATAAAAAAGCCAATAAAACTTATTGGCTTTTTTTGTCGGGGCGGCGGGATTCGAACCTGCGGCCTCCTGCTCCCAAAACAGGCGCGCTAACCGGACTGCGCCACGCCCCGTAACACAGAATACAAAATTACGGACTTTTCTTTAAACTACCAAATATTTTTTATTTTATTTAAATTTTTATTGAATTGATAAGACAATTAAAAATTATTGTTATTCAATTTTTAGGTAAGAATAAAATATATATTTATTTGATTAATAAGTATTTATGTAATTTTTTTCGTTTTAATTTATGATTTTTAAAGATGAAAACGTTAAATGAACGATGTAAAATACAAGGCATACTATCAAATTGCTTACTGTATGGCTTGGAATATTAAAAAGTTACAAATTATTTTTAAAATATTTTTTCATATCTATCGTTAATTTATAAGAAAATTCTGTTTTAATATGTAACTATTATTAGCTAATTTTGATTTATAATATATTATTGAATAAAAATAAAGGGATTATTTATGAAAAATATTAAAATAGCTGGAATGTTAATTGCATTAACATTTTTAATCATTTCCTGTTCTGATGATTCTTCAACGAATCCGGTCACAACCAAAAATTATTTCCCAAATACTACAGGTAATTATTGGATTTTCAATGATTTTTCTTTAGATATTGATAATCAAAAAGAAGAACCTGATATGCCATCAATCGACTCAACAGCTATTACCGGCACAGAAGTTGCTTTTGGTAAAACGCTTAGTAAATACGATATTTTTACTTTAATTAATGATATATATATAAAACAGCAGGAAATGCGATTAGCTTATGATGATGGCAGTTTCTATATGCGCTCTAATTTTATTAATACATTTTTAAAATTTGATGATTTAGGTGTTGAGCTGCCATTTAATTTGCCTGATACTTTACTTAGAATTATTGATACAAAAAATGCAAACGAAAGAGAAGTCTATTCAAAAACTTATACAGATTTTGGAATACCAGACACTCCTTTTGGAAATCTTGTATTAAATGGAACAATGAAAATTACTTCAAAGAAAGCATTGGATGAAGTGATTACGATTAACGGAGTTAATGTTAATGCAGTTAAATACACTATTCCTATTTCATTAAAAGGTAAAATTACTGCAAGTCTTATATATGAAGATGAATTTGAATATATTTTGAATTATCATATTTGGTTGGCTGAAAATATTGGAATTGTAAAAACAAATTTAGAGTCAAAATTATTAGAAATTCCAATAGTTAATCAGAATTTTCCTTATTACGGATATGTAACAGAATTAGTCCGATATAATGTAGCAAAATAGTTAATTTAATAAATATATACGCAGGGATGCTGCCCTTATTCGAGGTCAAACATCCCTGTTTGATTTTATAGCAAAAAATATGAAAAATAAAATAGCACCATCTTTACTATCTGCAAACTTTGCGAATTTAGAATTGGAAATAAGGCGCTGCGAAGAAGGAGGAGCAGATTTACTGCATTTCGACGTTATGGACGGACATTTTGTTCCTAATATTACTGTCGGACCTTTACTTGTCGAACCAATAGCCAAAATTACGAAATTACCGATAGACTGCCATTTGATGATAAGTGAGCCGGATAAATTCATCGAAAGTTTTGCCAGGGCAGGAGCAAATATGATTTCTGTCCACGTAGAAGCAGTTCCGCATCTTCACCGCACACTTTCATTTATAAAAAGTTTCAATATACAAGCAGGTATTGCACTCAATCCGATTACTCCGTTAGATTATGCTTTTGATGCTGCAGAATACTGCGATTTCATTCTTCTTATGTCTGTAAATCCCGGATTCGGTGGGCAAAGTTTCATTAATTCTTTTCACAAAAGAGCAAGAACTTTAAGAAAATTTTTAGATGAAAATAATTTGTCTAATGTAGAAATTGAAGTTGATGGCGGAGTAAAATTAGATAATGTAAGAGAAATTGCAGATTCCGGGGCAAATTTACTTGTAAGCGGTTCAGGATTGTTTAAAGGTGATTTGGTTCAAAATATAAAAGCGATGCGAAAAATCTTGGATTAGCGTTTGAGATTAGAGTTCCTGATGCCTCGTAGTTTCAGAGCTCCTGATGCCTCGTAGTTTGGTATTTCACAGTCTTGTCATTCTGAAACGAAGTGAAGAATCTCACAACTCATTGCTACCACAG
>CAZCLJ010000471.1:0-2447 GCA_964499465.1 uncultured Hyphomicrobiales bacterium
TGACAATTGATAATTGACAATTGATAATTGATAATTGATAATTGATAATTGATAACTCACCTTAGGTATTCCTCTCTTGAGAGGGGCAGGGCTGATACGTTCTTAAATTATCTTTCGAGCCATCCTATTAAATTGTTGATGGTTTGGCTGTAAAAAGTATTTCAAAGAACGAATCAGCCCTGCCCCAGCCCCTATCAATAAGGGAATGAGTAAGGTGAGTTATCCACTATTCTTCTTTATAGTTCTGCTCCCTGTTTTTAATAAATTCAGATATATCTTTTTTGTATTTATTTGCATCTGGAATATGATTGGGTGTCAAACTTTGCTTTTCAGGAAATTCCTCAATAAAAAGAGTTTGAGTTGGGAAAGCAAAACGAACTCCTATAGTATTAGCTAATCTAATGACTTCATTCATAACCTGATGACGAGCTTCAAGTTCTTCAGTCCAATCAGCAACTTTGAAGAAAATATAGAACAGAATATTTAATGAAGAATCACCAAAAGAATTAAGATGAATCTGATAAAAATCTTTTCTCGTTTTTGGATGTAAAGCAACAATTCTTTTAAGACCTTCAACAAAAGCATCAATTAGTTCCGGAGGAGTATCATAAGTAATTGCGATATTAGTCGAGTAGCGTCTGTATTCCCTTTTTCCCATATTATCAATCGTCATATCGGCAAGCTTCCCATTCGGAATTGAAATTATTGAATTATAGAAAGTTAATAATCTGGTAGAACGAACACCTACTTCAGTTACAGTCCCCTCACCCCCATCAAAAACAATCCAATCGCCAACGTCAAATGGTTTATCTGTAAAAATTGTAATAGAACCAAACAGATTTTTCACCATATCCTGGGCAGCAAGAGCAAATGCTAAACCACCTACAGATACACCTGCAATAAAAGGAGTTATGTCAATATCAAGAGATTTTAATAAATATAAAACTCCAAAAATTATTACTATAACTTTAAATATTTTTCGAGCTAATGGCACTAGATTATCATCTACTGTCGTTGTTGTTTTTTTTGCAATTTTTGATAAAATACCTGTAAATAAATCAACAAGTTTGTATAGAATTAGAGTTATAAATACAGGTAATAACGCATATAGTATTCCTATTAATATTTTATTCAGTTGGACCGGTATATTAAGAATTGGAATAGTATTGAGAGCAAGGAACAATACTAAAAGCCAGCTAAGTGGTTTAGAAACGGAGTATATCGTTTTTACGACCAAATCTTTGTAACGGGTTTTCGAGAAAATTCTTATTAAAATAAATCCAAATATCCATTTACAAAAATAATAAAGAAGTATTCCAGCTAAAATATATAAAATTATTCCTAAATATTTCCAAATTTTCATTCCTAAAAACTTTTCTTTTAAAAAGTCCGGGAAATATTCTTCATATTCCGCAATCTCGAAAGGATATATTTTTTCGTATAGAACTGGAATATTTTCAATAGTTTCACTTGAGTATAACCACTTCGAACCAGTTTTCTTAACATATATTGTAGGATGTTTGTCAAAAAGAACATACTTGTTTAGACCTGAAACAGAATCAGTATAATTGGCATCATTAGGAATTTTGTCTAATTCTACAATTAAGCCCAAACCATCATAAATCTTTTTTAGCTTAACTGCTAATTCAATTGCATCAGCTTGAGTTATATTTTTTATTTTGAATGCTTTTGCCGATTTTGCCGGATTATAAGCATCATTTTCTAAAAATCTCAAATGCTGATAAACTGTTTCATAAGGCGTTTGAAGCTTTGTATCCGTAGTAGCATTACAACTATCTAAAGATAGAATAACACCAAGATTGATTAAACAGAAAATTACAATGATAATAACTTTATAGATGATAGGAAAATGTTTCGGTAATTTCATAATTTGTTTATTCTTTCGTTAAAAATACTAATTTTCTAATTCTTCATTTTTTTATAACTTATTTATTGATATGATATTATCTCTATATCAACAAACATTTTGCAAATTATTTTATAAAAATAGTGAAGTATTTGTAATAGAAATATTTTAAAGTTCAAATTTTTTGAACTATTATTTAGTCAGAGCTGTTGTTGACAACTCCTTGCTACCACAGACATTGAGATTTCTCACTTCGTTACCAATGACATCACATTTTTTCGGTCATTCTGAACGAAGTGAAGAATCCAGAGGATAGTGGTTTAAATAAATTATTCTGGATTCCTCACTTCGTTGCCAATGACATCTTTACTTTTACCCTACAAACTTTATGAAAGTTAAGAAACTTTCGCAAAGTAAGTAGTACTAAACACTTTCGTAAAGTTTCTTAACTTTGCGAAAGTTTAAATTATGTCATCTCCATTTCAATAAATCACTTCCTTTCTTTACTGTAACGGAATATTAGACAAATTGTCAATTATCAATTATCAATTATCAATTATCAATTATCAATTATCAATTA
>CAZCLJ010000472.1:0-2431 GCA_964499465.1 uncultured Hyphomicrobiales bacterium
AAAACCAATGAAATACAGAACAGCACTAAGAAATCCCCCCTACCCCCCTTTTTCAAAGGGGGGAATTAAAAAGAAAATTCTTCTCCCCCCTTTGAAAAAGGGGGGTAGGGGGGATTTTGACTTTCTATTTTTCATAAGTCCTTATGACATTTCCATTTAAAATAAATGTCTTCTTTTATAAGGGGGTTCGAAATGACAAGACTGAGAAATAACAAACTACAAAGCATCAAGGGTTCTGAATATACAAAAATACGTAATTAATAAATATGATGCAAACACCATACACCACTACATTGCTTAATTTTCGTTATTTTCAAAAAATCGTTTTGTTATTTATCAGGGCGTTACAAAAACTAAATATTCGAAAAAAGGTTAAAAATAAATATTTTTTGAGATATTTTTTGCAAGTTGGGTTAACAATTAACAATTAACCAATGACCATAAACGATAAACGGAAAAATCAGGAATTTGTAAAGATAATTGACAATTAACACAGTTATTCAAACTTTTGCAAAGTTTAGAGAAGCTTAGCTATGTTAAATATTTTTTTCTAAAAACTTATTTGAATAATCTATAGAATTCTGAATGATTTTTAGCAACTCGTAAGACAAATCAATTAGATTTTTATATAATTCAAATAAGTTTTCATTTACGTATTCGTGAGATATTTCATTTCTTAAATCTCTTATGGAAATTAAAATATTAGCATTTTCAACAATTCCAACTTTTTCTGAGAAGTGAGCTTTATCAATAAAAGTGCGGGTTTCTTCCCTGTTTAAAATAATGAAATAAGTAAGTAATTTTTGGGTTAATATATCTGAAATGCGGACAAACTTTGAGCTAAGTGAATCAAGAGATTCCTGCTCTTCGAATGAAATATCTTGATTAATATCAATTTGTTTACATTTTTCTAATGATTTGTTGAAATTTTCTTTAGCTTTGCTTACTAAATCTAAATAGTATTCAAGTAATTCTTTTGCTTTTGTCGGGTTCATAATTTAACAGCTTTTTCCATTATAAAATCTTTAAATGGGTTGTGCTCGTTATATGCAAAATTAATAATATCAATTTTTTGTTCTCCAATCTGTTTTTCTATTTCATTTCTGATTGACCATTTTGTTTGCATACTATATTTTTCTTCAGTCAAAATCAACAGGTCAATATCCCCACCTTTTGCAAAATCATCAACTCTTGAACCAAAAAGAAGCAAGTCGTATTCTTTTAAATAGAGTGAAACAGCATTTTTTATTGACAATATTTCAAATTCAGTAAGACGCATTGATGATTGATTAAAGTTTGAAATGCTTTTTTTTAGCTATCGGCTATCAGCTATCAGCTATCGGCTTTTGTCATTAGTTATTGGTCATTGGTCATTGGTCATTAGTTTTTTTAAACCAATAACCTAATAACCACCCACTAATCACTAATCATTAATCACTAATCACTAATCATTAATCACTAATCACTAATCATTAATCACTAATCATTAATCACTAATCATTAATCACTAATCACTAATCACTAATCACTAATCATTAATCACTATTTACTGCATTACTTTATTAATGATTTTCATAAACTCTGCTTTTGATTTTGAGCCGACAACCATATCTTTAATATTACCGTTTTTATCAATGAAATATGAAGCTGGAATATTGTTAATGCCTCCATAAGCAATAGCTAAATCTTTTTTTGCATCAACAATATTAATATAACTGAAGTTATTTTTTTGAGCATATGTTTTTACCTGTTCAAAAGCTGTAGCAGGGTTATGTTCTAAAGCGATTCCAACAACAACGAAATCTTTATCCTTAAGGTCTTTACTAATTTGAATTATGTCTGGAATTTCTCTTCTGCAAGGTGGACACCAGGTTCCCCAGAAATTTAAAAATACAACTTTACCTTTTGTATATTGAGCAAAGGAAATATCTTTCTTTCCATCGTTCCAAGTGAAATCTATTGCTTTGCCTTTAGTTGCTTTTGAAACAGATTTAATAGTATAGACTTCAACTGGAGTTTTTTCATCTTTAGCAGCTTCTGCTAAATTTTCTGTTGCTGATGCTAAAACCATTTGGTTGCTGTTTGTTCCTTCGTCAACCAAAACAGGGCGTTTGAAATCGCTGCTGTCTTCATCACTATTGCTTGAGCAGGCACCAATGGATAAAATTCCAAATACTACTAATGCTCCTAAGAAGATATTAAATTTTTTATACATTTTTTCTCCGTATTTTTTATTATAAAATTTATTTTAAAACGATTTTAGAAATAAATTATTTTGTTTTATACAAATTCAATAGTTAAGAAAATATTGTTTAGATTTCACTCCTTCCCAAGTTGAGAACTTCTGATGCCTCGTAGAGTTTGCTATTTCGTATGCTTGTCATTCTGAACGAAGTGAAGAATCTCAAACTCTGTGGTAGCAATGACTTGT
>CAZCLJ010000473.1:0-2421 GCA_964499465.1 uncultured Hyphomicrobiales bacterium
AAAATACTTTTTCTACAAACAGGAAGCAACTACGTTGCTTTTTCTTGCACTTTGCAAAAGTTAAAAAACTAAACTATCTAAACCTTCTAATCTTTCTAAACTTTTGTCATCTCTATTTCAATAAAGGTCTTCTTTAATAAGAGGGTTAGTAATAGCAAACTACGTGGCATCAGGAGTTCTGTAATTAAAAAATATAAAATATTAATCTAAAAATTTGCTTTTTAACTTGATTATTACTAATTTGAAATATTAGATTTTTCAAACGAAAGAAATTTTTTTATAATAAAATTTAAAGAAAAATGAGAACTGTAATATTAATATTTTCAATCATTCTTTTAGTTTCCTGCGGTTCATTTAAAAAAGCATTACCAATAGACAAAACGACAAATTACTTTCATAGCAAAGAAGGTAATAAAGCTTCAGTTTTAAGAGAAATTTTTATTGATGTTGATTCTCTAAAAAACATGCTTATTGTTGTTGATGATAAGTATTTTGTTAAAATGGGGAATAATCTGGAGTTTTTTAAAGAAGTGAAAACCGATGAACAATTATTTACAGCGGTTTCAAACAGCGGTTTAGCCAAAAAAATTCCAAATCTTAAAAGCAATGAAGGACTTTATAAGCTGGCTCAACTTTATCCATCATTTGTTATGCTTGACATTTCAAGCGACAGGAAATCAAATGGTGATACTTATGCTATTTTAACGTTATATTACCCAAAAATTGGTTATGTTATTTTTCGAAGTGAAATTTATGTTAATTTGATGTGGGATGGCTGGACTGACCGGGCAACACTAAATCCACTGTTTAATTCGCTTTTAGATTATTTAAGAAAGCAGAAAAAAGCAAAGGATTTCTTAAGAAATGACGGTATTGTAACTTATTTTGAAAAATATTACGAAACAAATTTTGCGGTTTCGTTTATCGGTGATTCTGTTATAAATTCTACTGAATACAGCGACTTCTATTCAATTGATGGGTCAGTTGTTCAATTCACAAATTATCCTATTCCTTATGATATGAAAGATTATATGTTTGATTCTATTAAGGAATATAAACTATTAGACAGGATTAGAGATTACGAACTTGAAAATGTTGAGGAAAAAGTATTTAAGCAAAAAGTGGAAAGCCATTCTGAGTATTTTACTAATCAGTATCAAAAGAAATTTTTACTTTGGTATTTCAAGCAGCCGGATTCAATTCCAGATTTAAAAAAAGATACAAGCGAAAACCTTGATAGAGAAAAATACGAATTTATGGCAACTTATGAAATAGACTATCTGCTTAATCTTATGTTTACTTCTAATAACCGTATTGTTGCAATTACCTATCCGGTTTTTAAACAGGAGAACCTGTCTTTCCGTCTTGATTATTTAAAGAATGAAGTAGCAAATTCTGTTAGAGTTTATAATATGAATATTGATACTGATTTTCTTACAAAACAAATAGAGCATAATATAAATAAAAAGCCATTAATTGTAAAAGATACATTCGTTGGAATTCAGTATGAAGTGCCATACTGGTTAAATGTGAATGAACAACCATCTTGGCTAAGAAATTACAATGAAAATAAACATTCTTTGTTTGGAACATTTCCAGATATTTGGAATATCTCTAATGCAGTAGCTTTATATTTTCATGATAAATCAAAATATAAATCTTTAAAAGAATATGAAGATAGCTGCTTAATCAATAAAGAATCTATAATTAAATATGATAAAATTAGTGGACCTGAAGAAAAGTTTGTTCGTTATAAGATTGAAAAGAAAACAGAAGAAGGGTATGAGTTTAGGATTCAGTATGTTTTTTTTGAAGTTGGTAATTACTATGGTTGTATTGATTTTACAGCTACCCCTGAAACTTACGATAAAAATATAGATAGATTTAATGAATTTTTAAAAAGTGTAATAATTTTGAAATGAGTTCCATAAAGATTCTGTCAGTTTGAATTCCAAATATAGCAAATGCTTTATTTAAATGGTGATGACATAAGGTTTAGAAAGATTAGAAGGTTTAGATAGTTTAGATTTTTAACTTTCGCAAAGCTCCGGGAAACTCGTGCGAAAGTTTATATAATTTAAAAGCAATTGTATTAACCCTTGACAGAGTTTATTTTTCTTTCAACTCCGTAGGAGTATCCTATTTGTAGAAATAATTATGAAAAAAAAGAAAAGCAACGTAGTTGCGACCTATCTTTACTACAAACAGAACACTCCTACGGAGTTTTGCAAACTCAAAAAATACTTTTTCTACAAACAGGAAGCAACTACGTTGCTTTTTTTTGCACTTTTCGAAAGTTTCTTAACTTTCGTAAAGTTTGGGTGTTAAAAAGTAAAGATGTCATTGGTAACGAAGTGAGGAATCTCAAAATTTGTGTTATCAATGACTTGTGAGATTTCTCACTTCGTTTACCAATGACAT
>CAZCLJ010000474.1:0-2372 GCA_964499465.1 uncultured Hyphomicrobiales bacterium
AAAGCAAGACAGGTGCTGACATACGCCAGAATGACTAAAAAGATGTCATTGGTAATGACATCTTTAAACTCTAACTCTCCCAATTTTACGTAATTGAAAGATTTATTTAGTAAAAAAACGCATACATTTTTCTTACTGCTAGTCAAATCACCATAATAAATTATGGTGATACTCTAATCCTTAGATTAACTCCCAAATTTATTTGGGAGTTAATTTCCAATAAAGAGCGTAAAATCCTTAAACCATAAATACGTAATAGATTATTTGTTATAAAATTCAAGATAAACTGCTACTAATCTATATTTATTAAAAAAATAAATAAAGTAATACGTAAATTTGGGAGAGTTAGAGTTTAAATGTATCTTTGAATGCAACATAGCATCAGGGGTTCTGAAATTTATAATTTCCTCATAAAAAAAATCCCCCTTTAATAAGGAGGATTTTTAATTATCAATTAATAATTTAAGCAATTATTTTTTTCCTTTTTCTTCACCAGCTTTGGCAGTTAACCTTGAAGCCGTAACATGAGCTATTACTGATTCTTCGGAAATAGAAAATTCATACTGTGGCTGAGCTATTTGCTTTAGTTGGATAGATTGCCCAAGATTTAGATTAGTAACATCTACTTCAATAGCGTTCGGTAGGTCTTTGGGCAGACAGGAAATAGTAATTTTACGTAAATTATGCTGAAGAATACCACCACTTTGACGAACACCAATTGGATTTCCTACCAAAGAAATAGGTATTTCAACAGAAATTTTTTGTTCGGGTAAAACGCCGAGCAAGTCGAAGTGAGTAACCTTTGAAGTTATTGGGTCGAAAGTAACATCTTTAAGAAAGCAATCATAAATTTTATTTTCACCTTCAATACTTAATTCGACCATTTTTGTTTCTTTAGTATATACTATATCTTTTAATGCTTTTGGGTCAGCACTTATAGGAATATTTTCACTATTTTTAATATAATAAATACCGGGTACATTACCTTCTTTTCTAACATTTTTTACGTTTTGTTTTCCTGTAGCACGTCTTTTTGATGGTAATTTTACTGAGTTCATTATTTTATCTCACTTTATTTATTATTAATATTTTCAAATTATTTATCTTATAATATCAAATAAGCAACTAATTGAGCTATTGTTATGAGTTCTTACTATAGCTTCGGCAAGTAATTCGCTTATTGTAACTTCCTCTAATACTGGAGACGATTTTTTTAAAGGAATAGTATCAGTAACAATAAGTTTATCGACAACACCGCAATTTTCAATCTTTTGAATTGCATTGCTTGAAAGAACAGGATGGACACAAGCCCCCATAATTTTGTTAGCACCAGCTTCCTTTAAAGATTTAGCACACTCGACAAATGATGAAGCAGTGTCAACTATATCATCAACAATTATAATATTTCTACCCTCAACGTTTCCAATTACCTTCATAATCTCAACTTTATTATCATCTCTGATTTTGTGAGCAAGGACAAGTTCAGTTCCAAGCTTTTTAGCATAAGAGCGGGCGGTTTTAACTCCACCTACATCTGGAGAACAAACGCTTGTATTGGTAATATCAATTTGAAGGAGGCGCTTAAGGATTACTGGGGAAGCGTAAAGATGGTCGAATGGAATATCAAAGTAACCTTGAATTTGTGCCGAATGTAAATCAATTGAGATTACTCTGTCGGCACCAGCCCTTGTAATTAAATTTGCAACTAATTTGGCTGTAATTGAAACTCTTGGTTGGTCTTTTCTGTCTTGACGGGCATATCCGAAATAAGGTATAACAGCTGTAACTCTACGTGCTGATGCTCGCTTTGCTGCATCTATTAAAATAAGAAGTTCTAATAAATTATCAGCAGGTGCATTGGTCGCCTGAATAATAAATAAATCTTCTCCACGCACATTCTCTTCGTATTTTGCCCAAATTTCACCATCGCTAAAGTTTTTTATACTTACAGGTGAAAGTTCCATTTCGAGCTTATCTGCTACTTTCTGAGCTAATATTTTACTCGCTCTTCCCGATACAACTCTAAAATCGAACATTTTATATTATCTATCTATTTTAATAAAAAAGCTGGGATGGCAGGATTCGAACCTACGAATGCCGCCTCCAAAGGGCGGTGCCTTACCGCTTGGCCACATCCCAATCTGTTTTAAAACAGAATACAAAATTAAGCATTTTTTTTAATTTTACAAATACTTTTTTTCAAAATTTAAAAAAAATATAATAATTTTTTTAAAAAAGAGTATTAATACCAAACCGCTAACTAATAGTGCAAAATCATAATGTCATTTCGAACCCCCTTATAAAAGAAGACTTTTATTTTAAATGGAGATGACATAATTTAACACTGTCATTCTGAACGAAGTGAAGAATCC
>CAZCLJ010000475.1:0-2357 GCA_964499465.1 uncultured Hyphomicrobiales bacterium
AAGCACTACTACTCTATATTTACTTCATTTTAACTACTAGGAAAGTTGAGTAAAAATACTAATGACGAATAACAAGTGACTAATAACCTATAAACATTTTTTTTAAGATGGATTCTGACATCCGTCAGCATTACACTTTAATTGTTTCTTTGAATGCAACTTGGTATTAGTATCTAATACCAAACCGCTAACAATAATGGTAATATAATCTGTCATTCTGAAGCGCAGCGAAGAATCTCACAACTTCTTGTTACTACAGACTTTGAGATTTCTCACTTCGTTCGAAATGACATTAAGATTTTGCACTATTAGTTAGCGGTTTGGTATAAAAGTCGCTCATCCCTTAATAAAATCTCAAAAAATAGTTCTTGTTTATCTGAAAAAATATTATTATATTTATTCTTTATTCAAAATATGGAATAATTTAGTTAATATTTGTTATATAAGCACTTATAAGAAAGGAGAAAATATGATAGGAGAGAAAAATGTAAATTTTCATCAAAATCAAATCCCTGTATTTCAAAGCTACAATCTGCATAATTATCGTAATATTAAGCAATTACAGAGATTTGATGATAATACCTTATTTGAAATTGAAGTAGTTGGAACTGTTCTTCCTTTTAAAGTCAATAATTATGTGATTGATAATTTGATTGACTGGGAAAAAGCACCAAATGACCCAATTTACTCATTAACATTTCCACAAAAAGAAATGCTTGAAGAAAATGATTTCGAAACTATATCAAACGCAATAAAAGAAAAAAAGTCAAATGAAGAAATCACAAAGCTTGCTAATGAAATAAGATTAAAGCTAAATCCAAATCCAGCCGGTCAACTTGAATATAATACACCAACTTTCAATGAAAAAAAATTAGTAGGATTACAAAGGAAATACAATGAAACCGTCCTTGTATTTCCCAAACAAGGTCAAACCTGCCATTCATATTGCACTTTTTGTTTTCGCTGGCCTCAGTTTTCAGGCATAGAACATTTAAAATTTGCTTCAAAAGAATTTGAAAATGATATTGCTTTTATTGAACAAAATAAAAATCTGACTGACATTCTTCTCACTGGTGGTGACCCAATGATAATGAACTACAAGGTTTTTTCAAACTATATTAACGCAATATTAAACGCTGATACATCTCATATAAAAACAATAAGAATTGGGACGAAAGCTCTTGCATACTGGCCTTATAAATTTACTGATGAAAAAGAATCAGATGATTTTCTCAAACTTTTTGAAAAGATTATTCATTCTGGAAAACAACTTGCTTTTATGGCACATTTTTCTCATTTTAGAGAACTCGAAACTGAAGTTGTAAAAAATGCTATAAAAAGAATACTTAATACAGGGGCAGTTATTAGAACTCAAAGCCCTGTAATTAAGCATATTAATGACGATGCTTATGTTTGGGAGAAAATGTTAAAAGAGCAGGTTCGATTAGGTTGCGTGCCTTATTATATGTTCATAGCGAGAAATACCGGAGCTCATAACTTTTTTAATGTTCCTCTTGTTGATGCATGGCAGATTTTCAGGGACGCATACAAAAACATTAGCGGAACGGCAAGAACTATTCGTGGACCTGTTATGTCCTGTATTTATGGGAAAATTCAAATGCTCGGTGTTGCCACTACTGAAGTTAATAAAGTAATGGTGCTAAGATTCATTCAAGGTCGGAATCCCGATTGGGTGCAGCAGCCATTCTTTGCTGAATATAATCCGGAAGCTGTTTGGTTTAACGATTTAAAGCCGGCTTTCAGTAAGGAGAAGTTCTTTTTCCAATAGAATCTATTATTTCTTATTCATTTTTTTGTTCAATTCAATACTTTAACAAATAGAGTAAAGGTAGTAAAAAATAAAATTGTCATTCCGAACCCCCAGATAAAGGAAGACCTTTATTTAAATGGAGATAACAAAAGGTTTAGAAAGATTAGAAGGTTTAGATAGTTTAGATTTTTTTGAACTTTCGCAAAGTTAAGAAACTTTACGAAAGTTTATATCAGTTAAAAGCAATTGTATTCACCCTTGACAATGTTTATTTTTCTTTCAACTCCGTAGGAGTATCCTATTTGTAGAAATAATTATGAAAAAAAAGAAAAGCAACGTAGTTGCGACCTATCTTTACTACAAACAGAACACTCCTACGGAGTTTTGCAAACTCAAAAAATACTTTTTCTACAAACATGAAGCAACTACGTTGCTTTTTCTTGCACTTTGCGAAAGTTCAAAAAAATCTAACCTATCTAAACCTTATACTATTACTCCCCAAAACTTTGTTTTTTTAGCAAAATTTTATCCCTAACTCGTTAAACATCAATCATTAGAATGTATGATTCCACTTATCTTACTTTTG
>CAZCLJ010000476.1:0-2323 GCA_964499465.1 uncultured Hyphomicrobiales bacterium
CGTGAGGGCATGCAGCAAAATTATATCCTTTTTATGTTTGTAACTCCTATAACCACAAAATCAATCCTATACTTTGTTTCTTCCTATTACAATTTAAGGTTTTTGTTATTTAAATTTGGAATAAGAAATATTTAACATTATTTATTTCTTCCACGGCAATAAAATATCTAAAAATCAATTTTATTTTTGCGGAATTAGTTTTAATTTCATTTCGCCTTGTATCTGCTTCTGGACTTTTTCATAATCATCATATGATATAGTTGTTATTGGGAATGTAAAACCACAGTTGCCTTTTCCATCAACAACTGCATAGTAGAAAACGTATTCCCTTTTCTGAGAATTAAACCTCATTATTATAGATATACGATTATAAAAATATTTACTATTTACATGTTCGAACCCGAGTTCGACTGCATCTTTATTATTCCGGTACACTCCAGCTTCAGAAGTCGATTTAAGTCTTAATTCTTGCTTATTTCCAACACTGATGAAGCGGAATGGAATTTTTTCATAAGTAGACTTTGATACAAGATGATTTGTTGCTTTAACAAGTACAGTGTAGTAATCTCGTAACCCTTCTGGTTTTGATGGTGCATATTCCTTTTGAAGAATCATAGGGCTTTTTTGTCTTTTATGATAATCATTCAGGTTGATGTAGAAATCAGTCAGTAGATCTGCATCGCCTAGTTTCACCAATTCTTCAATTTTATCAAGATTCAGATCTTGCAGAAATCCATCATTTTCTATTTTCTCTCTCATTTCTTCAATTTTGGCATCTCTGTTACCGCCAAAAGAATTATCTTTCGATTGATTACTATATGCAATAAAACTAGTAAAATTATTAAATGAATTTTCACCAAATATTGACTCATAAATTTCTTTAAATCTTTCAGAATCATTAAGGATTATATCACGTAATTCTTTTTTTCTGTATTCTCTATATCGTTTGATTCCTTCTTCACGTAACATTTTCGGATTTTTCGCATTCAGTCTTCCGTATTCGGTTAGCTCATACATTATTGGCTTTTCGGTTGTCAACTTTTTAATATAGCCGTACTTCGGATTCTGATAACGTACTAAAAGACTTGTAAATGTTTTGTATTCACCAATGTAGCCATTACATTTCACAATTTCCCATAACTGCCTTGATGTGCTTGGAGCGGTCAAATTTTGTAATATAATTCTCTTCGATTCGCAATCGTTATCATTGTAGTTATTGTAACATTTTTCATTTCCCATAAGTTCAGAGATTGATTTTCCGGCAAAGGCAGATACCGTTTGATAATATTCCAATTTTTTTTCTTCTTGTTCTTCCTCAGTAAGTACAGGCAGTTTTTTACCCATATTATCACCATTTCTCTCTATCATTTTTTATTTAATTCATTATTATTTTTTTATTGTTATATATATCTTCCTCCCAGTTTGTCTAATCTTTCCTTCAGAAAATTTCTCCCGAAAAATCCTGACTTACATATATGCATGTAAGTTAATTTCCAATGCTTAAAACTCAACCAATACGGCACTAATTGAATAACAAGACACCATTCGACAATAACACGGGAAATTTGAAAAACAGAAATGAATTTGACGAACAAAACACGTTTTTACGGATATATAGAACTATATATTTTTGAAGTTATAATACAAAAATTAATTAAGATTACATCAATTACGAAATTTAAAGAACTAATGTTGAAGACATAAATTATCAACTGCTATAGATATCACAGCTCTTATAGCCACTATAAACAATAAAACTACATTAAACACCATATCCACTGCAAAATTTTTATTAATTTCAATAATTATAATTACTAAAAAAATTAATTAACAAAATTTATTAATTTTTATTATTTAAATCATTCATAATATAGCCATTACATTTTTTCAACTGCCCATATTCCATTCTTATTCAATTTTTTTCATTGAAAATTAGATAATATATTCTCATTGTTTAATTTCCAATAAGAACAAAAACGTTATCTCCTGACATATTCATAATAATAATCTATTTATATAAGTTATATTATTTATCATATGTACAGTATCAATATTATTTAAATAGAAAATTTGTAAAGGTGAGGTAATGAAACAAGCAATAACTATCACAGTCGATGCAGAGGCGTTGTCAGAAATTGATAAATTTCTGGAAGAAACAATGACTCCACGTAGCAAATACTTTAACAAACTGATGAAAAATGATCTAAAAACCTATCAAAGAAGACGTGATTAAAAAAGCAAGTCTGAGGTGATTGGGCGATTCACCTACTATAAAATAATTCAAAAGGAAAAAGTATGTGCAAAATAATAGTTACTACAATAC
>CAZCLJ010000477.1:0-2316 GCA_964499465.1 uncultured Hyphomicrobiales bacterium
CTCCGTAGGAGTGTTCTGTTTGTAGTAAAGATAGGTCGCAACTACGTTGCTTTTTTTTTTCAACATTATTTCTACAAACAGGATACTCCTACGGAGTTTAAAGAAAATAACTCTTTCCACGCTAAGTTCAAATACTTTTAACAGATTTAAAAACTTTCTCGAAGTAAGAAATCCGAACACTTTCGTAATGTTTCTTAACTTTGCGAAAGTTAATATTCTAAACTTTCTAAATCTAATTTCATCTCATTTTAAATAAAGTACTTGTTTTATATGGGATTGCCAATTACATCTTAAATTTTATTCTACACAACCTTCCGAAAGTTTTAAAACTTTCGGAAAGTTCTTTTTAATGTGAGATTCTTAGCAACGGAACAACATCTTTTGCATCTCCTTCCCAAGTTCAACTTGGGAAGGAGATAAATATCAAATATGATGTAAAAAGCTATTTAACTTTAGCAATGCAATTGCGGATAATAGCAAGTCCTTCTTCAAGTTGTTTTCTTTTTGCGTTGAGTGATGGTCTGAAGCGTATTGATTTATCGCCACAGGAAAGAATAATTAGTTTGTTATCAAAACATAATTCTCTTACTTTATTTCTAATTTCTGAATTTGGGAAATCGAAAGCACAGAAAAGCCCTTTTCCACGAACGTTTGAAATTAAATTTGGAAATTCATTTTCAATATTATGAAGTTCCTGCATCAAGAATTTGCCTTGCTCTTTTACGTTTTCGAGTAAATTTTCTTCTTCAATAATTTCTAAATAACGGGTAGCACGCACCATATCGACAAGATTACCCCCCCAGGTGGAGTTAATTCTGCTGGAGGTATGAAAAACATTATCTGGAATATCATCAACTCTGTCGGTAGCAAGAATACCGCAAACCTGCATTTTTTTACCGAAGCACATTAAATCTGGTTTGGCTTCAAGTTGCTGATGTGCCCACCAAGTGCCAGTAAGCCCTAAGCCAGTTTGAACTTCGTCGAAAATCAAAAGTGCTTCATTTTCATCGGCAAGTTGGCGTAATTGCTTCATAAATTCCGGACGGAAATGATTGTCTCCGCCTTCGCCTTGAATTGGTTCGATAATAATACCGGCTATGTCATCTTTATTATTTAAAAATGCTTGCTTAATGCTTTCAATTGCTTCATTTTCTAATTTGATAGTATATTCCATATTATCTTTATTTAGTGGAAATACCATTTTGGGATTAATTATTCTTGGCCATTCAAATTTTGGAAAATAATTTACCTTGGTTGGGTCTGTATTTGTAAGGGACATTGTGTAGCCAGTTCTGCCGTGGAATGCTTCACGGAAATGAATAATCTGGTGTCCGACTTCGCGTTTATATCCTTTAGCAAAATTCTTTCTTACTTTCCAATCGAATGCAACTTTGAGGGCATTTTCTACTGCTAAAGCACCACCGCAAATATAAAATGAATATTTGAAATAGTCCGGCACTGCAATTTTGAAAAATGTTTTTACAAATGTAGCCATTGCTTCTGTGTAAATGTCAGAATTTGATGGTTTGTTGACTGCAATTTTTCCAATATAATTAATGAATTCATCATTATTAATTTTTGGATGGTTCAAGCCGATTGGAAGTGATGCAAAGCAAGAGAAAAAGTCGTTATATTCTGTATCATTCATTGAATCAACAAAAAAACCGTCATAGCTTTTATCTAAATCCAAGCAGATTGGAAAACCATCGACTAACATATATTTGGATAATTCAGAAGTAACATTTTTAGCTTCTACATTATATTTCGGGATATATTGATTTGTTTTCATTAAAAACTCCTATATTTTATATTTTTTTTAAAATTGTTAAGTTGCTAATACTAATTAATTATATAACAACAACTTGAATTATTATATTTGATAAATGAGATTAAACGAGATAAACCATTATATTACAATCAATAAAATACATTTTAATTATATCTTATCAAAAATTGAATATAATGAAAATTAAAGGGGTATGGCAGATGAAAATACTTGAATTAAAATAAAAATCAGCATAATTTTCTGGAAAGAAAGAAAAGACAATCCTCGGATTGTTCCCTTTCCGTTTAAAATATTATTTGCCGATAAAGTTCTATTTCTCATAAATGCAATATATGAAAAATATTTGGAATAAAAAAGAAGAATATTTAAATGGAAGAAAGGAGAAGCAAAAAAGAATAAACATTTCCTATATCTTGGAGATGTAGGACATCTGGTTTATATACATAAAATTTGCTAAAGTTGAAAATTCGTTTTCTGGTTCTACTGGAAATGTTGTGAAATTAATAAAAAAGAGTTAAATTAGTAAATGG
>CAZCLJ010000478.1:0-2300 GCA_964499465.1 uncultured Hyphomicrobiales bacterium
AGTTCAAAAAATCTAATCTTTCTAAACCTTCTAATCTTCTAAACCTTATGTCATCTCCATTTAAAATAAAAGTCTTCTTTTATCTTGGGGTTCGGAATGACACCTTTTCTGCATAAATTGCGCAATTGTTCTTTACGATGCAAATCTCCTAACTCCTTTATTTCCTTTATGGAGGCAGGAGTTTTGAAATTATATTCTTTACTTTGTCATTGCTTATTAGACATTCGTCATTAGTCATTTGTATAGGCACTAATGATTTATTGGGAAGACTTCTTTAAAATATGCTTCCATTCTATAACCAGCGAAGCGAAAAATTACGAGCGCAATTAATATCATTTGTTATAATGATTCATTATTAACTTTGAGAGTTAGAAAAATTCCAAGCGCCAGAATAATTAAATTTCCGAGCCACATACTAATAAAAGGTTCCATAATACCGCGGTCTGCAAGTTTTTCGCCACCAATAAGGCATGCCCAGTAAAAGATATAGAAACCTAAGCTAATTGCAGCGCTAATTCCGAAGTTGCCTTGTTTTGTGATAACACCAAGTGGGCAGCCCACCAGCACAAAAAGAAGGCAGGCAAAAGGAATTGCGTATTTTTTATGAATTTCAACTTTGTATTGTTTTGCTCTTAAATCAAAATCCTGTACCTGAAAAATATCGGAACTAACAGAAGACTTTAGAAAAGTAATCCTTCTTTCCATTGCTTTTAAAACAGCAACTTTTCCACTATCAATTGGATCACTGGTAACGTTTTGCTGAGGATTTTCCACAGCAATGCTGATTTGATTGCCGGGAGGAGAGTAGTTATCTATAATTCCGTTAGTTAAAAAAAGTAAATGCTCATTCAGTCGTTTGTAAATCCTGTTCTTAGCTTCGCTTGCTTTAGCTCTGGATTCGTTAACGATTAACTGCATATCAGAAATTTTCATTTCACGGTCTCCGCGGGCAACCATAACCTCGCTTGTTCTTTCAAAAGCAAAACCACTTGCAGGAATTTGAATCTGATAATCTGAGTACTCAATTTTTTTATAATTATTAAGATGTTTCAGAAGGAACTGATGGATTTCGCCATTAAACAGTTTAACTATCATTTTTGAGTTGTCAGGACTAAAAAATATTTGTCCGCTATCAGCAGAAGCAATATTATATTGGTCTGAGCGTGAATTATCGTAAATAGTAACACCTTTCATTGTGGTTCGTGCAGAATCAAGTTGGCGGGCAATAATAGTGTAGCCCTCAATTTGAGAAGTGAACTGTCCTGCTTCTAATGAAAAAGTCGGTTTGGTTTTTGTTATATCTGCATAAAGTCCTTTAGCTTTGTGGTTTGCATCGGGCAATACATCGTCATTAAACCAAAAAAGAAAGCCAGATAAAAATAAAGCAAAAATTAGTATTGGCATCATCATCCTAATTAAAGAGCCACCACTTGCTTTAATTATTGTTACTTCATAATTTGAAGACATCGCTCCAAAGGACATCAGAACTGCAAATAGTATTCCCATTGGGACTGCCAGAACAAGCATCCAGGGAATATTTAATACAATTAATTGAAAAATTATCCAATTATCAATACCTTTTCCGACAAGTTGGTCTAAATATTTCAATAGGAACTGGAAAAGGAATAAAAATAATACAGTTAGCGTTCCAAAAAGGAAGGGGGCAATATGCGTTCTTATGATATATTTTGAAATTAAAAACATTTTTTATTTTTTTATTCTAAAAAAATTTAATATATTTGAAATTCGGTAAATTAAAAAATATTTTTTTTGGATAAATAAAATGATTGGTTTAACAATTTCTTCGATAATATTAATAATTTGTGCAATTCTTATGATTGCTGTTGTCCTATTGCAGCCTGGAAAAGGAGATTTATCTGCTACCTTTGGAGGTATCGGTAGCCAAATGGGCTCTATGTTTGGTATGCAAAAGACTGCAAATATTCTTACTCGTATTACTAAAATATTAGCAATTGCTATTTTGCTTATTACTTTATTTGCAAATAAATTCTTTATAGGACAGGATTATTCAGCTAATGAAATCAAACCAGTAACTGAAGGTGCTTCAAAACCAGCCGCTGCTACTCCACTTGCCGCTCCTCCAGTAGAGTCTCCTAAAGAATAATTATTTTTAAATAGAATTTTTTAAAGAATAAATTTATAGCATTGCTATAAATTTATTCTTTTTTTTTGGAAAAAGAATCTTACTAGTGTAATAATTTATTGAAAACCTAATAAACATTTCTTGTCATTCCGAACCCCCTTATAAAAGAAGACTTTTATTTAAATAGTGATGACAT
>CAZCLJ010000479.1:0-2293 GCA_964499465.1 uncultured Hyphomicrobiales bacterium
ACATTATCAAGGCCTTGCTTTTTCAGATGATGAAATAAGAGACATTAAAAAACAGTTGACAGCATGGGGATTATAAAATCAATTTTAAGGGTTTTTCTTCTTCATTGATGTTTATCCCTTCTTAAGCTACAAAAGTTGCAAAAAAGGCTATATTTACCCCCTCCAAGGGGATTTCTAAACTCATCTTACCCTTTTCCCACTTCACAGCATACAAACAACGCCATGTATCATTCGGAATCGAAAGATTCCAATCTTGTTCGCTTGCAACAAGCATATTGAAAAAGATTATAATTAATGGTGTTCAATCCGATATTATGAATCGAAACTTTTTTGTTGTCCTCTCATAGCTCCATTATGGTCCTTATATTATATTATATAGGGGATGAGAATTTGAATAATATAATTCTGTATTAAAAAATTCACAATTGCCATGTTTTAAAATTGGATTGATGTTATTCAAAATTTTTCAGACAATTTTTTCAGAAAACTCGAATTTTTTGTCTGAAAAATTTTGAATAATGGAAACATACTTCTCAAAACTACTAATTATGAACTGGCTATTTGAAGGTATTTTGAAACATCAGTTTAGACAGTTGGAGTCAATCAAAAATCCATTTCTTCGTAATCGAACTCTTCCTTTAACTTTTCAGGAACATTATTGCCAAACCAGTAAATAGTGATATTTTTTCTGTTATTTTCCCATAAAGGCCTCAATCGATGTATGGAATCGTATACGTCATCTTCAAATTTTTCCTCGTAAAATGCTTTCAACCTTTCATCTTTTGGAATCATTTTTCCATCTGACTTGATGAAATCTTCAAAATTTGGTATATCTTCACCAGGATGATGTTCCAAAAAATAATCCTTGTATGCATCAAGATTTGGTAAATAAGTACCGATTACAATCAACACATCATATTTTCGATATTTATTAATTCCGTGAGATGCACCGAACCAAAATGCATCTAAACCCAGAAATTTTCCATCTTTAATCAAACGCTTATATGTTAAAATGCAGATTTTTTTCTTTTTATTGTATTTTTCATTTCGGATTAATTTTTTAATTTTTGGCTCATGCATTGCTAATTGCATGTCTAAATATGATTTATAATGCCCGGAATTACCCATTTTAATAATTTTCACATTTTTATTACTATAATGACTTCTTTTTATTTCCACTACTCCGGTATATTGAGGGAACAGTTCTTCAAATACTTTTAAATTATGCAAGAACGTTTTTTTTGGAAAAGTTGCACAATTATAGTTTAATTGAATGTTGCATTTCAACTGCTTGTAGAAGAGGAACTTCTGGTATGATACTGAAATGGAATTATAAGGAGTTTTCAATTTATTTTCTTTATCTCTTGATTCTAATTCCATGTAAAGCAATAAATTATTAACATTCAGTTTGCAAATTTTGCTAAGGAAATTGTTGTCGGGCTTAATTACTTCTTTGTGACCCTTTGTATACATTGTCACTTTTTCTGCATTACTCCTCTGGATTGCATCACTAAGAAGAGGAGCTTCTCTTTGTAGGTTTTCTAAATCTTTATTTTTAACATATTCCATTATTTGTTTTTGTCTTTCACTATCGATGTACTCAGTTAACTTTAATAATTCTTTGTGAATTTCTTTTGTATTCCATTCGAGTTTGAAACCACCTTGAACCCTTTCTTCAATATGTATTGAATCAAATACCGAAAAATCATATAAATGTAGAAATTGGACTGGCATACCTATAGAAACATGTTTTTTGCTTGCCTTACTAAATTGATTTCTGTAATAACAAGCACCCTTACATTTCATATACCTGCAAACGACTTTGTTGGGTATCTCTTTTTCATTCATTTCACGAATGATTTCTCCTTCTTTCGTGTCATCATCATATTTTCGGCATGCTCGAGAAAATCCCTTAAGGATTACAAATTCCTTCTTTATTTTCTTTGCAATCTCTTCAAGAAATTCATGTGTAGGTGCTATGACTAAGTGCTTTCCTATCGTACTTGAATTGATGAAATTCAATGTATTTGTTGTCTTACCTACGCCTGGTTGTCTTGCATCTATGAAGTGGTTGTATTTGTTATTACATGAATTGAAATTTGCTCTGCAAATTATTTCACTCGAACTAACTCCTTTATCATCTGTAAATACCGATGATAGGAAATAATCGTCAACCTTACTCAAAGGAATCACACCCTTTGATTGTTCCGATTACATTCCTTGAAATATATTTATATAGTATTGTAGTAACTATTATTTTGCACATACTTTTTCCTTTTGAATTATTTTATAG
>CAZCLJ010000480.1:0-2276 GCA_964499465.1 uncultured Hyphomicrobiales bacterium
TTACCCGAATCGGACTTGCACCGATAAGTTTTACCAAGCTTCTTGGCGCACCAGAGCTCCTGACCCCTAGTGGTTTGTTATTTCGCTGTCTTGTCATTTCGAACCCCCTGATAAAGCAAGTGCTTTATTTAAATTGAGATGACATCACTTAACACAGTCATTCTGAACGAAGTGAAGAATCCAGAAAATTTTTTTAACCACTACTCTCTGGATTCTTCACTTCGTTCAGAATGACAAACAAACGTAAAGATGTCATTGGTAAACGAAGTGAGAAATCTCTCAAGTCGTTGCTACCACAGAGATTGAGATTCCTCACTTCGTTACCAATGACATCGCTACTTTCACCCTACAAAACTTTACGAAAGGTTAAGAAACTTTCGCAAAGTAAGAAGATTATTACTTTTGTAAAGTTTCTTAACTTTGCAAAAGTTAAAAACAAGTAATAATTGTTAATTATTAATTGTTTTTCCGTTTATGGTTTATGGTTTTCGGCTGTCAGCTATCGGCTTTCAGTAATTTATCACTAATCACTAATCACTAATCACTAATCATTAGTCATTAGTCATTAGTCATTAGTCATTGGTCATTGGTAGAAGAAAAAAACTAATGACAAATGACAAATAACCAATGACTTAATTACCATAAACCGATAACAATTAACAATTAACAATTATTTAAATTTCCACCCACACGGGACTACTCGGTTGAGCGTACTGCGTCAAATTTTTAGTATTGACGCGGAAATAATTTCTCTTGCCACTTTCTGCATTTATTACAAAATAAGCTTCAGATGTCTTACCCTGAAGGGAATAATCCCCTGCTGGCTGCCCGTTATTCACTACGGAACGATAAATGCTGTATTCTGTTGCTGTGGGAACGGCTGTCCATGTTAAATTGTATTTACCCGGCTCAATTTCGGTATCGCTAATTTGCAAATTGCTTGCCGGTGGAAGAACGGCAAAATACCATTGTTCGAGGTCTTCGGTTGCGGGACCGAAGCCATTCATATTACGAGCCCTAACGCGATAAAATCCCTGACCGTCTGGCGGGGTAAATTGAAATTCTGGGTCTTTCCCAGCATAAATCTCAACGTAACCCTCTCCCTCTTTCTTTTCCAACTGGTAACTTGTGGCGTGACTCACCAGGTCCCACCAAAATGTTTTACCGATAAAATCGTAATAAAAATTAGGTGGTGGCAGCAAAGCAGCACTGGTAACGGGATAAATGATATAGTCGTTATAGCGGGCTGGGTCGGTTCTTTCGTATAAAATCTTCCCAAAATTGCAGTAAGTTGAAACCAAGGAATGAAGCTGGTTGCCCATTTCAGTTCTTTCTTTGGTTTTGATATCCCTTTGCATAATTGCGTCTTTTTGTGCTGCTATTGCGGTTTCAAATGAATCGCACAAATCATTGAAATTATCTAAAATAACCTGTGTCAAACCAAAACCTGCGAGGTCGCTGAGATAGCTTGTCATTGCAAGATGCACACCTCTTGCAGCCGAAAGCAATGTCCTGTCGGTAAAATGCGACATATCTGCTATTCCAAGACGTTTATACTGCCCTGAGTCAACACCCCATTTTGCCTCAACCCTTGCTGCAAGCTGGCGAATCGCCTCTTTCACTTCTTCGATTTTTGCATTTTTTTCGTCAGTGGCAATCATCATTGTTCCGACCAAATAATCGTCACTGGGAAAAACTTCATAATCGTCCCCGAGCGTTTTTAATTCAGCAATTTTTGCTGTGGTAACGCCAAAAGGGGTTAAATCCGCTATGTCTCTGGTTAATGTATTTGCCAAAATTGAGGCAAACATACATAAATCAGCTTTCGACATTTTGAAATTTCTTTTCATTTCATCTTCTGTCATAATTATAAACTCCAAAAATTATGAAAAAAACATTAATTATATAATAGAAATCAATTTTTTTCAGAAAGAATTTAAAGGAATTTTATACAAAAAATAATATTAATTTTACAAAGATAAAATAACTATAAAATAAACACATTTTAATATTCACAAAATAACATAATATTATAAAAATTAAAAATAATTTTAAAAAATATTTTATAATATTTAAAAATATATAAATAAATATTCAACAAAAAAACAGAAATGAAAAATAATACTATAGAAAACTTTAGCTAATCTTTTCGCAAACGTTTCGAGTTCTTTCGCAGATGTTTTGAGTTCTTTCGCAGATGTTTCGAGTTCTTTCGCAGATGTTTTGAGTTCTTTCGCAGACGTTTCGAGTTCTTTCGCAAGCATTTTGAGTTCTTT
>CAZCLJ010000481.1:0-2245 GCA_964499465.1 uncultured Hyphomicrobiales bacterium
ATGCCATGACAAAGGTGTATGAAAATCGCGATCAATTAAATTCGATCTGATAAACGTATGGTCATGCCAACATTCTGTCGGATTTGGTTTTTTGTCCTGCTGTGCGTTTTATTCCCGGGAGCCGGAAATATGGCAAACGGTGCGGGAAAGGAAGATGCAGCCAGGGAAAAAAATCCCGGCCTGAAGTTATCTGTTTTTGATATTGATGCGACTCCGCCGGTTGGCAGCATGCTCGCCTACGACCGAATGGAAAACCGTTGGGATTTGGGTTTGAGGGCAAAAGGAATGGTGATTTCAGGGGCCGGAAAGCCTGTCGTTCTCTGCGCTGTTGACTGGATCGGGATTGTCAATGAAAGCCAGGATGCTTTTAAAGAAGCGCTTGCAGAAGCAGCCCATACCACTTTCCAACGGGTGGTGGTGCATACCATCCATCAGCACGACGCCCCAATCTGTGATTTCAGCGCTGAAAAATTTTTGCTGGATGCAGGAATGGACACCCACAGTTTTGACGGCCGTTTTGCACGAACCTTTATACAGGAATTGAAAGCAGCAGTGCAAAACTCGCTGGATAAAGCCCGGCCGGTAACCCACATAGGAGTGGGTGAAGCCCCCGTAAGGCAGGTTGCTTCAAACAGAAGGATCATTAACGAACAGGGGAAAGTGGAAACAATGCGGGGATCTTCTTCCCGCGATCCGTTTTTGCGTACTCAACCCGAAGGACTTATCGACCCGATGGTCACGGTAATCAGCTTCTGGAACCGGCAGGAACCCCTGGCGGTAATGAGCTTCTATGCAACGCATCCACAGAGTTATTATCTGACAAAGGTGGCTAATCCTGATTTTCCCGGATTGGCCCGTTTTTACCGGCAACTGGAAGTCCCGGACGCACTGCATATCCATTTCAACGGGGCCGGTGGAAATATCGCAGCCGGCAAATACAATGACGGTTCTCACGAAAATCGTGAAATCCTGGCCAGGCGGCTTGCCGACGGGATGAAACGGGCATGGGAATCGGGTGAAAAATTTCCTGTTGCACCTTCTGATCTGAGTTGGAAAGTTGTCCCTGTACGGTTACCGGCAGCGAATGATTCACTGGCTGCAATAGAAAAGCGGATACATACAATGAATCCACGCCTGCTTACCAACAATATGGGAAAACTGGCATGGTGGAAACGGGAACAGGCAGGTAAAAAAATCGATTTGGCTTGTCTGGGACTGGGGAACATCCGAATTTTATTTATGCCTGGCGAATTATTTGTTGAATATCAGCTCGCTGCAAAGGCCATGTGCCCCGATTTGAAAGTGGCAATGGCGGCGTATGGCGATTATGGCCCTTTTTACATTGGCACAAAAGAGGCTTATGAGCAGGGAGGATATGAAATTAAAGCAAGCCCTGTTACTGCTGATGCGGAAGAAATATTGATGGGAGCAATCAGAAAATTGCTGGAAGTTACAAATTAAGAACAATAAAAATGGGTTTTATCAATGATCCGGATTGACCCTCAAAAATACTATCGATCTGAAATCTGAAACACAAAAAGAAAATATGGAAAAATAGAACATAGAACTTTTCTGAAAAGCGCAAGCGCTGTTTCAGCTGTTACAATTTTTGCCCCACAAATTGTATTTGGTTCAAAAAATAATTCAGCCATACGCATTGGGATGATTGGATGTGGAAATAGCCCGGTGCGTGACAGGGATTGACCGTTCGGATTTGTTAAGTGGTGACCTGATTTTATTGTCTTCTGTAATGATGTTCGAGCCACCTTGAGAAAAACACATCATAAACCAGCCATTTCCCCTTTTCCTGCACAATCATCTCCTTTTCCTGCAGGGCTTTTAAGGAAGTATTAACGGAACTCGCACTGGTAAGGTTATAGCGCATGATAAATTTACCGGACGTAGGATGTGTTACACCATCCTCAACTGCAATTGCCTGTAAAAGTTTGAACTGGTGAGGCGGAAGCAGGTTCCGGTAGCTGAAATATTGCAGTTCAGAATCTGTCAGGACACGGTGAAACACGCTGTTGATATGTTCTGTCTCAATCGTTTTTTCGTTCATCTCAAATAGGATGTTACAGATATATTGTACATAATAGGTATGCAGCCTCGTCCACTCAAATATTTTTGTCAATGAATCTCCTGTGATTATTTTATTGCCGGATAGAAACCTGTCCGTTATGAACTTCCTGTAATCATCTTCCTGAATCCTGTCAAGGTACATCAATTCCGAACTCTGATAAAA
>CAZCLJ010000482.1:0-2200 GCA_964499465.1 uncultured Hyphomicrobiales bacterium
AAAGATGTGTATAATCGTTAGTTTTCAAAGGGGGGAGAAGAATTTTCTTTTTAATACCCCCCTTTGAAAAAGGGGGGTAGGGGGGATTTTGACTTTCTATTTTTTATAAGTCCTTATGTCATTTCCATTTAAAATAAAAGTCTTCTTTTATCTGGGGGTTCGAAATGACAAGCCAGTGAAATATCAAACTACGAGGCATAAGGAGTTCTGAAATTTTCTTTATTTAATTTTTGATTTGTTCTGTATTTTCTTTAATTTTAAAATAAAATATGAGACAAATAATTTCAGCAATAAATATGACTGTAAAAGCATCACAAATATTTAATAAAACAAATAGTAGCAAATATAAATACTATTCTATATTAGCTCTATTCCTGATATTTTCTTCGTCTTACCTGTTTTGTGGTCAGGATTCCATAAAAACCGATAATAAAAATATATATCAAAATCCAATAAACGAGTTAAAGAAAGATATAGAAAGTATAATTAGTATTCCAGACTTTTCAAATGCTTTTATTGGTGCTTGCATACTATCTCTTGAAACAGGCGAGTATATATTCAATAAATATGAGAATAATTGTTTTATTCCCGCATCAACAAATAAGATATTAACAACGGCTGCTGCTCTTGAATATCTTGGTTCAGATTTCAGATACAATACCCCCGTTTATCTTGATGGGAAAATAGATGAAAATGGTGAGTTTACTGGAAATATAATAATTCGCGGTAGTGGCGACCCTACTTTTTCCAATCAGTTCCATAACGATGCATTCGAGGTTTTCAACGAATGGGCTACTGTTTTAGATTCTCTGGGGATTAAGTCTATTAGGGGAAATCTAATTGCTGATGACAGATATTTCGACAGCAATGTTTATCCGCCGGGCTGGTTCTATGACGATATGCTTTATTCCTATTCACCACAAATTACTGCATTAGCTTTCAATGATAACAAAATTGATGTTACTGTTAAACCGGGTGAAAAAAAAGGAGAACAGGCAAAAATAATAGTGTATCCGATTGGAACTAATATTTTTATTTCAAATAGTATAACAACTCTTCCTTTGTCTGAGCCATCAAATATTATTCCGAATAGAATAGAACGAACTGACATTATTGAACTAAAAGGTGGAATAAGCATAGACAGTTCTATTTCAAAAGAAATCAATATTTCAATAGCAGTAGAAGACCCGTCAATCTTTTTCCTTAATAATTTCAAAAATTCAATTGAAAATAGAAAAATTGCTTTCCGTGGTTCATTAATAAAAATTGATGATTATACTGATGATATTGATTATTTTAATAAACAGCCAATATGCGAGTATAACTCACCACCTCTTTCTGAAATAATTAAGGTCATTAATAAGAAAAGTCATAATTTAGCTGCAGAACTGCTTTTTAAAACTATAGCAAAAGAAACAACTGGTTTCGGTAGTTTTGAAAAAGGAACAGAGCAGGTAAAAAAATTCGTTGCTAAAAATGGAATTTCTCCAGATAATATTTCTATAGTTGATGGTTCTGGTTTATCAAGATTAAATTTGATTTCACCTATATACCAGGTGAATTTATTGAGTTCAATTTATAGAAGTGATTATAAAGATGTGTTCCTCGAATCGCTCGCTTCTCCGGGTGAAGAAGGAACACTAAAAAAGAGGATGATTTCTTCTAAAGCTGAGCTAAACGTAATTGCTAAAACTGGAACTATGACAAATATTTCAACTATTTGCGGATATGTGAAAACAAAAGATAACGAAATGCTTGCTTTCTCCATTATGCAGCTAAATTTCCATTCTCCGCTTTCCTTAACTCACAATCTACAGGATTTAATATGTATGCGGCTTGCAAGTTTTTCAAGATATTAAATTATTTATAATGGATATTAAAATAATTCATTTTTATACCATGTTGCTTTCGTAAATATAATTAAATTGTCATTCCGACCCCCCTTATAAAGCAAGACCTTTATTTAAATGGAGACGACATAAGTAAAAGTGTAATGCTGACGGATGTCAGAATCCATCTTAAAAATAGTTTTTATAGGTCATTAGTCATTCGTTATTAGTCATTCGTATTTTACTAACAACTAATGACCAATGACTAATGACTAATGACTAATGACTAATGACTAATGACTAGAAAACGTCTTTGAAACCAAGATGGATTCTGACATCCGTCAGAATGACAAACTACGATGTCATTGGCA
>CAZCLJ010000483.1:0-2169 GCA_964499465.1 uncultured Hyphomicrobiales bacterium
TAATAACCTAATAACCTAATAACTTAATAACCTAATAACTTAATAACCTAATAACTTAATAACTTAATAACCTAATAACCTAATAACCTAATAACCTAATAACCTAATAACTTAATAACTCCTGATGCCTCGTAGTTTGTTGTTTCGCATTTTTTATTATAAGAAATTAAATTTGAATGTAAATATTTCCAATAGGTCATTCGTTATTCGTCATTTGTTATTAGTAGTTACAAACCAATGACCAATGACCAATGACTAATGACAAATAACTAATAAGATAATATTTGCTAACTGCGAAATCATTCTTTACGGGACAAATCTCCTAACTCCTTTATTTTCGTTATGGGGGCTGGAGTTCTGATATTACCATTATTGTTAGCGGTTTGGTATAAAATGGATTTGGAAAGATAACAAAAAACAATATTCAAGTTCAATTTAACCGACAGTGATTATTTTATCTCTTTGTCTTTGAACTGTGATTTTTGTGATTTATTTGATGAAGAGAGAAAAACATTTTAATCGCATAGATGTGCCACACTTCCTTAAGTGTGGCACATCTTAAATTCTTTTCATTTATCTTTGAACTATGATTTTTTTATTTATATGATGAAAATGATTAAGAAAGAAAAAATCTTTTCAGTCATACGAGTAACAAGTTGTTCGATTGACTTATTGCCTAACAAAACAAAAAATATTATCTTCTTAATTAAAAAAAAACTAAAAACTATATTAAAATTAAAAGATTTATCATATATTTGAAAAAATTAAAATGAAAAAATTGTTTTATAATTTAATATTGTGTTAAATATTTTCAAAGGATTTGTAATGGATGAAGAAGTATTAGTATCAGAAGGGAAGTGCTTTTTTTGTAAGCAAACATTTTCTCAAAAAGGTATGTCAAGACATTTAGCAAAGCATTTGTCTGATAAAGAAGAATATGATGGAACTACAGAGTTTGAAATATTACCCTATTGTCATTTGCAGGTAGATTGTGGTCCATATTTTTTACATTTACTCATAAAAGAATCGTTATCGTTAAAAAAATTAGACGATTTTCTCAGACATATTTGGCTTGAATGCTGTGGGCATTTGAGCGCTTTCACAATCAAAAGAGAAGAAATCAATCAAAAATTAAAAATTGGTAATGTTTTCCATCCTAAACTGGAGGTAAATTATGAATATGATTTTGGTGACACAACCCAATTAAGAATAAAAGCATTAAATAGCTATCAATTAAATATGGATAATCAAAATATTGTTTTACTTTCACGAAATGAGCCGCTTAAAATAATGTGCGATAAATGTGGAAAGTATCCGGCTGTTAGTATATGCACAATTTGTAATTGGGACGAGCCGTCGTTTTTCTGCGAAAAATGTTCTAAAAAACACGAGAAAGAATGTGATGATTTTGCAGATGGTGCAGAATTACCTGTTGTTAATTCTCCAAGAGTTGGAGTTTGCGGATATGTAGGTGGCGATATTGACAAGGAAAGAGATGGTGTCTATAAAATGAAAGAAAGCGATTATGCCAAGAGTAAGTAAAGAAGATAAAGAAAAAATCAAAGACTTATCCAAATTTGATTTAGAAAATATTGTAATAAAATTTGCTTCAAACAAAGAGGTTTATGATTATCTTTATGTTACTTATTTTAATAATGAAAGTGGGGCTATTGAACTTTTTGAAAAAACACAAGATGAAATATTAGATGTTTATTATAAGAATTACAAAGGTTATGCTGAACAGCCAAGAAAAGCCAAAAGTTTATCTGCCTGTATCAAGAAAATAAATGAATTTGTAAAAGTTGTTAAAGACCCAAAAGCTGAAGCAGACCTGATTCTTTTTGTCCTTGAAATTGAAGACCATTTTTCTAACGAATTGCTCGGAACCTGCTTTACAGTTTATGATTATAAAATAGCACTATTAGTAAAAAGATTGATTACTGTTGTTACTAAAAAACTCCACCGAGACTATTTAATTGAATATCAAAGTATAATAAATGAATTTCTTGAAAAATTACATTCTTGCTCAAACCATATGGATATGGTTTATGCAATGCCTAAATCAATATAAGCTATAATTTCAGACATCGTAGTTTGATGTTTAGCATATTTTATACTCAACTTTCCTAGTGTTGTAATTCGTTAAAAGACTTATTATATTGTGTCATT
>CAZCLJ010000484.1:0-2169 GCA_964499465.1 uncultured Hyphomicrobiales bacterium
CGGGATTGGATGGGTGGACAAGGATCGGCAGGCCATCGAGGGCGACCACGTGGGCGACTGGTTGGATTCCCTTGTCCGCGCAAGCCTTGAATTCGGTATCCTTCATCGGCCGCGACATGTCGGCCACATCGCAGGTTCCGTTCAGCAATCCCTTCGCGCCGTTTCCGCTTCCGGACTCGGAAACGCTGATGTTCACTTCGGGATGGGCCGCCATGGTGTATTCGGCAAAGGCTTTGGCGATGGGGCCGACGGTGGTTGATCCATCGATTACGATCTTGGTTTGGGCCGAGGCAACGCCGACCCATGCGGTCGTGACTGCGAGTGCGATAATTCTTTTCATGCATTTCTCCTTGTTGGTTGGATCCCCTATCTAAGGGGCTCTTAAGATGCGGATAAACTGCTGGGCTATGGTTAGTCCATTGTGAAGGCCATGTTTAGAACGTGTTAATTTTAACCGTTCGCGAACATCGACCGGATCTAGAATTTCACATTGACGTCGAAATGAACGAGGTTAACGTCGTCATCGCTCGCGGTGTCGATGCGTAAGTAAGCGGCCCCGAGGGACAGGTTTTTCGCCACGGGATAGGAGGCTTTGATCTTGTGCCCTTTTCCGCCGGGGCCGCCAAAGTCGCCGTCGGCCAATGCGCCGAGCACGGAATCCCGCTCCATGTCGCGGTAGTTGTAGTCCAGGGACAACTTCTTGATCTGCGTCCCAAGGCCGAGGATCCAGGCGGTGTCGTCTTCAACGTCATCGGCGATGTTGTTGGCGATTTCGGCATAAGCCGTGATGGAGTGGAAGTCCAGCATGAGTGAGCCATCGATGATGTCGTAATCGAACAGGTATTCGCCTGTGCCATTGTTGCTGTTGCCGTTCTCGGCTGTTTTCCCATTGAACTTTGCGAAGGCCTCGCCTTTGAGCCCGCCGTAGAAGAAGCCTCCAAGCGTGGCCGTCAGTGTAATGTCTTCGGCCATGTCGGCGGATGCCGACATTTGGGCCGTGGCCATCTGGATGTCGTCGGTCTTATTTTCCATCAGCGTGAAGTAGCCCACCTGCGTCTTGAGCGAAATGCTGCCGAGATCGGTTCCATAGGTCAAGCCGACCCCCTCGGGGTTGAAATCGCTGTCAAAAAGAAGATCGGACGCAAATACCCACGGCTGGTTCATCTTACCGACGGTAAGGGTTGCTCCGTCGATGTATTTCGGCGCGTAGGCGAGGTAAGCGAGGTCCAGCCAGATCGGCTTTTTGCTGCCGAAGTTGTCGATGTCCTGGTTGGTCGACGTGGGGCTTTCGTCGCTGCCGGTGGCCAGACGGATGCCGGCCGTTGTTTCATCGTTCACCTGGGCGTAGACACCGACACGCGCACGGAGCCGGTTGCGGCTCTTGTCGGTGTCGTCCTCCTTATCCTTGTATTCGTAGCGATACCGGATGTCGCCCTTGATGGTTATCTTATCGCTCCATGACGCAGACTGCTCCGAGCCCTTTTCCAGCTTGGCCAGACGGGCGGCCACGTCGTCCAATTCGCTGCGAAACGAGGTTGTTTCCTGGGCTAGCCCCGCCATGGTCGACGCCATCAGACCTGCCGCCGCGACACCAAATACCAACTGCTTATTCATATACTCATCCTCCTGTTTGTTGTTTGAATACGAAACTCATCTGTTCGTAGGTAAACCATCGAGGCGATCGGTTAGGAAAAAATGAGGCAAGGGTTAGGTGTTTGTTCCATATCAGTGGAATATTTGGCTTGTGCGTGTAATGAAAAAGGCTTGCATGGGTCCATGCAAGCCTTCGAGCAGTTCTAACCGGCTGGTGGTTTATTTTTCGCCGGCCACGACCTCGGCAATGTTGAGCGCATGGTCCTTGATGCGGCGGTAATAGTTCAGCATGTCGGTAAAGGCCAGGCTGAAGAAGGGCGACACCTCCTCCTTCTGGAGCCGTTCCAAGTGCTGGCGGCGGAACTCCTTCATCAGCTCGCCGATGGCGGCGCCTTCCGACGTGGCCCAAGCGATGTTCCCCGTGTTTTCAGCCTTCATGCTCTGGTTGATTTGCGCAATGTATGACGCCGCCCGATCATGGAGCCTGAGCAGCTTGTCGCGGGCGGGCGCATCCATGACGAGGTTGTTCTGTTCCATCTTGCGCAGCCCCTTGAGGACATTGACGACATAGTCGCT
>CAZCLJ010000485.1:0-2168 GCA_964499465.1 uncultured Hyphomicrobiales bacterium
GGAGAATGTGGAATTCATACAAAACCACTAAAATAAACGATTCTTATTATATATTTCATTTTGATTTACGTCATCTTAAAAATATTTATTGCAAATTAAGCTGTTAATCAAATCACTAAATTATTTTTTATTTATTTGTCATTTTAGTATTTATTTACTTATTTATTTATTATCTTTACTGTAACAATTAAATCTTTATGAAATGAAACGTAATATTTTAATATCAATCTTAATATTTTTTACTGTATTCTCGTTTGCTCAAACAACGGCTGTAAATTTTATTTGTAATGATTGCAAAGGCACATCGCATAACTTATTTACTGAACTTGACGATGGAAAAGTTATTGTTTTGGTATGGGTTATGCCTTGTGCTACATGCATCTCCCCTTCAAGATCGGCATATGATGCTGTTCAAACCTATAGTTCTTCTCATCCGGGCAGAGTTAAATTTTATTAAGCTGATGATTATGTAAACACCTCATGTAATACCCTTACAACATGGGCAAATAATAATGGGATGACAGGAGCAACAATATTTTCAAATATAGCAGTAAAACCTGCAGATTATGGAAATGTTGGTATGCCCAAAATAGTTGTTTTAGGTGGCTCAAACCATCATGTATATTATAATGAAGATAATGGGGCTAATCTTTCAGGAATAAAACCTGCCATTGATGCTGCGTTACTTACTTCTTCAATTAATGACAATGCTAATCTTATTTCAGAATATAAAATACTAACAAATTATTCGGAAAATAAAGCAACACTAATTTATAATCTCAGTAAAAATACCGTCGTAAATTTTGAAGTTTACGATATTACTGGCAAAAAAATTAAATCACTTTCATTCGGAGAGCAATTAATTGGAGAACATGAAATTCTTATTTCTCTTAATGAATTAGCATCGGGTTTATCCATATTTAAAATAATAACTGATACTGGTTTCAAATCCATTAAATTTTTGAATGTTTATTAGTTTTAAAAATAAAATAATACAACACGTTATGTATAAACAATGTATTTTTCTTATATTTTTTCTATTTCAAATCACAAGTATTTTCTCTCAGGGATGTTGTTCTGGAGGAAGTAGTAGCCCTATTGCAGAAGGGACCGCACAAGGTGTTTTAAAAATAAATGAAATAGAATTTGCTGCAAACTACCAAGGATTAAGTTCTAATCGATTTTTTGCCGGAGATAAAGACACAATAAAACTTTTTGATAGATTTAATAGTAATTATATTTACACGAGGCTTGCTTATGGTGTCTCCAAATCTTTTACAATGTCAATCGAATCTGGCTATTTTATTGACAAAACCATAATTGGACTTAATAATTCTTCAAAAATGAAATCGAATGGGTTTGGTGATTTAATTATCTTCCCTAAGTATGAACTTTTTAATCATAAAACCGAACGTTCAAATACAGAACTAGCTATAGGCCTTGGTTTCAAGATCCCATTAAGCTCCCATTTTGACTCAACACTTATATATACTGATGCATTGGGAAATAATTATTACACTACTTCGCCCCCTACTATACAGGTAACAAATGGTTCACATGATATTATTTTTAATGTTTTTTTTCTTAAAAGCATGAATAAAGCTAATCTTCGTTTTTTCTCAAATTTATTATATATTAAAAAAGGATGGAATTCTATAGGGCAAAAATTTGGTAATTACGCTAGCATAGGCTTATACGGAAGTAAGAAAATTATTAAAAATCTTTCATTAACGGTTCAATTTAAAGGGGAATTGATTGACAAAATGAGTTATGATAAAAACATCGACATGTTGGCGCTTTACAATATTGATGTCAACTCAACCGGTGGAAATAAAATATCTGTAATTCCTCAATTGACTTATAGTTATAGAATGTTTTCTTTTTTTGCACTTTTGGATTTACCGTTATACCAATATATGAATGGTGTTCAAATAGGAGCGAAAAATCAATTTACGGCAGGCATTTCTTATAGATCCTGCTTGTAGTAAAAATTTAAGCTTTATCAATTTTGCCTAATCTATTCTATTAGGTATATAGAATATTTCAATACTATTTTAAATAAAAAAAACTCTTTTTATTTAAAAATAAAGTTACCTTTGTTGCAACATAAAAACTAGGGGTGCTTGAATTTCAGGCTGAGATATACCCTTTATACCTGATCAGGATAA
>CAZCLJ010000486.1:0-2165 GCA_964499465.1 uncultured Hyphomicrobiales bacterium
TATAGTTACGTGTTAAAAAATCCGAAGTTGTTCATTAGGAACGAAGTGAAGAATCTCAAACTCTGTGGTAGCAATAAGTTGTGAGATTCTTCACTTCGTTAAGAATGACAAGACTGCGAAACAATAAACTACGAGGCATCAGGAGTTCTGAATTTATCATTTATCATTTATCACTAATCACTAATCACTAATCACTAATCACTAATCACTAATCACTAATCATTTATCATTAGAGATTGGCTATTAGTCATTAGTTTATTAGAATGTAACTACTAATTACGAATGACGAATAACTAATTACTAAAAAGCAAGACAGGTGCTGACATTCGACAGAATAACATCTTTGATTTTACCCACCAAACTTTCCTAATTTTAAAATTCTAAACTTTCTAAAACTTATCTCATCTCCATAAAAATAAAAGTCTTCCTTTATCTGGGGGGCAGGGCTGATACGTTCTCTTATAGCCATACGATCAACAAGTTGATAGTATGGCTATAAGTTCTAAGTATTTTATTTTTATAGAAATAATTATAAAAATTCAATTAATAGAATGTTTAATTAAGTAAAAATATTTTACAAGTAGCATAAAAATATAATTTTTTTTCTAAAAAGTAAAAAGAAATTGCTAAAAGCCATACGATCAACAAGTTGTTCGTATGGCTGTAATAGAGTATTTCAAAGAACGTATCAGCCCTGGTGAATAATGAGGGAACGAAGCGACAGTCAGCAATCGGCTATCGGCAATCAGTTTATAATCATTTGTTTTTTAATAAGCTAAGAACTCTTGTATACATAGATAAAGTAAAAGAGTTATGAGATTTTCTTCGTAAGGAATAATTTAATACCAAGTTGCTTTTAATAATAAAATATTTTTATTTGTCATTCCGAACCCCCTGATAAAGTAAGACCTTTATTTAAATGGAGATGACATAAGATAAAGATGTCCTACATCTTGCAGATGTAGGACATCTGATTTAAGAAGTTTTGCAGAGTAAAAGTAAAGATGTCATAGGTAAACGAAGTGAGGAATCTCAATGTCTGTGGTAGCAAGGAGTTGTGAGATACCTCACTTCGTTTACCAATGACATCTTTGTTTATAAAACCAATGAAATACAGAACTGCAGTAAAAAATCCCCCCTACCCCCCTTTTTCAAAGGGGGGATTTACAAAGATAATTCTTCTCCCCCCTTTTTCAAAGGGGGGTAGGGGGGATTTCTCTTATTCAATTTTACAAAATGCTTTATTGATTAATGTCATTCCCATTTAAATGAAGCACTTGCTTTATAAGGGGGTTCGAAATGACAAGCATACGAAATAGAAAACTACGTGGCATCAGGAGTTCAGAAATTATAAGGGCTTATGAACGTTGTAAAGATGTCCTACATCTTCGAGATGTAGGACATCTACTAAAAAACTTTCTTAATGTTTTGTAAAACAAAAGTAGCGATGTCATTGGTAATACCAAGATAAAGCAAATGCTTCATACTTTATTTAATAAATAAAAAATTGAGGAATGAAGTATTACGATAGGTCTGAAGTTCTTTTGATAAGACAAAAAATTAAAAATATTTGGAAAACCTAATCGGAGAAAAAAAAATCAACTTTGTTGGTTCTTGTTGTTACTGTTATCTGTATTAGTATATGGAGTTTCAATAGTAGATTTAATCTCATCTTGCAAATTATTAATTTGAGATTGAATCTCTGATTGTGCTTTTCGAACCTTTTGCATTCCCTGATTTACCATTTTCATTACTTCAGGAATTTTTTTTGGTCCGAAAAGAACAATAATAGCTAAAATTATGAGCAAAAGCTCACCTCCACCTACATCAAACATAATATTCTAACAATTTAATTATTATCAATTTTCTTTTGTTCTTCGTTAGTATCTTCGAGTGTAGATGCTTTTTTAAATTCTTTAATGCCGGAGCCAAGCCCACGCATTAATTCTGGTATTTTTTTAGCTCCAAACAGAACTACTATTATTAGCAATACAACTAATATTTCAGTCCAGCCAATCGGTCCCATTTTATTCTCCTTCTTTTGTTAAGTTTATTGTTTATGGTTATTACGTTATTGCGATATTAAGTTATAAGGTTATTAAGTTATAAGGTTATTAAGTTATAAGGTTATTAAGTTATTAGGTTATTAAGTTATTAAGTTATTA
>CAZCLJ010000487.1:0-2159 GCA_964499465.1 uncultured Hyphomicrobiales bacterium
AAAAAAGCCAAAGTGGTTCATTAGGAACGAAGTGAAGAATCCAGAGAGTAGTGGTTAAAAAAATTTTCTGGATTCTTCACTTCGTTCAGAATGACTGTGTTAAGTGATGTCATCTCTATTTAAATAAAGGTCTTACTTAATAAGGGGGTTCGAAATGACATTATGATTTTGCACTATTAGTTAGCGGTTTGGTATTAATGATAGTACTCTTTTAAAAATTTAACTTCTTATTATAAAACATACGAAATAACAAACCACGAGACATCAAGAGTTCTGAAATTATTACTCCTATTAAACGATACTAATCCAAAATTTATAAAATAAATGGAATAAATTCATAAATATTTTTAATATTAAAAAATATTTTGTAATTTGAATTCTAAAATTTTCAAAAGGAGTAATTATGAATGATTTTATTGTTAATGATTATTTAATAAGCCGCTTGCAGGAAATCGGAATAAATCATCTTTTTGGTGTTCCGGGAGATTATTCTCTGGATTTTCTTGACAGAGTGATAAAAAGCCAGATTAAATGGGTCGGGACCTGCAATGAATTAAATGCCGGTTATGCTGCTGACGGTTATGCCCGTGTAAACGGAATAGGTGCTGCAGTAGTTACTTATGGAGTAGGAGCTTTTAGCGTTCTGAATGCAGTGGCAGGTGCTTATGCAGAATTAGTACCGATGATATTAATAAGCGGAGCTCCACATTCTGCCCGTAGGCGTTCAGGAGCTCTTGTTCACCATCTAACCAAAGATTATATGTTGCAGTACGAAATATTTCGTAAAGTAACAGTCGATTCAACAATGCTTACAAACCCGGACACTGCTCCAGAAGAAATAGACAGGGTGCTAAGAAATTGCATTTCTGAAAAACGACCTGTTTATATCGAATTACCTTTAGACGTTGGATTAATGCCTTGCAAAGCCCCGAATAAATTTCTTTATAATCCTGTTCCAAATTCTGACAAGGAAATTTTAGAGGAATGTATAGCAGAAGCAGCACATAAGATTAATTCAGCAGAAAATCCAATACTAATTGCTGGTATGGAATTGCTTAGATTTGGATTAGCAAAGCCAACTCTTGAACTGGTAGAACATTCAGAACTACCTTTCGCAACTACTATAAGCAGCAAATCAGTTCTCCCGGAAATGCATCCCCAGTATGTAGGATTGTATCAAGGTGGAATGTCGGCTGATTGGGTAAAAAATCAAATTGAAAGCTCTGATTGTGTGATTTCTCTTGGCGTATGGATGACTGATTTTGAAACCGGTGGTTTTACTGCTAATCTTGATGAAAAAAAACTCATTAATGTTAATTCAGAAAGTGTGAAAATAGGACATCATCTTTACAATAATGTTCAATTAGGAGATTTTATAAAAAATATTAAGAATCTAATTAATCCAAGAGACTACCTAAAATCCCATCCTACAAAACCAGTCAAAATTAAAGAAGATTTAAAACCGGAAAAAGATAAACTGCTTACTGCCAATTTCGTTTATACCCGAATAAATAATTTTCTAGATGATGATAAAATTCTGATTGTTGAACCGGGCGATTCAATCAGTGCAGTAGAGGATTTGCAAATTGAAGAAGCAGATAATTTTATCTCTCAGGCATACTATCTTTCTATTGGTTACTGCACTCCTGCTTCGTTAGGCGTTGCTCTTGCTAAACCTAATAAGCGTTCTGTAGTTCTTACCGGAGATGGTGCATTCCAAATGACCGCTCAGGAGATTTCAACCATAATTAGAAATAATTGCAACTCAATTTTTATTCTTATTAATAATTACGGCTATTTAATTGAAAGATTACTCCACGAAGATGGTTATTATAATGACATTCAAAACTGGAAATACGCTCAATTACCTTCTGTGTTTGGTAGCGATACAATTGGTATTGTTGCTAAAACCGAAGAAGAACTTGATGATGCTTTCAAATTGACTGAAAAAGAAAAAGACAAGTTCATTTTTATTGAAGTTCAAGTATTAAATAATGATTGCTGTAATGGACTTAAAAAATTAACTGAAAATTTAAGAAAATTAGCAGAATCGAAGAGTTAAATATAAAGCTTATTTTCAACTTAGCTAATTCCATTACTAAAGATAAGTTCAGAACTCCTGATGCCTCGTAGTTTGCTATTTCGCAGTCTTGTCATTC
>CAZCLJ010000488.1:0-2151 GCA_964499465.1 uncultured Hyphomicrobiales bacterium
ATTTAAATGAAGCAATTGCTTTATCTTGGGGTTCGAAGTGAGAAATCTCACAAGTTATTGTTTCCACAGAACTTGAGATTCTTCGCTCCGTTGCCAATGACATCTTTACGTTTGTCTGTCATTCTGAACGATGTGAAGAATCTCAAACTCTGTGGTAGCAATGACTTGTGAGATTCTTCGCTGCGCTTCAGAATGACAGGGTAAATTAATGTCATTCCCATTTAAATAAAGCACTTGCTTTATAAGGGGGTTCAGAATGACATACTTTTTGCTATAATTTGCGCAATTATTCTTTACGAGGCAAATCTCCTAACTTCTTTATTTTAGATATAGAACTTAGACTTCTGAAATCAATAAATCAACAAATTTTAATCAATACCTGATTACTTTAATATCAGTAATACCGGAAGAAATTTGAATAAAGAACTTTTTAGTAGTTGATAGAAAATTGCTTGAACGGAATACGTTATCATCGAATTTACTGAAATCAGGAAAACGGTTATTTGATAGACCCGAATTAGAATAAATTTCAGTTCCAAATTCCTTTGGTATTTTAATTCTTATTTTTGAAGCTGCTGCATTAATAGAAATGTTAGTAGTATCGCATTTATTACCGAATTTCATTTCGATTTGTGAAGCGCCGCAGTTTAATTTCATATTTTTTAACTTGTATGGAGAGAAATCTGCATTAAATTTTGTAGCTCCAATATTGAAATCGAAATCCCAAAGCGGCTGTGAATTCAGTTTTATAGCTGCCTCCCGACTATTACTACTCTTTTTTAAAAGATTAATATTAATATTGGAAGGGAGTTTCAGATATACAGTTCTTGAATCGGAATCGGAACTTAAATTAAATTCATCAAATTTGCTATTTGGTTTAACTTCAATCAGATAACTGCTTGTATCCTTAATAGTATAAACTCCAGCGCCGCCATCAATAACGAATTTTGCAGTATCGAACTGGGCTTCATAGTACTGAGTGAAAGTTTTCCCAACATAATTATTGGTATCAGAAATATCAGTTTCCCATTCCCATTCTTCATTTTCATCATTATTGAATACTATGTTGTCTGAAAAATAATCAAATCCATTAAACATAATAGCCGCAATAAATAAAGCCAAGACAACCCCAGACAATGCCGATAAAATATTTTTAATAAAATCTGGCACTCTTAATAATGTTGTTCCCCAGATGACAAATAAAATAGGCCACAGTTGAAAAACAAATATTAAATCAAGGTCGTTATAAAATTGGTTATATAGCAACAATAAGCCAATACTTATTAGCAAGAACCCCCAAAAATAGGTCCCTCGTTTGCCATTTTCGTTTAATTTGCCCATTTTGTTTTAAAGATTAATGTTAGAATTGTTATTTGAACGAGAAGGTAACCTCAATAATAAAAGAACACCAAGAATAATTAAAAAGATAGGCCAGATATTCCCGAAATCGAACCAAGGAAATATTTTATCAATGAAAATAAATCCGCCAAGCACAATTAAAAAAATACCTGCAGCGATTCTTCTGTTCTCGCGTTTATTTTGCCGTTCAATTTCGTAAACTTCAAAAAGCGTTTCGTCTATTACTTCTGCCGGTTCATCTTTTACTTTTTTTTCACTCGGCATTATTACCCATAGAACTAAATAAACTACAATACTTGTTCCCCAGGCAAAAGTTGATATTATAAATATTGCTCTTACTATAATTGGGTCAACATCAAAATATTCTGCTAATCCAGATGCAACACCTGCTATTATGCTGTTCTTTTTTGTTCTGTATAATTGCTTTCTCATTTTTTTCTCCTTTCCCTAAAACTCATTTATTTTTACTACGCAAATATATAATATTTAGTTTCATTTTTATTATAAAATTTAAATAATTGATAATTGACAATTGATAATTGATAATTGATAATTGATAATTGATAATTGACTCAACTTTCCTAGTAGATAAAATGAAGTAAATATAGAGTAGTAGTGCTTTATAAATAAAATAATATGTTTTTATCCTTAAAAAATACTTCATTAATTAATAGAACCTTTTAACACCTCCCCTGCCCCTCCTTATTAGGAGGGGAATAAGAACAGTTCTATGTTTTAGCGTTCCCCTCCTAAAAAGGAGGGGTAAGGGGAGGTGTATTTATAGTCTTTTTT
>CAZCLJ010000489.1:0-2115 GCA_964499465.1 uncultured Hyphomicrobiales bacterium
TTTCTCACTTCGTTTCGAAATGACAAGACTGCGAAATACCAAACTACGAGGGGTCAGGAGTTCCAAATATAATTACTACCCTTTTTTAAATATAGCTTCATTTTCTTTTTGCAGATTAAAATAAATTGTTTATTTTGGAATAAAAGTTAAATAGTATAATGAATTTTAAGAAAAGATAACCAAATGAACTTTAATCAGCCAGCAAGACCTTCGGATTATTCAGGTGAAGGTGATAAATATTTAATGCCTTTAATAGAAGGTTTAGCCAAAATACTACCAGATATTGAATCTAATTATGCAACTGACTTATTCAAAATAAAAAGAAAAAGGAGAAAAGCTTTTGCGTGCATAATAATTGAATTTGCCGAAGATTTGTATAATGATATTGGCCTTTGGAAAAGCATTGAATACCACAACCAAAAATTGTTTAATACTCCACTCCCAATATTTGTAAAAGATGAAAGTGAAATAGAGGAATTATTCGATAAAAATAGAATTAAATTTTTAATTTATAATATTTCTAAATATTTTATTTATACATCCTTTTTCTCTCCGTTTGATAAAGATTTTGATTTTCTTGCTGAAAGTATTTCAAAATATTTAAGAGAAAAATTTATTAATGTTCCAAAAGAATCTGGACTAAAGTTATTTTTATCAAAACGAAGTGACAAATACTACCAGCTCAAAAGTAAATTATTGTGGATTGCAACAAATTCATACTTATTTAAATTATGTTTTCATTCAAAATTAAAAGATGAAGATGAAGATTCTAAGAATATAATGTTTCTTGATAGTTTTATTTGCGAGGAGCACTCAATTTGGTCTGGTTTAACAGCGCCAGAAATTTTATCAAAGGCAATTCTTTTGCCATTAAAAATACAAAATGATATTATTAAATGGTCAGAGAGGTTATTTTCAATCTATAGAATATTATCATATAGAAAACCATTTCTGGAAATATTGAATATTTTCAATAAAACCAAATATCAGGTAAAGTTTGAACTTACTAATTGTCCATTTGAAAAAGATATGCTGATATTCGGAGGAATTATACCTTTCAATAACTATTGGTATTGGAGTGGTACGCAACAGAACTTGGGATATTATGATAAAGTTGGAAAAGAAACAATTCAAAAGCTAAAAGAGGATTTTATTAAAAGCTGCCCTAACTGGACATACCGAACTTATAATGAACTTTTGAATAAAGCTATAAAGAGTTTAGAAAATATGCATTCTCATTTTTATAGAATTTATGGAAGCGATTTTGCAATATTAGATACTGCTGATGAAATAAAAGAAGTTTTCCTAAATATTAATAAATTACGTTACGAAGAGTTATCTGATGAAATGAAAGAGGAATATAAAGATAAATTTAATTTTGATAAAATAAAGCAATTTAGTGAAATTCCCGATTCTGTAGTAGAGACCTATAAAGGTATCGGTATATTTTTCAATCAAAAAGAAGGTTTAGAAATGATGCTTGATTTTTATAATATTCTTAATGGTTTAAAAAAGCAGGGTGAAAACCTTACAATAGAAGAATCCCACAGTGTTAGAAATTTTATTTGTTCTGATGTAATTAGTCCGACTTTTGTCAAGTATTTTACAAAAGATTATGGCGTAAAATCTATTCAACGTTCTTTTTTCCTGAATCCGGAAGATGATAATCTTGAGTTTTTATTGCATAAATTCAAGGGGCGTTTATATAAAAATAGATATCCAAATATTACTTTGGTTAACTGATATTTTAGAACTCCTGACCCCCATAACGAAAATAAAGGAGTTAGAAAGGTTGCCTCGTAAAGAATGATTGCGTAAATTATAGCAAAAAGTACGTCATTCTGAGGCGAATATAAACGAAGACGTTTACTTTTGAGAAAATGAACTAAATAAGAAGCAAGCCATACGATCAACAAGTTGATAGTATGGCTTAGAATTTTTTTTAGTTACAAATCCTCCTTCCCAAGTTGCACTTGGGAAGGTCTCTTTCACAGAAGCTTTGCTTTTACTCTTCATAAAAAACGTAAAGCACAGCTTTAAAAGAAATCTTCATTCCCAAGTGCAACTTGGGAAGGAGAAACCAAAAATTTAATAAAGTCATACTATAAACTTGTT
>CAZCLJ010000490.1:0-2083 GCA_964499465.1 uncultured Hyphomicrobiales bacterium
ACTTCGTTTCGGAATGACAAGAAATGTTTATTAGGTTTTCAATAAATTATTACAGTAGCAATTACTTGTGAGATTCCTCACTTCGTTGCCAATGACATCGCTACTTATATCCCACAAAACTTTACGAAAGTTAAGAAACTTTCGCAAAGTAAGAAGAACTAAATACTTTCGTAAAGTTTCCCAACTTTGAGAAAGTTAAAATTCTAAACTATCTAAACCTTCTAATCTTTCTAAACGTTATGTCATCTTCATTATAAAAAAGCACTTGCTTTATCAAGGGGTTGCCAATGACAAAACTGCGAAATAAAAAAAACTCATCTTTTCAAACAATATAAAAAGATGAGTTTACAATTGGAAATATAGAATATTTATCTATAATTTCTTTGAGAGTTTCGATTATTACCGTATTCGTAATTATTATTTCTTTCTGTTCTTTCTGGTCTTTCTGGTCTTTCCGTTCTTTCTTTTGCTTCGTGAACTTTAATGCTTCTGCCGTCAAAGTCAGAACCGTTTAGTTCTTTGACTGCATTTTCAGCTTCTTCGCTTTCCATTTCGACGAAGCCAAAACCTCTGAATTTCCCAGTTTGCCTATCTGTGATAAATTTTACCGACTGAACTTCTCCGAATTTGCTGAAAAGTTGTTGAATTGATTCTTCGGTGGTCTTATAATTTAAGTTACCGACGTATAATGTTACCATTAAAATAACTCCATTAAAAATAAATAAAAAAATTTAGATTAATTTATAATCTTTCCTTTGCTATTCGGTGATATCTGGGTTCTATTATGATATGATGTTCGATAGAGCAAAAGAGAAAAATTAGAACACAATTAATTATCTATTACTAAATTAATAAAATAAAATTAAAAAACAAGTTTTTTTTTCTATATAGATAGTTTTTTCTAAAAAAAAATTGTTTTATATTATACATTTAACCTTTTATAAATATAGCTTTAAAAATTTGTCCTGCTACGTCCGGATTCTCTTTTAATCTTCTTGATGAGTATCCATACCAATCTTTTCCGAATGGAGTGTAAATCCTCATTCTATGACCATCTTTGATAATGTGGTTACGCTTTTCTTCGCGGACACCGAGAAGCATTTGAAATTCATAATCCGTATTCTTTAAACCACGTTTACTGATTTCATTCATTGCGTTATCAATTAGAATATCGTCATGGGTAGCAATTCCAACGTATAAGCCATTGTCAAAAATAAGTTTTAATAACTTATTGTAATTATTTCTAACGTCATCTTTTGTTTGATATGCAATTTGAGGAGATTCTTTATAAATACCTTTACAAAGGCGAATTGTTGGTTTAAGGTGCATTACAGAGCGAATATCGTCTTCGCTTCTAAACATATATGACTGAATAACGATTCCGGTATTTTGAAAACCTTCAGCTCTCAATTTCTTAAATAAATCAAGCGTCATAGTAGTATAAGGAGCATTTTCCATATCAATACGGACAAAAAGTCCATAACCTGCTGCTTTGCTTATAATTTCTTTAATATTATTAAATCCGAAATCAAAATCAATTCCTAAGCCGAGTGAGGTAGGTTTAATTGATAAATTTGCATTCAATTTATTGTTATAAATTGCATCTAATACTTTTGAGCTTTCACCTTTTTCGTGGATAGCCCGGTCTTTGGTTTCTACAAATTCGCCGAGAACGTCAATTGTAGTCATTCCACCTTTTTTTTCGATTTCTTTAGTTACTCTTACTGCATCGTCAAGAGTATCGCCTGCGATGTACTTCTTCGCTACCATGTGAATGATTCCTTTGGGAACCAAGGGCATCGTTTTTATTATTAATTGATTTAACATAATATCACTACATAATTCTTTATATAATATGTTTCTTTAAACAATTACAAAATTAATACTTTTATTATATGTTTATCTTATTTTTATTGAATTATTTAATAAAATTTTTTGAAAAGTGCATTAGCATTTACTTTCTGAATTTTAGAAATTCTGACCCCATAACAATAATAAAGAAGTAAGGAAAATTGTCTCGTAGTTTCATATTTCGCAGTCTTGTCATTTCGAAACGAAGTGAGAAATCTCACAAGTCATTGCT
>CAZCLJ010000491.1:0-2082 GCA_964499465.1 uncultured Hyphomicrobiales bacterium
GCAATGACTTGTGAGATTTCTCACTTCGTTTCGAAATGACACAATATAATAAGTGGTTAACGAATTACTACACTTGAGAAAGCAACTTTGAGCTATTGACGAATAGCTGACAAGTAACAGAATACCTTGTTGCTTTTAAAGATATAATATGATTTTATGTCATTTCTAACCCCAAAATGAAGAAAGACCTTTATTTAAATGGAGATGACATAAATCAAACTTTCGCAAAGTTAAGAAACTTTACGAAAGTATTTATCTCTTCTTACTTTGCGAAAGTTTCTTAACTTTCGTAAAGTTTTGTAGGGTGTAATAAAGATGTCATTGGTAAACGAACTGAGGAATCTCACAAGTCATTGTTAACACAGAGATAGAAATTCTTCGCTGCGCTTCAGAATGACAAGATTGATAAGTTTTTTCAATTTACAACAAGTAACCGACTACCAACAACTGAAAACCGACTACCGATTTTATTTAACAGAAAACTACTTAATCTCTTTATGAATAGTGTGGCGTCTTAAGAAAGGATTATATTTTTTTAGTTCAAGACGCTCAGTAGTGTTTTGCTTGTTTTTCTTTGTGGTGTAACGAGATGCGGGCTTCCCTTCTTTTTTTGCCTCTGTGCATTCCAAGGTTACTGTTATTCTTACTTCTTTTTTTGCCATTTCTTTTCCTATTTTTTATTATATTAATAATTCAAAATTATGAAATTTATAATATTTATCAAAATATATTTTTAAAACAGTTTGAATTCTTTAAGTTATATAATCGTAATTATTTGCTGCTGCCTTGTACTTTTATCATATTTTTATAATAATTTATCAAAAAAATTAAAAGTGCCGTCAGTGATTTTTTTAATTTCAACTGGTATAATAATCAAAGAGATAATGAATTATTACGAACTTGATTTGCCAACTCATTTCATAATGCTTTTAGATATATTGGGTGGTTTAGGGCTTTTGTTAATTGTTCTGGAAGCTTCTTTGGAACTGCAATTATCAAGAAAAAAGGTATCATTAATAAAAAATACTTTTGCTTTAGCATTAGGCGTTTTTTTAATTACGTCAATAACAATTGCTATTGCGGTAATGCTTCTTTCTGAAAAGCCGTTTTTAAATTCGCTGATTTTTGCTATCCCACTTTCTGTTGTCAGCAGTGCTATTGTGATTCCAAGTGTTCATTCACTTGAAAAATCAAAAAAAGAGTTTATGATATACGAGGCAACTTTTTCTGATATTATCGGTGTTATGTTCTTTTATTTCATAATATTTCAGGTTGGAGATATTTTTTCTTTTTTCGGAATACTAAATGTAATACTTTCATTAATTTTTTCTGCGATTCTTTCATATATATTAATTGTAATTTCATCTCAGTTAAAAACTCAAACTAAACTGTTTTTGATGCTTTCTATCCTAATTATGTTCTATTTATTAGGTAAAATGTTTCATTTTTCTTCTTTACTAATCATTTTAATTTTTGGATTAATGTTAAATAACGCTAAACTTTTTACATTTAAAGGATTAAGTAAATTCATAAATTTTGATAATATTGAAATATTTGGAAAACAATTCAAACTTTTAACAATCGAAACCACCTTTATTGTGCGGACATTCTTTTTTGTTGCTTTCGGAATGGCTATTGACATTGAAGCATTATGGGATTTAAAAATTATTATTACTGGTTCTATTATAGTTGTGATTTTATATATTATCCGTTACATTTATTTTAAAATTTTTATTAAAACAAACTGCTTCCCAGAAATTTTCCTATCGCCACGTGGATTAATTACAATTGTTCTATTTTATTCAATTCCAGCACAGTATTTGGTTCCGGAATTCAGTATTAATCTGCTTTTCTACGTAATTATTGTTACAAGTATAATTATGTCAATTGCTCTAATTTCAACTCCAACCCCAAAAGATAAGCCAGATGTATTAACTCTTGTAGATATTGGTTTAGCTCCAACAGGCGATTACAATGAAGAAGAGTGATAAGTGATAAGTGATAAGTGATAAGTGATAAGTGATAAATGATAAATGATAAATGATAAGTGATAAGTGATAAGTGATAAGTGATAAGTGATAA
>CAZCLJ010000492.1:0-2076 GCA_964499465.1 uncultured Hyphomicrobiales bacterium
TTTATTTTTTTGGAGTGAAGTTTTTTTTTGATAAATACGAGATTTATTTCACCCCCCCTGGGGGGTAGGGAGGATTTCTCTTGCTCAATTTAACATAATGCTTTATTGATTAATGTCATCTTAATTTAAATAAAGCACTTGCTTTATCGGGGGGCGAAATGACAAGATTATTATATATAACTTATATGGTCAGGGACTACTCTTAACTTAAAAATTACTGAATTTGAAAATTTTTTACTTATAATATTTAAACTATGAAACTTATTAAAATTATTATTTTTCTGTTAATCATCTCGAATTACTTACATTCAGAAGAAAAAATCGGTAAAATTTATATTGAAAGAAAAGAAGTCTTTGACCAAAGCCAAAGTGATTGGTTCTTTGCGGCACCATTAGCAAATTTCTTCCACACAGTTACTAAGGAATACATTATTAAAGATGAATTGCTTTTCCGGGAGGGTGATGAATTAGACGAAGAACTCCTTGAAGAAACTGAGCGAAATTTACGTAACCTCGACATCTTTACAAAAGTAAGAATTGAATACGATGAAAAAGTCGAAGATATTTTTGATATTTATATAACAACGCAGGACAAATGGTCAACCCGCCCAACCCTACTTTATGGAAAAGGTGGTGAAACATATCGGCTTGGCGGAAGATTTGAAGAGCTAAATTTTTTAGGAACCGCCTCGCGTTTTAATATTGAAGCACTTTACAGAAGTGAAAACGACATCGGAATGCAAGGAAATTTAGAGTTTTCTCAAAATAGAATTTTTCGCTCAAATTATGCTATTGATTTTAAATTAACTGCGAATAAATTCAGAACAGACCAGTTTTTATCCATTTCCCAACCATTCAGGGCGTTGGATTCAAAATATAATTACGGTATTCAATTGACAAATAATTTTGGAAGTGATTTTTTATTTAACGATGAAGTAAAATATACTTTAAACCCTTTTAGAGAAAGGCGAGCTACTGCGTGGTTTTCAAGGGGCTGGAAAAGAAAGGACAGAGTCTTTTTTACTGCCTTGGTTGAATTGGAAGACATTGAACGCGGAAAAACAGAAAACAGAAGGGCTTTTGATAATACTGGAAAGGTTCTAATCGGATTCTCCTCTATTTCTCAGGATTTTTATAAAGAAACTATGCTAAATACGTATCAGGAAGAAGATTTATCCATTGGCGGCTGGGGAACAGCTATTCTCGGCAAAGTCTTTCCAATTGGTCATCGCGGTGAAGGGCTTTACTACCTTGCTGCCCAAGGCGAAAAGTCCGTTATGTATGGAAATAATCTGTATCTATTTGGACAAATCACCGGTGCAAGCGGATTTGCTAATTCTAATGGATATTATACTTATCAGGAGTTTTTGGGACTTTCTTTCTTCCGAATTACGCCGAACCTGCTTCTGGCTGCACGGATTCGTCAACAATCGGTTTGGAACTGGGACCCAATGAGGCAGTTGATTTTAGACAATGAAAGCGGCTTAAGAGGTTACCCTGCAAATTCCTTTATTGGAGATAACAGAATGTTTGCTAATTTTGAATTAAGGGCTTTTCCAAACATTCCTTTTTGGATATTTAATTTTTCGGGTGTGCTTTTTTATGATACTGGCACCGCATGGCGAATTCACACTGATTTAACAAAGACACAATGGCATAATTCTGTCGGCTTTGGAATCAGAATCCACGATAATAAATCAAGAGGAGCCACCAGTGTATATCGCATTGATTTTGCTTTCAATCTTGACAAAGGAAAATTCGGCGAGATTATATTTTCTTCAGACCAGTTTTTCTCTGTTTTCCAAAACCACACATATCGAAAGCCACAGGTATTCGGACTTGAATTTGATTACGAGTAGAAAATAAATGATATGTCATTTCTGACGGATGTCAGAATCCATCTTAAAAATAGTATTTATTGGTCATTAGTCGTTTGTTATTAGTCATTATTTTGTAACTACTAATGACGAATAACTAACCTATATTATTCATAAATTTAAAAAAATATTCAGTAGTTATTTATTATAAATGGTTTGCTTAATATTCTGTAAAAAAACTAAGTTTTTTCTCTAATTT
>CAZCLJ010000493.1:0-2073 GCA_964499465.1 uncultured Hyphomicrobiales bacterium
AATAAAAAGATAAAAGAATTAGAAAATATTGAAGGTCAGGGTAGTGAACTATCTCAAAACAAATATTATGTTGAAATGTAAATTTAGAATTGTCAGGAAAGTGGATACTGCTATGGGAGTGATTATCAACTGATCTGCATAAGACAGCGTCAACCTGCATGTCAACCGCATCCTTTATGACTACCTCAAAAGCTTTAAAAAAGTCCTGCCCCCATACCTCGCTGTGGTAATGCTGGTATCCCAGGTGCGTTTCTGCTGTGTGGAGTATCCGTGTTTCCTGAACTATGAATATCAGTCTCTGGTTTTAACAGTATAGGGAGTTGTATATTTCACTGGCGAAGTGATATTTTGCCAAAAATAATAGCATGAAACTTCAAACTGTCTCGATTAAAATATCTGTGACAGACCTACAATGCTTTTTTATTGATTTCGGCTTTGCAAAAAATTTGCCCGGATTTTCACACCGAAATCTTAATATTAATACAGTAGCCATTTTTATAAAAAGTTAATAATTTCAATAAATACATTAATTTATTCATATAATACCAGGTCTGACCGGAGTTAATATTTCCTCGAATAAAGCCACATCAAGCGACATGTTTTATAAAGAATCTAACAAAAAATTAATTCTGTTGGTCAACAACTCAAATGCACATTTCGAACCCTGGCACTTTTGTGCCACTATGCTATACTCTACGCTATACTGAAATTACCGTCGAGAAATATATAAATAAGGGAAAATAGTGAAACTTAATGTGGGGGGATTGAACTGACAAACCGTATCGCTGATGTATCACTACGTAAAGCTGCAATAGTCGCAGGGGTTAGTTATCTAATTATATTTGTACTCGGCATCTTTGCTAATTTTTTTATTTTCCAGGATCTTATTGTGCCGGAAGATGCTGCAGCAACCGTAAATAATATTATGGCTAATGAGTTGCAATTTCGCCTTGGTATTCTGGGCTTTATTATCATGGTTATTTTTGATGTGGTGGTGGCCTGGGCACTTTATGTTTTACTCAAACCGGTAAACAGGAGTATTTCTTTGCTTGCTGCATGGTTCAGGCTGGTGAATGCAACTATTTTTGGAATAGCCCTGTATAATCTTTTTAGCGTTTTGCAACTTTTAGGTGGTGCTAACTACCTGAAAGTATTTGAGACAGGTCAGTTGCACGCTCAGATAATGTTATTTCTCAATGCGTTTAACGTTACATGGCTAATTGGATTGATATTTTTCGGCATTCATTTGTTCATCCTTGGTTACTTAATTTTCAAGTCGGATTACATTCCGGGAATTCTTGGCTTCCTGCTGATAGTTGCATCTTTAGGCTATCTGATTGATAGTTTTGCAAATTTTCTTTTACCTAACTACACTGAATATGAAACAATCTTTATGCTGATTGTTGTCGTACCCGGAATTATTGGGGAATTGTCATTTACCTTGTGGCTTTTATTGAAAGGAGCTAAAATACCCGAGGTGGCAGAACAAATATAAGTTACAGCCTAAGTTTTACAGTACCCACTAATTGATACTTTCAAACATTCAAAAATCAGGAAGTTGGCACTCCACCATTCATTATTTCACTTTTTAATTTGTTTTAAGAATTTTATCACTTTCATTTTTTCGCTGCTTACCATGATCTCTTTTATACATATCAAAACCGGAACATTTCGGACAGGAAAGCAGGTGAACCGAGACTCCTTTTTCACTACTGAAAGACCTTCCACAATATGGGCACTCTGCCATATTTTATAATTATGATTTTTATCATTATTAACTTTTCCACACATTTACTTTGTGCAAAAACAAAAATGAGTCAAAATTTCACCCATTTTGTTTCTATGGAAAATGGAAAGTAACAGAAATCGAAGACAAAATAACTAAATGTAATTTTACTTCCAAAACTATTTCCGGAATAATTTTCGGTGTTATTTCCTGAATTATTTCCTGTGTAATTCCTGCCCCTGATTCAGATTATCACTGTCCGGAATAGCGCACCTTCAGAGAAATTTCTTCAGAGCCCTGTCCGAACCAAAAACACTTTTATTCTCCAAACCCTAATAAACAGCAAA
>CAZCLJ010000494.1:0-2068 GCA_964499465.1 uncultured Hyphomicrobiales bacterium
GGTTATTGGGTTATTGGGTTATTAGGTTATTGGGTTATTGGGTTATTGGGTTATTCGTAAGTTGATACGTTCTTTGAATCCACTTTTCTTATTCCCCCCTGGAGCTAACGATTATACACAAATATTAGCTCTTGTTTAAAAGGGAGAAAAAGGTTAGTGTCTTAAAAATATATTCCGTAGGAATTAAATATTTGTAACAAGAATAACCCTTGACTGTGCTTATCCCGTAGGGATTATAAATTAAAAAAAGCTATTAAATATTTAATTTCTACGGAATAAAAAAACTTAAAAAATAGCTTTGTTACAAATATTATATCCCTAACGGGATAAGTAGAATAGAAGCACGTTTTAATGATGTGGGTAATGAATAGGCACTTGAGAGGGGATTAAAGGACTGTGTTCTTATACGTTCATAACTCAATTTACGGAAAATACTTATTGAATACTTATGCAGTAAAAAATAGTAAGTTCAGAACTCATGGCTCCTCGTAGTTTGCTATTTCGCAGATTTTATTATAAGAAATTAAATTTGAATGTAAATATTTCCAATAGGTCATTCGTCATTCGTTATTAGTCATTGGTAGTTACATACTAATAACCAATGACTAATGACCAATAACTAATATAATATTAATTGCTAACTGCGAAATTGTACTTTACGAGGCAAATCTCATAACTCCTTTATTTTAGCTATGGGGTCTGGAGTTCTGAAGTTGAGAAGTATAGCATTATAAATAGTATTTTTGTGTTCTTAGTGAAATACTTTGTGTCCTTTGTGTTAAAAGAAATAACCACCAAGAACACAAAGAATTTTCTTTTAAATTTAACAAGAGAATTTAATATTAAATCGCTAATTCGTAAGGTGAGTTATAAGAAAAAAAGTATTTACTTAACTTGATTAAATCATAAACTTGGAAATGTTTAAACCAACAGAAGACAACTTAAGATGAACTCTTTTGAAATTAAAATTAAGAATTAGAAAAAAGATTATATGTTAGAAGAAGCAATAAGATTTTTATCATCTCCATCAATACCAGTTATTGCAATCCTTTTTTTTGCTTTAATAGTAACTTTTATTGAGAATGTTTTTCCACCATCGCCGAGCGATACTATATTGATTTTTATCGGTTCTTTAGCTGGAATTGGCAAAGTTGAATTTATTCCATTACTGATTTTTTCAACAGTTGGTTCTGCAGGTGGATTTATTTTAATGTATTGGTTGGGAAAACTTTTTGGTAACAAAATAGTTGAATCTAATAAACTTCCATTTATAAATAAAAAAACGCTTAATAAGCCGCGAATCTGGTTCAAGAAATGGGGGTATTTCATTATTGTTCTCAATCGCTTTCTATCTGGGACAAGGGCAGTTATCTCATTTTTTGCCGGTATTTCAAATTTATCTGCTTCGCTCACTACTATTTACGCAATCATTGGCTCTTTTATTTGGAACGCTCTTTTGCTTTATCTTGGTATGAAAATGGGGCAGAATTGGAAAATCGCCGACCAGTATATTAACTTATATGGGCAAATACTTATACCTATTATTTTATTCTTTATTATTCTTTATTTTTCAATTAAATACTTTAAAAGTAAAAATAAAAAAGCTAAAAAGAATTCAAAAGCAAAGCCAAAACCGAATAAAGCATAATCTGAAAACTCCATGCCCAAAGCTAATACGTTCTCTTTTAGCCATACGATCAACAAGTTGTTCGTATGGCTTGCAAATATTTTAAAGTCACAAATCCTCCTTCCCAAGTTCAGAACTCTTGATGCCTCGTAGTTTGATATTTCGCATATTTTATAATAAGAAGTTAAATTTGAATGTAAATATTTTTAATAGGTCATTAGTTATTCGTCATTCGTTATTAGTAGTTACAAACTAATGACTAATGACCAATAACTAATAGAAAGATATTTGCTAACTGCGAAATTAATCTTTACGAGGCAAATCTCCTAACTCCTTTATTTTCGCTATGGCGTCTGGAGTTCTGAAGTTCAACTTGGAAAAGAGAGAACAAATCAACGAATCAACAAATCAACGAATCAACAAATCAACGAATCAACAAAT
>CAZCLJ010000495.1:0-2041 GCA_964499465.1 uncultured Hyphomicrobiales bacterium
TTTCGAAATGACACAATATAATAAGTCTTTTAACGAATTACAACACTAGGCATCAGGAGTTCTGATATTTTAATTATTAGTCATTAGTTTTTGGTAATAATACTAATGACTAATGAACTAAAAAAACTATTTTTAAGATAGATTCTGACATCCGTCAGCATTACACTTTTACTTATGTCATCTCCATTTAAATAAAGGTTTTCCTTTATAGTGTGGTTCAGAATGACACTCAAAAAATGTCAATTATTTGAGATTCTACACTTTGTTATCATTGACAATGTTACAATTATTTTATACCATAGAAAAACTAATATTATAAAAAATGCAATCTTCGTGTTTGCAACTTTTATTCCTTAACGAGAAAGTGCATTTTGCATCAGAAAGAGGTAATTCTATGGAAAATTTATTTTTAAGGAATTCAATAGCTGTCTGAATTGAGATATAAGTATCGCGTTTGCAGCAGCGGGGACCACCTAATTCTGCTATTCTTTTAATGCTTTCAGAAACTAACTGATTAGAAAGCGACCATTCATCTTCATCTTCAATTTTTCTATCTAAAAATACACTTAAAAAAACTCCGGAGCCAATTGCTGCACCGCAATTGCCAATATTATATTCGCAATGGTCTGGTGTTTCAGAATTTGTCCTAATTTCAAGATAATCTAATTTCTCTTTTAATTCATCTGCCTTTCCTTTTAAATTATAAATACAGGTTAAAAGGACAGCAGGTAAAATAAAGTGGTGTTCAGGACCATGCATTCTAATCGTTGGAGTGTTCATTATTTCAACTGCAAGTGCATTTGGGTCAATGCCCTTATATTTTAAACATGCCATTTTTACATACTCAACTGGGCTCATCGAAAAACATTCATTGCAAATATAATGCGAATTTCCACATTGATGAGAAGCAAACCCAATTTTACCACAAAAATCGCAACGAACCTCAATCTCCTTGGGTAATGTGAACAATTCATCTCCGCAAAGGATGCAGGTCGTTTTTTCTATCTTCTTGTCTATTTCTTTTATACTCATTTTTTGTATTTATATTATTTTTTCGTAAAATTCAAATATAATAAATTATTAGAAAATATTATAATTTATTTAAAAATACAATTTTAAAAGTATCATATCTATTGTTTCAAGTTGCTTATAATGATAAAATATGATTGTCTGTCATTTAGCACCTCTCTTAGAAAAATGAGAAATTTTTTTTAAGTAGAGATGATATAAGGTTTAGAAAGATTAGAAGGTTTAGATAGTTTAGGTTTTTTTGAACTTTCGCAAAGTTGGGAAACTTTACGAAAGTATTTAGCTTTTCTTACTTTGCGAAAGTTTCTTAACTTTCGTAAAGTTTAAAATATGTCATCTCTTTTTAAATAAAGCATTTGCTTTCTAAGGGGATTCAGATTGACACTTTTAGTTATGTCATCTCCATATTAATAAAAGTCTTCTTTTATCTGGGGGTTACCAATGACATCGCTACTTTTACTCTGCAAAACTTCTTGAACCAGATGTCCTACATCTTGCAGATGTAGGACATCTTTATCTTATGTCATCTCCATTTCAATAAAGCACTTACTTCATTTTGGGGTTCGAAATGACATCTTTAAATGTATCTTTGAATGCAACTTGGTATAAGGTTTTTTTTAAAATATAAGGTTTTAAATTTTTCAGCTAAAATTATTCTTTAACAAAGAAAATGTAAACCTTATTTCAATAATAAACCTTAGTAGAAAAACATCAAACTGTTGAAAAAAAACCTTATTAGCTTATTTTATATAGACATAATAGATATAGTTTTGAAATATTTAGTAGCGATGCCATTGGCAACCCAGAGATAAAAAACTTGCTTTATCAGAGAGTTGCTAATGACATTTTTTTTAGTCATTCTGGCGTATGTCAGCACCTGTCTTGCTTTTTAGTCATTAGTCATTAGTAAAATTTCTAATGACTAATAACCAATGACCTATTGGTAATACTTATTTTTAAGGTTCTACTGGCTTTCTTGTGAAAAGAGTTTTAAATTGCCATGGAAGAAAAG
>CAZCLJ010000496.1:0-2011 GCA_964499465.1 uncultured Hyphomicrobiales bacterium
TTCAATTTTGTAGTTTTGGTCATGGATTATTCTTCGATTGCCTTGTGTATAACGGTTGATGGTATGGTGTCGTGCGGGATTACGAGGCAATTTCCTATCAGTTTACACCGACCTTTTTTACGAACTACAAACGCTCGAAAGCCTCTGAAACCCGCATGCACTATACCATGTGTTGGCAACTGGCGATTATATTTTATACTTTTTGTCATCAATATATTTACTAATATTTCTTAAAATGGCTCTTAAATAAATAATGACTTCTTTCTTAATCACTTTAATATCATTAATCGTATAATTTCTGCCACATTCGGCAAAAGAGATGACTCCATGAGCTAAATGATTTCTTTGTGTTTTCACCAAATGCAGATTTCTCCCCTCGTTAGCTCTTATGTGTACTTTATTTGAAAACCCATGTTTTTCGGAAAACTCACGAATTTTTCTACCATCTATATTACCAGAAATTACTTTCTCAGCATCAAATCTCAATTCTATAATATCATCTGCGATATTACTTATAATGCCAAAAATTCTTTCTGTTCCTATATTTTTAAAATTTTTATGTTTTTCATTAATCCACAACCGTTTTACTTGGTCAATAACATCAGAATATTTTGGTCGTTCCAATGTAATTGCATCATATATTTCTGAAATTGATTGTTTTATTGAAGCTTCTGCTAAATTATACAACATTAAAAAAATATTTGCTTTTAGCACTTTTAGTAATTCAGTATCATGTGACGAATATTTATGTGTCCTTTTATGAGGAAAAAACATGACTGCATTATTTTGTTCTAAATTTTCAATAAACACAAAGTATTTATCAATTTCAGAAACCCTTTTTTCGAAATCTATTAAAACAGTATTCATTGATTTGATAATAATTTATTCTGAACAAATTCAATTCTGTTTTTTATAGCGGTTGGTGCATTTTGGCCACCCTTGGTTATTAATTCATTAAATTCCTTAGAGTTTAACCAGTCTAAATTGCTTATTCTTAAATTAGGATTTGATTTTAAAGCAAGATGAACGCCTACTGAAATAGCATCGAATCTAACTCTTGGGGTTTTTTGCGACTGGTCTGATTTTACAAATCCATTGGGTATATTTGCATCAACAAACTTCAACATATTATCAAAATCATTGAGCATTTGTTGTTTATCAAATGATTTGTTTTTCTCTTCAACATAATCATTTAAAAAATCATTTACCCCAGACTTAACATTTTGATATTTTTCAGAATATGCGAAAAATCTAATAATTAATTCCTGTGGTTCTCCTCTTTTTTCAAGTATTTCAGTAAATTTTGTATTTCTTATGAACAATGGGTGTTTCGAACAGTCTTTATAGATAAAATCAATAAATTTTCCTCCATAGATTCCTTTTCTTTTTTCCATTTCCTTAAGTAAAGCACTGCCTGTATTTATTCTTTCAAACATCATGAAACGAACATCTTCGTCACTTTTATCCGATAATGCAATCATGCGAATAGTCGCATTTTGAAATTTTCTTTGTCTTGACTTTGATAAATCCGAATAAAGAAAGCCATTTAATGCTGTGAGGATATCTAATTCTTTTAATCTCAATTCATCTTTAATAAAAGCTACCAATGTCCTCAATCTTTGTGAACCATCAACTATTTCAAGTCTTCCTTCGGTATCTGCAGAAAAAATATAGGGTATCGGTAATCCAAGCAAAACTGATTCAATAAACCTTGATTGTCTTACGATATCCCATACAAAATTTCGTTGGTATGATGGAATAAAAATATCGTTATCGTCTTGCTCAAGACCTTTCAAATATTTCGAAACAAGTAGTTCAATCGTAAATTCTTTAATGTCAAAATCAACAATTCTTTGCTTGTCAATTATTTGTTCTTCCGCTTTTTGATATATATCCATAGTATTATTTTTTAGTCACTATTAATAAGACTCGATGTTCGTTCTTTCGCTTGTTGCCAACGATTGTGTTGCTGCCTGGCAGCAATATCTACTTTAGTTTTTGTTGTGGCAGC
>CAZCLJ010000497.1:0-2001 GCA_964499465.1 uncultured Hyphomicrobiales bacterium
AAAAATTTCTTTTAACCACTACTCTCTGGATTCTTCACTTCGTTCAGAATGACCGCCAAAATGTGATGTCATTGGTAACGAAGTGAGGAATCTCATAACTCATTGTTACTACAGATATTGAGATTCTACACTTCCTTGCCAATGACAAAACTGAGAAATATAACAAAATACGAGACCTTATGAGTACTCAATATAGAAATACGAAATTGAATTAAAAAAAAATGCCATATCTTTAAGGTATGGCATTTTTAAAATAATATCTAATTAAAAATTAGACCCAGCCGCGCATTTTTGAAGCTTCGGCAACTCTTTGGATAGAAATCAAATAAGCTGCATCTCGCATATAGATTTTTTTGCTACGTGCTAATTCAGAAACTGCATGATATGCGTGTGTCATTTTAGCATCTAATTTAGTAAGAACTTCTTCTTTTTCCCAGAAGTAATTCATATTGCATTGAACCTGTTCGAAGTAAGAGCAGGTAACGCCACCGGCATTAGCCAAGAAGTCTGGAACAACCCAAATATTCTTTGCTTTGATAATTTCGTCTGCTTCTGGTGTTGTAGGACCATTTGCGCCTTCAGCAATAAGTTTTACTGTTGGTTTAATTTTTGGTGCGGTTTCAGCATTGATTTGATTTTCTAAAGCAGCTGGAACTAAAATATCAACTTCCTGTTCAATCCAAGCTTCGCCGGGAAGAATTTCAAAGCCGGATTCTTTTGCTTTAACTTTATCAATTTCACCGAATTTATTTGTCATTCCTTTTAATTCGTCAAAATCAATACCGGATTTTCTAACGAAAGTATATGATTTCTTGTCGGTATTATCCCAGCAAGCAACTGCAACGGCTTTACCGCCATATTGAGTAAAAAGCTTAATTGCATATTGGCTAACATTACCGAAACCTTGGAATGCAGCAGTAGTTTTTGTAATATCGATATTTAACTCTTTTAATGCTTCGCGTACACAATAGATAACGCCGTAACCAGTTGCTTCAGTTCTACCGAGTGAGCCGCCGCTTCCAAGTGGTTTGCCGGTAATGAAACCGGGAACTTTTGTTCCAGTGATTTTTTCTAATTCATCGAGCATCCAAATCATATGCTGACCTGTTGTCATAACGTCTGGAGCGGGAACGTCCTGAAGAGGACCGACATTTTTATGTAATTGTCTCACATAACCTCTACAAATTGCTTCCTGCTCACGTGTAGATAAATTGTGTGGGTCGCAAATAACGCCACCTTTTCCACCACCGAGTGGAATATCAACAACAGATGTTTTCCATGTCATCCAGGTTGCAAGGGCGCGAACTGTATCTATTGTTTCGTGTGGATGAAAACGAATTCCACCTTTGCAAGGTCCACGGGCGTCGCTATGTTGTACGCGAAAACCGCGAAATACTTTATAACTTCCATCATCCATACGGACTGGGATTGTGAAATGATATTCTCTCATGGGATTACGAAGTAAATCTTTTGTTGCTTGGTCTAATCCCAATTTTTCTGCTATAGCATCAAATTGCTGCTGTGCCATTTGAAATGGATTGAATCCACTTGACATAACTTTTTCTCCAATTTTATAAAATTAATAGGGACTTTTAAGTGTCCCATTCTCTTTTTATTTTATACACTTAAACTTATGCAAATTAAGAAAAATTATAATATCAAACAAAATATTTAATAATATTTTTTCTTATTATTATCGTTTATTGTAATAAGAAGGTATTATTTTTTTAATAAAATTCAGAACTTCTTACCCCATAACGAAAATAAGGGAGTTAGGAGGTTTGCTTCGTAAAGAATGATTGCGCAGTTAGCAAATATTATCTTATTAGTTATTGGTCATTAGTCATTGGTTATTTGTATGTAACTACTAATGACGAATGACGAATAACTAATGACCTATAATACCAAGTTGCTTTTAAAGATAAAATATGATTGTCTGTCATTCCGAAACGAAGTGAGGAATCTCAAACTCTGTGGTAGCAATGACTTGTGAGATTTCTC
>CAZCLJ010000498.1:0-1972 GCA_964499465.1 uncultured Hyphomicrobiales bacterium
CTAGAAACATTCTTTGACTCAATATCTCAACAAACAGACTGGGAAACCTTTTTGGCCATTTTCCAAAACAATGCTGAAGCTATGCTGACCGTAATCGGATTTGGAATTTTTGCCGGTATTTTTTCTGTAACTTTTTTAATTACCAACGGATTTATGACAGGAGTAATTGCTTCTCTATTTTCCGCAGAAAGTTCTTTGCTGATCTTTATCGCCGGAATTCTTCCTCACGGCATTATAGAACTTCCCTGTATGTTTTTCGCCGCCGCAATCGGATTTAAAATCGGAAAAACTGCCGTCAAAAGACTTGTCGGAAAAAAAGTTAGCCTTACAAAAGAATTGGCAGACGGCCTGAAATTCGCAATTCTTATAATACTTCCCTTGCTCCTCTTGGCAGCATTCATTGAGACCTATATTACCCCTTTCTTTATAACACTTGCCCAGCTTGCTATCGGAGCTTAAAATCTTTGCTTTTTTAAAAAAACGTGTATAATTGAGAAGTAAAACTGCGGGCCTGTAGTAAAGTGGTATTACATCGCATTCGCATTGCGGAGGCGCGAGTTCGATTCTCGCCAGGTCCACAATAACATAATTTCAGATTATACTTCAGTTTGCTTCTGCAGATTTTCATAAAATCAAAAAAACGAAGCTACTAAGGTTTGAGCAAACATTTTGCTTATATTGATTAAGACAAGACAACGAGTCTTGTTTTTAGTTATTTAAAAACAATTAAGATCTCTTGGTAATTTATAACTTTAAAGCTATACTTTATTCGAAGATATAAATTTTAAAAAAATATGCCCACTCAAAAGCAAATCATTCAAAATATTATTACTTCTTTAGAAAAAGAATATCCCGATCCCAAAACTGCACTCAATTTTAAAACTCCCCATCAGCTTTTAATTGCAACCATACTCTCAGCACAATGCACCGACGCAAGAGTCAATCTGGTTACACGAGAACTTTTTAAGAAATATAAAACTATGAAGGATTTTGTTAATGCCGACTTGGCAGAATTTGAGCAAGACATCCGCTCTACTGGTTTTTATAAAAATAAAGCTAAAAACATAATAGCTGCTTCCAAAATAATAACTGAAAAATATAATGGTAAAGTTCCCGATAATATGGAAGAGTTAATAACCCTCCCAGGAGTAGCGCGCAAAACGGCAAATGTCGTTTTGTCGGAAGCTTTTCATAAAGAGGAAGGAATTGCAGTGGATACTCACGTTATAAGGCTTTCCAATTTGCTTAAAATTACCTACAATATAGATCCAAAAAAGATAGAAACTGACCTGATGGAATATACCAAAAAGGAAGATTGGAGCAAACTTTCAAACCTCCTTATTCTTCACGGCAGAAATGTTTGCATTGCCAGAAAACCCAGATGTGAAATATGCACACTAAATAAAATATGTCCTTCTGCTTTTAAATCTACAAAGAACAAAACGAAAAACAGCCCCTCCTAACGGGCTGTTTTTCTATCTATAAACTTTCGTTATTCTTATTCAATAGCCTGGGCTTCAGTGAAAGAATTCATTACATCACTGTCTACAACCTCTATTTCTTCCCATCTGAATCCCCTCTTGGCAAAAGCATCGGCAGTTTTAATCCAAATCTTTTTACCATTCTCAAGCTTATATACTTTGGTATCTTCCGCTTCTTTTACCAAAGTAACATCTTCTATAGAATCAGCTACTTCATCAGATACTTCAACGGCCTCTTCTGTAGTATCTTCTTTGTCGTAAGCAGCTAAAGCTTCACCGCTAATAATTAAGATTTTCTTACCGCTGTTAGTTATATAATAGATATTACCTTCTTCATCTTTGATGAGTCTGCTTTCTTGATACTGTTCCGATGCGTCAGTATCAACTTCGGTAACTTCTTCCCATTTAAGACCTTGGGCATTAAAAGCGGCAACACTAGGAACCCAAATTAATTTACCATTTTCCAACCGATAAACTTTTCTATTTTGTTT
>CAZCLJ010000499.1:0-1958 GCA_964499465.1 uncultured Hyphomicrobiales bacterium
TGCAAAAGTTTCTTAACTTTTGTAAAGTTTAAAACAAAGATGTCATTGGTAAGCGAAGTGAGGAATCTCACAAGTCATTGCTAACACGAAACTTGTCATTCTTCGCTTCGTTCAGAATGACAGTGTAATTTGATGTTATTGCCATTTAATTAAAGGTCTTACTTAATCTGGGGGTTGCCAATGACAATTAAAGTATATAAAATTTATGTGGTCAATCTCTACGCTGTTTCAAGTTGCTTTTCTTTTTCTTTTCTTTCTAGAATTGATTTAAAAATCATATCATCTTTTGATTTTTCATCAAAAAGTTTTTTTAATCCTTCAATAGAACATCCAGCTTCGTTCCAAAATTTTTCACGTATTTTCCTTTGGTATTCAACGCAATCAAATTTCTTCTTCATTTGAAATCACCTCCTTTGGATTTCTAATTTCTAAATGCTTATAACCAAACATCAGATTCACTGAATTGTATTTTAGAATCCTGTCATAATTAACAATATGTTTAAAATTCCAGCTAACTAAAATATCTACATTTTCAATAGTAGCAAAAGCGATATGTAATGCATCGTTATAACATTTATCTGGAATCACTTTATATTCAATATATTTCGCTGATAAGAAATCAACTTCATCATTTCTTTTTAATGTTTTTATATGACTTGATGGAATACTCTCTAAATATTTTTTTACATTATCTGGTGCATCAATTAATTCTTGTGTTGTTATATCTGAAATTACTGCAATCTTTTTCCCTTCAATAAATTCTTGGAATAGCAAATTTGACCATTCCGCAAACTCTTCGTCAAAGCAGCCACCAATCACTGATGTATCAATATATATTCTTTTTTTGTGCATTTAACTTGTAATTTATATCTTCATATATTTTTAAAATTACGCTGTTTCAAGCTGCTTTTCTTTTTCTTTTCTTTCTTTGAAAAATTTATATAATTCATTTTCTTTCATATTTAAAATAATATTAGAAGCTAATTCTCTTATATTATAATTAGCTTCCATAATATTTTTTTCTCTTACATCTCTTTGATACTTTACGCAATCAAATTCTTTTTTATTCTTCATAAGTAATGACCTCCAAAGGTGTCCTTATATCAATAAACTTGTAACCTTTAAATAAATTAATAGAATTATATTTGGCTATTTTATCAATATTTACTATATGTTTAAAATTCCAACTTACTATTACATCAACATTACTAATTGTTGCTGCTGCTATATGTAATGCATCTTCTTTTGATTTCGGTTTTAGAACACCTGAAGAAATATATAGTTCAGATAACTCAATTATTTCTTCAGTAATTTCAATTATCTCAATAAAATTATCTTTAATTTCTTTTAATTTTGCTTTTACTTTTTCAGGTGCTCCTTCAAGTTCTTTCAAATTAGTAATAGAAATTACTGCAATCTTTTTCCCTTCAAAAAATTCCTGGAATAGCAAATTTGACCATTCAGCAAACTCTTCGTCAAAGCAGCCACCAATCACTGATGTATCAATATATATTCTTTTTTTGTGCATTTTGCTTGTAATTTATTATTTAATTATTTATTGCATTTTAAAATCTATCGCACTTTTATAATTTAATAATATAATTATTAACTATCAAAATAAATTTTTATTGTTTATTAAGATGTCAAATAGAGAACATTTAGATAGAATAAAATAATTTCAGAGCTCCTGATGCCTCGTAGTTTCTTATTTTGCTTACTTGTCATTCTTCGCTTAGTTGCTAATTACATCTTTAAATTTACTATTAAACTTTACGAAAGAACTATTAATTTTCTTTCTTTGCGAAAGTTTAAAATCAGTTAAAAGCAATTGTACTCATCAAGGACATAGTTCTATTTTCTTTTAACTCCGTAGGAGTATCCGGTTTGTAGAAATAATGATGATAAAAAGAAAAGCAACGTAGTTGCGACCTATCTTTACTACAAACAGAACACTCCTA
>CAZCLJ010000500.1:0-1956 GCA_964499465.1 uncultured Hyphomicrobiales bacterium
ACTAAAAAAAATTCTAAGCCATACTATCAACTTGTTGATCGTATGGCTTGCTTCTTATTAAGTTCATTTTCTCAAAAGTAAACGTCTTCGTTTATATTCGCCTCAGAATGACCAACAAAAGCAAAGATGTCATTGGTAAACGAAGTGAGGAATCTCAATGTCTGTGGTAGCAAGGAGTTGTGAGATTTCTCACTTCGTTTCGAAATGACATCTTTTCTCAGTCATACTATCAGCAAGCTGATAGTATGACAAAAAAAGATTTAAAGTCATGCTATCAACTTGTTGATAGTATGACTGAAAAACACTGCTTAGTAATTATACCATCTCCATTTAAATAAAGGTCTTCTTTTATTAGGGGGTTACCAATTACAAGCCAGCAAAATATAATATAAAGAAGCATCAGGTTTTCTGTCATTTACAATTTTAAATAATTCAAAATTTGTTCAATTGGGCTTTGTTCTTTATTGTCAGTAATAGTAATTATAGCAACCAAAAAGAGAAAAATAGCGGAAATAATAAAACAGACAGTCATTCCAAAATTGGAAGATACTATTCCACAAAGTAGGTAACTTATAAGCGAACCAAAAAGATTTGCACTTGATGCCAGCCCCATAACCAGTCCCTTGTATTCAAAACTTGATTTTTTACTCAAAACGGTATATAAAGTTGGAACTAATGCTGCAAAGAAAATCCCGAGAATAGAGCGTAAGGGAAAAAGATACAGATAGTTTGGCACAATAATATGAAGAATTGTAACAATGGCGCATATTCCAGAAGAGACAATCAAAGTTTTATGATAATCTTTTTTATCGTTTCGTCTTCCCCATGTTGGCGCAAAAATAATGCTGAATAACCCAACAATTCCAACAAGCACACCTGTTATTGTAGATAAATATAGTCTGGGAGCATCTAATTGCTCAATGAAAAGCGGAAAGACGGGATTTATAAATACAATGCCAGCTTGAGATATGACGATTAATAAAAGGAAACGTCCTAATTTAAGTTTATTTACTGCAAAATGAATATTTTTAAAAATATTATTATTCTGGTTCTGAGTTATCACAAATTTCTTTTCCTTAATAAAGAAATGAACCAATAAACCGCTAATCAAACATAAAGCCCCGACAATAAAAAAAGTATATCTAACTCCCCATAAATCAGAAGCAATCCCACCGAAAAAAGGACCGATAATATTTCCCGCTGACATTGAACTTTGCAAAATACCAATAGCGTAGCCGGATTTTTCTTCAGGAGTATTTGCTGAGACAAAAGACAGTGCAGCAGCAATAAAACCACTTACAGCACCTTGAATTATTCGTAGAATAAATAATTGAGTTACATTTTGAGAGAAGCCCATTAGAGCAACTGATATTGCGAGCCCAAAAATTGCACGCAAAATCATCAGTTTTCTGCCGTATTTATCACCAAGAATACCCCAAATAGGAACAGTGATTATTGACAAAAAATAAGGACCTGCAAATAATAATCCGCTCCAAAGCTGAATCTCGTGGCTGCGTTCAAGACCGAGTTCCCGTATAAAAAAAGGAATGAATGGCACACAAGAACTCATCCCAATCATTGCTATAAATTGAGCTATGCTTATAAAGAATAAATTCCTTTTCCAAAGAACCTGCAATTCAAACTTTCTAAAAATTGCACATTTTCATTTACAAAATTATGAAATAATAACTCATATTAGACATTTGAAAATTATTTTGATGGGAGTTTTAATACTATTATGATGTGTCATCTTCTTTTAAATAAAGGGCTTCATTTATCTGGAGGTTACGAATGACATCTTTCTTCTTACTGCCTAAACTTTACGAAAGTTAAGAAACTTTCGCAAAGTAAAAAGAACTATATACTTTCGTAAAGTTTCTTAACTTCAGAACTCCTCCTCCCATAACAAAAATAAAGGAGTTAGGAGAATTGCCTCGTAAAAAATAATTGCGCAGT
>CAZCLJ010000501.1:0-1948 GCA_964499465.1 uncultured Hyphomicrobiales bacterium
AGTGCTGTTCTGTATTTCATTGGTTTTATAAAAAAGATGTCATTGGCAACCCCCTTAGAAAAATGAGTAATTTTGTTTAAATATAGATGAAATAAGGAATTATCCCCCGCCAGCGGGGGACAAAGATGTCATTGGTAAACGAAGTGAAGAATCTCAAATGTAGTAATAACAAGGGCTTGTGAAGTTTCTCGCTGCGATTCGAAATGACAGATTGTATTGGTATTGTTGTTGTATGTTTAGTATGACATTAAAATATTGAATTTTTTAAATTAAAAAGTTATAAATTGTTATTTTTTTTTTGAGTTTTATAAAATATGATAGCAAAAAAATTTCTAATAGTATTATCATCGCCAAGTGGTGGAGGGAAAACAACAGTTGCTCAAAGTCTTTTAAAGAAATACAGGCAGTTGAAATTTTCAATATCCGCTACTACACGTCCCCAAAGGCATAACGAACAGAATGGAAGAGATTATTTTTTTATTAGTAAAGATGAATTTGAAGAAAAAATAAGAAAAAATGAGTTTGTTGAATATGAGAAAATTTTTGATAATTTCTATGGGACTTTAAAAACTCAAATTCAAAAAGCAGTTGCTGATGGCGTCTTCCTACTTTTTGATATTGATGTTAAAGGTGCTTTAGCTTTAAAAGAAGCGTTTCCGAACAATACTGCTCTTATTTTCCTTGTGCCACCTTCCTTAGAAGAACTTGAAAAACGGCTCAGAAACAGAGCTACTGAATCTGACGAAGAATTGGAGAAAAGATTGAATAGAGCAAAAATAGAATTTGAATACCAGAATGAATTCGACTATATTGTAATAAATGATGAACTTAATAAAACCCTATCAACAGTTGATAATATTGTTGGAAGGATAATTATTTAACTCACCTTACTCATTATCCTCTTAAATGGGAGGGCTGATATGTTATTTTATGGCAGCTGCTCTGTATTTCAAAGGTTTAAAAAAAATGTCATTCTGAAGCGAATATAAACGAAGACGTTTACTTTTAATGAAATGAACTTTTTAGTCATCAGATGACTGCCAGTCATCTGATGACTTACGCTTTTATATTTATCATTATAATTACATATAATACATATAGTTACATACTAAAAAACCGAAGTGGTTCATTATGAGCGATATCGAAGAATCTCACAAGTCATTGCTAACACTAATCTTGAGATTCCTCACTTCGTTTCGGAATGACACTTAATAACTAACCTTACGCATTCCCCTCTCAATCTAACGATTATACACAAATATTTGTTCTAATAATAAAGGGGAAAAAATGGATTAGTATCTTTGAAAATTATTCCGTAGGAATTATATATTCAGAACTCCTAACCCCATAACGAAAATAAAGGAGCAAGGAGATTTGCCTCGTAAAGAATGATTGCGCAGTTAGCAAATATTATCTTATTAGTTATTTGTCATTAGTCATTGGTCATTAGTTTGTAACTACTAATAACGAATGACGAATAACGAATGACCTATTGGAAATATTTACATTCAAATTTAACTTCTTATAATAAAAAATGCGAAACAACAAACTACGAGGCATCAGGAGTTCTGATATTTGTAACAGGAATAACCCTTGACTGTGCTTATCCCATAGGGATTATATACTAAAAAATCAATTAAATATTTAATTCCTACGGAATAACAAACACAAAAAAAGCACTGTTACAAATATTTTATCCCTATCGGGATAAGTAGAATAGCAGCACGTTTCAAAGATGTATATAATCGTTAGCCCTCTCAAGAGGGGAATAAGAAAAGTGTATTAAAAAATGTATCTGCACTTTTTAATTTCTCAATAGAGGAATTTCGTAAGGTGAGTTAATATTAAATCTTTTAAAGAATTACTACACTAATCATTAATCACTAATCATTAATCACTAATCATTAATCATTAATCATTAATCATTAATCATTAATCATTAATCATT
>CAZCLJ010000502.1:0-1933 GCA_964499465.1 uncultured Hyphomicrobiales bacterium
TCAGAATGACAACTTTTCAGGGTAATTTGCGCAATTATTATTTACGAGGCAATTCTACTAACTCCTTTATTTTCGTTATGGGGTCAGGAGTTCTGAGTTTGCTATTTCGCAGTCTTGTCATTCTGAAACGAAGTGAAGAATCTCACAAGTCATTGCTACCACGAAACTAGAGATTCTTCACTTCGTTCCTAATGAACCACTTTGGATTTTATAACACGTAACTATATGTATAGCATATAATTATAATGAATTAATGTGTAAGTGGCAGTCATCCGATGACTAAAAAGTTCATTTCCCTAAAAGTAAACGTCTTCGTTTATATTTGCCTCAGAATGACAACTTTTCAGGGTAATTTGCGCAATTATTATTTACGAGGCAATTCTACTAACTCCTTTATTTTCGTTATGGATTCAGGAGTTCTGTAGTTTCCAAGTTGTTCTTTGGAAGGAAATGTTTTCCCATTAGAATTTAATATATGTTATTTTTTGCAATATATAATCTCTACAGATAAATAAAAGTTAAGTTTTGTTATTATTATAAGTATATAATTTCTATAGAATAATAATTCTTTTTATTAAATAGTTAATTACATTCTTATTTAATTTCTATAATATAATAAATTATAATAATTAGAAATATATTATTTTAATCATTTATATTAAAATTATTAATAAATTGATAATTATTATGATTTATTTATATATTTTCTATTGGAAATTTATATAATAAATCAATCTAATTATTAAATAAATACATCTTTTTATATAATTAATCTATCAAATTATTGACTTAATAGTTCTTTTTATATAATAAATCAATTTAATTATTAAATAAATACATCATTTTATATAATAGAACAATCAAATTATAAAATAAATACATCTTTTTATAAAATTAACTATTCATTTAATTTAATAAATAATTATATTTGTAAAATAAATGAGAAATATAAATATTTAAAAATAAAATATTGATTTTTAAGTGATTGAAAGGCGAAACAGATGCAAAAAAGCAACAAGTTAAGAAAGAACACTAATATTTCTTACAGTAGTTTGCCGCTTATAGCAAATCAAGTTGCAATAGTAATGAGAAGAGATTTGGTGGAATTGACTGAATATGCAGTAACAGAAGCAAAAATTGATGAAATGATTGCTCTTGCCGATTCTTTTCAGGAAATTCCCAATGATACTTTGTTCAGATGTGATTGGGGCATTGCAGTAGAAAATAAAAAGAGCTTGCGGAACGAAATTTCAGATATTATCCGTAGTTTGAGCTTGCGTGCAAAAATTGTTTTCGGAGCCAATACTTCAAAATCCCGTTCATTTCAGATTGATAATATTTCAAAAAACAGAGATATTGAACTACTGAATAATGCACGTCAATTGCACAGCGTTGCAACTGAAAATATTCTTTTTCTCGAAAGTGAAGGAATTACGCCAGCTTATCTGGACAGCTTCCTTGCAAAAATTTCGGATTTCGAAAAAGCAATTGACGAAACTGAAAACAGGAAAAAGACAAGAGATTTTTCTACAGAGCATAGAACTTTGGTTGCAAATCAGCTGTATAATTTAATCAGAAAATACTGCAATTACGGGAAAATCATTTTCAAAAACATAAGTCCAGCTAAATATAACGATTATCTTGTTTTTAGAACTGGAAAAAAGAAAGAAAAGAAGAATGTTGAAGGAAATAATTCAGAAAACCCAGTGTAATAATTAATGAAAACTTATAAAAAAATTATTGTCATTCCGAAACCCCCAGATAAAGTAAGACATTTATTTAAATGGAGATGACATAAGTAAAAGTGTAATGCTGACGGATGTCAGAATCCATCTTAAAAATAGTTTTTATAGGTCATTCGTCATTAGTCATTCGTATTTTCAGAACTCCTGATGCCTCGTAGTTTGTTATTGCGCATTTAATATAGTTCTGA
>CAZCLJ010000503.1:0-1926 GCA_964499465.1 uncultured Hyphomicrobiales bacterium
ACGAAGTGAAGAATCCAGAAAATTTTTTTAACCACTACTCTCTGGATTCTTCACTGCGATTCAGAATGACCGACAAACGTAAAGATGTCATTGGTAACGAAGTGAGAAATCTCACAAGTCATTGCTATCACTAAACTTGAGATTCTTCGCTTTAGAATGACATTTTAATTGTATCAATGAATGCAACTTAATATTAACATTCTACTTCCTTTTTAGTGCGTGCTTGGAATCGCCCCAAGCGTCCAGTCCTATTGTTCTGCCTATTGAAGCAATTCTGTTTGAAATACAAAAATAGCAATCTTCGGTGCTGTCTTCTATACAGGGCTTTCCTTCGTAGAGCTGATATTCTTTGCGCCGGTAAGTAGGAGTAAGCAGTGGCATAATAATATTAGCTCCGAACATCAAGCCGTCCTCACGTCCAACCGGCTGCATTGCTTGCAGGGCAGTTGTAGAAGCAATGTTTACATCTTTCAGGAAAATCCTGCAAACTGCAATCATCTTTAATGCTAATTTATAAATTTTTTCCTTATTTTTTTCATAATAATCCGAATAGACCGCAAACGGTGTTTCGTTATGAATGACATAAGGACCCATTCCGAGCATATCAATATCCATCTCCTTAAAAAACAGAATATCGTTTGCTAAATCTTCTATTGTTTGTTCTGGCAGACCAATCATAACGCCAGTGCCGACCTGAAAGCCAACATTTTTAAGTGCTTTTAGAGCTTTGACTCTTGTTTCGTACTTTTGTTCCGGAGGATGAATTTTCCTGAATAATTCGGGATTGCTCGACTCAATTCTAAGTAAATAGCGGTGGGCACCTGCATCATATAATCTTCTGTAATTTTCTTCTGTTTGCTCGCCAACGCAAAGAGTTATTCCAAGCCCTTCCGGCTGCTTTTCAGAAATTGTCATCTGCTTGATTTTCTTCAGTATTTTCACAAGGAAATCAATGAATAAATTGTCTGAGCGTTCTCCCGACTGCAATACGATTGAACCATAGCCCAAATTGGCGCATTGCTGAACCTGCTCAAGAATTTCCGCTTCATCTAAAGTATAGCGGCTTACATTAGGATTGCTTTTTCTAATTCCGCAATAGAGGCAATCGGAGGTGCATATATTTGAAAATTCGATTAGTCCGCGGAAAAATACTTTTTCACCAACTAAACCGAATAAGGTTTGTTCTGCTTTTTGCCTTAAAAGTTCAATTTCATCGTCATTTTCCAGCGATAGCAAATAGATTAAATCTTCTTTTTCAAGCTGTTCTTTATCAAGAATTTTCTTTGTCTTTTCCATAAATTTCTGCTAAATATTACAAATTGAATAATAAGACGAATTTCCCCCGCGATTTAACTTAAAAAAGTGTTTATTAGAAATTCATTTTCTTAATGTCAAAGTTTTTGACGACTCGTAGCTTTTTTTGTATGCTTGTTATTCTGAACCTCCTGATAAAGCAAAACCAATATTTAAATAAAGATGACATAAGGTAGCTAAAGCTACAAACAAATTTAAGAAAAAATGTAATGAGTGAAAAAGTAACATATCTTGGTCATTCCCCTCTTGAGAGGGGCAGGGGTGTGTTCTTTTTCATTTTTCAAGTTGCTATTTGGTTTGACGACGTAATAGTATGAAATATGATTTATTTTATTCATTTGATTATAATTACTATTTTATTATAAAAATCATATTTATCACAACAATCATTGTTCAAAAACAGAATTAATTGATTATAAACAAACAAGAACACACCCCTGCCCCTCTCAAGAGGGGAATGGTACTTGTGTTAATAAGAAAATAGTGCATCAACTTAACTTGTTAAAATTTGAAGATGGAATAGCGAAATGTGAGTAAGCATCTTATTGATGTATATCAAGTTAGACTTTAATTTTTGCTAAAAAAACAAAGTTTTGGGGAGTAATAGTATAA
>CAZCLJ010000504.1:0-1901 GCA_964499465.1 uncultured Hyphomicrobiales bacterium
ATTATCAATTATCAATTATCAATTATCAATTATCAATTATCAATTATCAATTATTTTCAAAACCTGTTTAATAATTTCTTCGGCTTTATTTAATGGAAGTTGGGAGGCAGCATCGCTTTTTGCCCGCGTTGGCTCAGGGTGGGTTTCAAAGAAAAGCCCGTCAATACCTACCGATGCAGCAGCTTTAGCAAGTGGAATTATAAACTGTGGCTGACCAGAAGAAACTTCTCCTTGTGAAGGCAACTGGACAGAATGAGTCGCATCATAAATTACAGGGTATCCGAATTCTTTCATTATTATTAAAGAACGAAAATCCACAACAAGATTATGATAGCCGAAAAATGTGCCACGTTCAGTAAGCCAAATATTATTATTCCCTTCATTCTTTACTTTTTCGGCTGCTTTCCCAATATCTTCCGGTGCGAGAAACTGTCCCTTTTTAATGTTTACGGTTTTCCCTGTTTTTGCAGCCGCTTGCAAAAGCTCTGTTTGGCGACAAAGAAAAGCTGGAATCTGTAAAATATCAACATACTGGCTTGCTAATTTTGCTTCTTCAACTGAATGAATGTCAGTCAAAACACGTAAATTGAACTTTTCTTTAACTTCGGCAAGATAGTTCAGCGCAGTTTCATCTCCAATCCCGGTGAAAGAATTAGCACTTGTTCTGTTCGCTTTTTTATATGATGATTTAAAGATAAATTCGATATTAAAATGAGAGCAAATCCTTTTCAATTCAGCGGCTACTTCAAAAAGCATTTCTTTGGATTCGATGACGCAAGGACCTGCTATAACCAAAAATGGAGGTTTTTTTTTCATAATATTTTGAATTTTAATTTTTAAATTGTAATTTTAAATGTTTATAAACGTTAATATAAACAATGTAATTTACATAATTAAGAATAAAAGAACAAACGAAATGAATACTTATTCTGCATCAGTAAAAATAATGCTGCATAACGGAATTTTAGATGTACAAGGCAAAGCAGTTGAAAATGCTCTTCACTCCATTGAATTTCAGCAAATTAACAAAGTTCGCATTGGAAAATATGTTGAATTGCAAGTAATCGCAGAATCGCCGGAAGATGCAAAAAAAATTGTTGAAGATGCCTGTGAAAAATTAATAGCAAACCCAATTATAGAAGATTATCAAATAAGGATAGAAGAAAAATGAAATATGGAGTAGTAGTTTTTCCCGGTTCTAACTGTGACCACGACGCCTGGTGGGCAACTAAGCATTGTGCTAATCAGCAGGTAGAATATATTTGGCATAAAAACAGCGTTTTGCCAGACGGACTTGACTGTGTTATTTTACCCGGCGGCTTCTCTTATGGCGATTATCTTCGTTGCGGCTCTATTGCAAGCCATTCTTCAATTATGAAAGAAGTAATATCATTTGCTAATAAGGGAGGACTTGTTATCGGAATATGCAACGGTTTCCAAATCCTTATTGAAGCTGAACTTTTACCCGGTGCTTTATTGCGTAATGCCTCCCTTCACTTTGTTTGCAAAGATGTTTTCCTGAAAACAATCAATTTCTCTACTCCGTTCACAAAAAAAATAACAAAAGACAAGGTTTTACGTATTCCTATTGCTCATGGTGATGGCAACTATTTCGCTTCGCCAGAACTAATTGATGAATTGGAAAACGAAAATAGAATCGTTTTTAAATATTGCAATGAAAATGGCGATATTCTTCAAAGTGCAAATCCAAATGGCTCTTTAAACAATATTGCTGGAATTATTAATAAAAAAGGAAATGTGCTCGGAATGATGCCACATCCGGAACGTTATTCTGACAAAGTTTTAGGATGTAATGATGGGCTGAATGTTTTTGAATCAATGTTAAATAATGATTAATGATTAATGATTAATGATTAATGATTAATGATTAATGATTAATG
>CAZCLJ010000505.1:0-1877 GCA_964499465.1 uncultured Hyphomicrobiales bacterium
TGGATTCTTCACTTCGTTCAGAATGACTGACAAAAGCAAAGATGTCATTGGCAACAAAGTGAGAAATCTCAAAGTCTGAGATAGCAAAGAGTTGTGAGATTCTTCGCTGCTCTTACCAATGACATCTTTGTTTTAAACTTTACAAAAGTTAAGAAACTTTTGCAAAGTAAGAAGATTTCTTCTACTTTTGTAAAGTTTCTTAACTTTGCAAAAGTTTAGAATTATGTCATCATTATTAAAATAAAGGTCTTCTTTTATAAGGGGGTTCAGAATGACACTTTAATTGTATTTATGAAAGTAACTTGGTATAAAACAACCAAACAAAATTTATAAAGATTAGCATATTGTTTTAAAAAAGTATGAGCATTTTTATATACTCCGGGGTCCCTCAAAGGATGTATCACAATTTCAAAAGAAAATTCTATAGTGTTTTCAATAGATGGAATACGAGGAAGAAGTCCTTTCAATAAAAATTCCATATTTTTATCAGCAACTAAAACAAATAAATCAGTCATTTAACTTAGTATTCCTCCAGCGAAAATTACACTTAAATTTTCTTCACCTTTCCAATCTCTCAATTTAGGATGCTCATCTCCTCTAACTATATCAACAGCGCCAATATTAGTTTTTGAAAAACATAATATATCTCTATAATCCACTAAACTTAATATTATTGGTGAATGAGTTGCTAATAGGATTTGTGCTTTATAAACAGAAGATAATGACTGAAAAGCGGTTTCAATGGCTTTGGGGTGAATTCCGTTTTCTGGCTCTTCTATCAAGCAAACACCTGTAAAATCTGGTAAATATGCTGGCAGAGTCAAAGCCAACAAACGAAGAGTTCCATCTGAAACAAGCCAACTCGGTATTTCAATTCCATTTTTATACCTAACTTTCAAATATCTATGTTTATCGTCTTCACGTAAAAGAGTGTTAATCGTTTCTATTTCAGGAAATGCTGTTTGAATATGCTCTATCCATAGATTAAACCATTTTGTATTTTTTTTGAGATTTTCAATTACCCAAGGTAAATTCGAACCATCAGTTTTAAATTTATTTGATTGTCCGGGAGAACTTGCTTTTTTTATATTCTGACTATCAAGAATAAATGTTTGTATTCCTTCAGTCAAAAAGGATTTAAGCCATGTTGATGCAGGAAACTTTGTTTCGTCAGCTGGTAAATTACCTAAGGCAGACTTTTTGCTTCCTAATTTGAAAGTTAAAGCATAATCAAAATAATTATTATTCAATAATTTTGTTTCTATATTATAATTATCAAAATAATCTGGTGTTTTTTCTATAATTTGCTTATAATAGTCAATGTCATATTCCTTGTTTAAAATTGAATTAGGTTTTTTCTTCGAATTTGAGATTAAATGTAAATCATGCATTAAGGGATTTAAATCAAAATTTTCTATTATTCTTAACAATAATACTCTTTCTTCATCTATTTCATGTTCATTTGTTTCTTTATTTAAGCCAAATCGTATTTCATATCTTATAGTATTAAAACCAGAATCATATAACTGTTGCAAAACCTCATTAGGAAGCTCAACTTCTATAGCAAGTTCTATCATTCCTCCCCGGTTTGCAAACGTTAATTCATTGAAATTACTTGTTCTGTTTGTGATTGCTCTATCTATTCCATCAGAAACAATGTCAGAAATAAAATTAACAACATCAAAAAAAGTAGTTTTACCACTTGCGTTTGAACCAATCAAAACCTGAAATCTACTAAGGGGCTGGCTTATATATTTTAAACAGCGGTAGTTTTTTACTTCAATTAATCTTATCATTTTTATCATAATTATATTTTATAATCTCAGAACTCCTGATGCCTCGTAGTTTGCTATTTCGCAGTCTTGTCATTCTGAACG
>CAZCLJ010000506.1:0-1862 GCA_964499465.1 uncultured Hyphomicrobiales bacterium
TCATTAATTCCATCGCCATCTTTATCAATAAAAACATCGTTTGAATCACAATTTCTTTGATTATCTCTAAATCTATGTCTGACTAATGAATCATTTTTAACTACATTTTGTTTTACTGAACTTCTATGTCTTAATCTTAATTGTTTGGAAGTATCTTTAGGTATTTTCATTTTTAAAATTTTCTTTTGAGTGGTATCGGTTTTATACCTTTCTGTGTCTTTAAATTCTTCAAATACCTCGGTTTCCTGAGAAAAAGAAGGATATGCAATAAATAAAGTAAGTAATAAAGTTATTAGATACTTAGTTTGTATCAGAGCTTTTACTGTATTATGACTTTTTGTTTTCATTTTGTTAAAATTATTTTAAACCATATTTGCTAATTTTGTAGCGTAATGTTCTTTCAGATATATAAAGCAATTCAGCTGCTTTGACCTGATTATGGCTGGCTTTGTTTAATGCCTTTTCAATTAATGTCTTTTCCAATTCTTCAACTTTTAAATTTAAATCGCCTAATTGCAAATCTAATAAGTCTTCCTTATTTATATTAAACGAATTATTTTTAATTATATTTGGTAAATCTTCAACAGAAATATAATTATTTCTGGTTAAGACGACAGCACGCTGAATAATATTTTCCAATTCGCGTATGTTTCCGGGAAAATCATATTTCGTTAAAATGTTCAAAGCTTCTTTTGTAATAGATATCACATCTTTTAGATTAAGCTTTGCATATTTGTCGATGAAATGCTCAATAAGTGGCTGGACGTCTATTTTTCGGGAGCGTAACGAAGGAATTTGAATTGCAACAACATTTAAGCGATAAAATAAATCTTCTCGGAATTCATTGTTTTTTATCATTTCATTAAGATTACGGTTAGTTGCGGCAATAATTCTAACATCTAATTCCATTGTTTTGTTGCTTCCAACTCTTTGAATTTCTGAAAATTGGATAGCCCGCAAGAGTTTCACCTGTATTAGCATCGGAATATCGCCTACCTCATCAATGAAAAGAGTACCGGTATCGGCTTGCTCAAACTTGCCTATTCTCATTTTTTCAGCACCTGTAAAAGCACCTTTTTCATGACCAAATAACTCGCTTTCAAAAAGAGTTTCTGGCATTGCAGCGCAATTAACAACTACAAATGGTTTATCTTTCCTTGGGCTTGAGTAATGAATTGCTTTTGCTATTAGTTCTTTCCCTGTTCCGCTTTCCCCGCAAATTAACACACTTGCTTTTGAGTTAGCAACTCTGCCTGCTATATTTAAAACTGCTTCCATTTCATCGCTTTGAGAAATAATTGAGCTAAATTTATGCTGATTTTCAAGTTGCTGTTTTAATAAAAGATTTTCAGAAATCAGGTAGCTTCGCTCATAACATTTTTCAATTATATGCAAAAGTTCTGATAGCTCAATTGGTTTTTGAAGATAATCATAAGCACCAGTTTTCATAATTTTTACTGCATCTTCTATGCTTCCGTAAGCTGTCATAATCACAACCGGAATATTTGGATTTTGCTTCTTTGTCTCCTCTAAAACATCAAAGCCAGTCTTATCTGTTAAACGATAGTCCGTAATTACCAAATCAATATCATTTTTCTTAAATATTGAAATTGCATCTAAGTAATTTCCGGCATCAAGAACGTTATATCCTTGCTTTTGCAAAAAGCCCTTAATTGGCTCTCTTTGAGATATCTCATCATCAACCAGCAGTATTGTATAGTTTTTCATAATATGTATTTAATTTTTGCTTTCAAATATAATTAATTAATTGGAAGTTACCAATGACATCTTTGTCTCAAAACCAATGAAACACAGAACAGCACTAAGAAATCCCCCCTACCCCCCTTTTTCAAAGGGGGGAA
>CAZCLJ010000507.1:0-1855 GCA_964499465.1 uncultured Hyphomicrobiales bacterium
ATTCTTCACTTCGTTCAGAATGACTGTGTTAAGTGATGTCATCTCCATTTAAATATAGCAATTGCTTTATATGGGGTTCGGAATGACAAGACTGCGAAATACCAAACTACGAGGCATCAGGAGTTCTGAGTTTTTTAATTCGCATTTAATATAGTACTGATATTAAAAAAAATGTAATTGCACAAAATTGCAAACACATAACTCCATAATAAATTATGGAGTTATTCTAACAATTAGAGTAACTCCATAATTTATTATGGAGATTAACTGCGCAATTGTTCTTTACGAGGCAAATCTCCTAACTCCTTTATTTTCGTTATGGGGTCTGAAGTTCTGAAATTGCCTTCCCAAGTGCAACTTGGGAAGAAGAAATAAAGGGTTAATTTTTATTTTTGTATAAACTGAATAATTCATCCGATGACTTCCCAGTAATCGGATGAATAGATTCAGTAACGAAATTAAAATTTAAAAAATTAGCGGAAAAAACGTAGTTTTTTACAGTATTTTTATCAAACCATTTATTATCAATTACTACTGAAAATTTTCCTTAAATTTATGAATAATACAGGATAAAAAAGTTATATAAATTTCTTATTCTTTTGTTTATTTTAAAATTTTTATGCAATTTTAATATTTGTATAAAATTAATTTTAGAAAAAATAATGAATAATATAGAGAATAAAAGATTAAGTCGCCCGGAGTGGCTGAAAGTAAAAGCGCCGGGTGGAGAGGGTTTTGCAACAGTGAGAGGAATAGTGAAAGGCAATAATCTTCATACAGTTTGTGAAGAAGCTCATTGCCCCAATATTTCAGAATGTTGGAGTCGTGGCACAGCAACATTTATAATACTCGGAGATGTTTGCTCAAGGCGTTGTCGCTTCTGTGCTATTCAAAAAGGAATGCCGACAGAACCAGATTTTAGCGAGCCACTCCGAATAGCAGAATCTATTGCTAAAATGAAATTGAAACATTCTGTCATTACCTCCGTTACCCGCGATGATTTAAGTGATGGTGGTGCAGAAATATGGGCTAATACTATTCTTGAAACAAGAAAATTGAATCCCAGCACAACAATCGAAGTGCTAATTCCAGACTTTGAAGGAAAAGCAGAACTATATCAAAAAGTATTTGATTGCAAGCCAGACATTTTAAACCACAACATCGAAACAGTTCCGCGGCTATATAGCACAGTAAGACCACAGGCAAACTACCAAAATTCCTTGAAGTTGCTTAAAGATGCTAAAGAATTCGGATTAAAAACTAAATCGGGTTTAATGGTTGGTATTGGAGAAAGCAAAGAAGAAATATTTGAGTGTTTTAAAGATTTGCGTAAAATAAATGTTGATATAGTAACAATCGGTCAATACCTTCAGCCGACAGAAAAGCATTTGCCGGTAGCACGTTTTGTCCACCCAGACGAATTTGCAGAATATAAAAAATTGGGACTTGAAATGGGATTTGCTCATATAGAATCTGCTCCGCTTGTTAGAAGCTCTTATCATGCAGAAGAGGCAGTTTGAAATTAATTCTTTTATGCTAATAAAACTTAGCTCAAGTTTGAAATAAGAAGATGTCCAACATCTCCGAGATGTAGGACATCTAAATATTAGTTTTAGCAATGACTTGTGATACCAAACCGCTAACTAATAGTGCAAAATCATAATGTCATTTCGAAACGAAGTGAGAAATCTCAAAGTCTGTGTTAGCAAAGAGTTGTGAGATTCTTCGCTGCGTTTCAGAATGATATATTATATTACCATTATTGTTAGCGGTTTGGTATGAGATACCTCACTTCGTTTACCAATGACATCGTTACTTTTACCCTACAAACTTTACGAAAGTTAAGAAACTTTCG
>CAZCLJ010000508.1:0-1845 GCA_964499465.1 uncultured Hyphomicrobiales bacterium
AAAATAAACTCTGTCCTCAATGAATATAATTGCTTTTAAATGATTTTAAACTTTCTAATCTTTCTAAACCTTCTGTCATCTCCATTTAAATAAAGGTCTTCCTTTATCAGGGGGTTTCCAATGACAAAGCTTTTTTTATCCCACAAAACTTTACGAAAGTTAAGAAACTTTAGCAAAGTGCAAGAAAAAGCAACGTAGTTGCTTCCTGTTTGTAGAAAAAGTATTTTGAGTTTGCAAAACTCCGTAGGAGTGGTCTGTTTGTAGTAAAGATAGGTCGCAACTACGTTGCTTTTCCTGTTTTCATCAATATTTCTACAAACAGGATACTCCTACGGAGTTGAAAGAAAAATAAACTCTGTCCTCAATGAATATAATTGCTTTTAAATGATTTTAAACTTTCGCAAAGTAAGAAGAGCTAAATGCTTTCGCACGAGTTTCCCAACTTTGCGAAAGTTTCTAAACTATCTAAACTTTCTAATCTTTCTAAACCTTCTGTCATCTCCATTTAAATAAAGGACTTTTTTATTTAAGGATACCTAATGACACAGATTATTAAGTCTTTTAATGAATTGCTAAATTAGAGATGAAAAGCTATACAATAAACTTTTTTATCATATAACTTTAACAACTTTCCTGCCATTCAATCAAATATTTCAGAAATTCATTTGAAAAAGTAAGCAAATAACGTAATTTAGTAATATTAATATTTAAATATTTAATTTTATTTTAAAAAAAATGAAAATATTAGGAATAATACCTGCAAGATATGCTTCAACCCGGCTTCCGGGAAAACCATTAGCATTAATAAAAGATAAACCAATGCTGCAATGGGTTTGGGAGGCAGCAAACAATTCAAAACTGATTAATCGCGTTGTTATTGCAACTGATAGTGAGGAAATATGTAACTTCTGCAAAACAATCGGAGCTGAAGTATTTCTTTCTCCTTCTGATTTGCCAAGCGGAACTGACCGGCTAATTTATACTACCAAACATTACAATCTTGATTACGATATTATACTAAACATACAAGGTGACGAACCGCTATTAACAAGCAATGCGATTGATAAGTTGATAAATGAATTTGTTCAAAGCCAAGCTGATGTAGGAACTTTAATCAAAAAAATCAATAATAAAGAAGAACTATTTAATCCGTCAGTTGTTAAGGTAGTCATTGATTCAAAAAGTTATGCACTTTATTTTTCAAGAAGTGTTATCCCTCATTTAAGGGATATTTCCAAGGAAGAATATTTAGAAAAATTCACTTTTTGGAAGCATATTGGAATTTATGCTTATACTAAGCAGAGTTTAAAAGATTTCAGCAAATTGCCTGAAAGTTCTTTGGAAAAAGTTGAGAAATTGGAACAACTCAGGTTAATGCAGGCAGGAGCAAAATATAAATGCGTTGAGACAGATATTGATTTAATGAGTATTGACACTCAAGAAGATTTAAGTAGAATTAATGAAACGCTAAAGTAATTTTAGATATCTTAAACCCATAAATAAAATATAGGAGTTAGTAGATTTGCTATGATATGAATGAAAGCTGTCTTGACTAATACTAAGTTGCATTCATTGATACAATTAAAGTGTCATTTCGAACCCCACTATAAAGGAAGTGCTTCATTTAAATGGGAATGACATAACGAAAAGAAAGATAAAGATGTCCTACATCTTGCAGATGTAGGACATCTGGTTTAAGAACTTTTGCTTAGTTTTGCAGAGTAAAATAAAAGATGTCATTGGCAACGAAGTGAAGTGAGAAATCTCACAAGTTATTGCTACTACGAAACTTGAGATTCCTCACTTCGTTACCAATGACATCGTAGTTTGTCATTCTGACGGATG
>CAZCLJ010000509.1:0-1831 GCA_964499465.1 uncultured Hyphomicrobiales bacterium
TTGCTACCACAGAGTTTGAGATTCTTCACTTCGTTCAGAATGACAACTTTTCAGGGTAATTTGCGAAATTTTTATTTACGAGGCAAATCTTATAACTCCTTTATTTTCGTTATGGGGTCTGGAGTTCTGAGTATATAACTACTAATAACGAATGACTTAATGAAAGCACTCATTTAAAATTTACTTCTTATTATAAAATATGCAAAATAAGAAACTACGAGGCATCAGTAGTTCTGACATTGTATTATTTATCATCTTTATAATATTCTTTTCTGGCAATAGCCACCTGAATATCTCCAAGGATTTCGTCAGCAAGCGATGAGAACGCTTTGCTAAAAGTTGGGGCTATTGTAGTAGCAAGATTATTGGGGCGAGTTTCTTTCCTCGAATATACTTTGCTCAAAAGTACTTCATTTTCTGGGGAATTAGGAATTTTACCCAACAAAGTAATACGGATAGATAATGATATGTCGTTTTTTACTTCTTTATTTTCTTCACTGTTATGAGCAACCATATCTAAAATATGTCCTTCTAAGATATAATCAGCCATAATAATTGATGTTGATTTGACTACTCCGTTAGCAAAAGTATTCATTTCATTATAGCGTTTTACTATAAAATCGGTAATAAGTGAGCTACAATCAGTAATCCATCTGTGATAAAAATATCTTTTAACGCTTGTATTGTCAACAATAGCGATTAATCTGTCAGTATCAATTTCTTCGCTAAGAGTGAAATCTCTGACTAACAAGGCATTAGGTATTGTGCCGATATTTCTGTATTTTGTTTGTTCCTGCTCTAATCTGTAGTATTCTGTGGCAGGATAATCCGATTTGATTGAAATGCAACCTGTTAGGCAAACAAGTAATAAGCAATATTTATATAATGATTTCAATTGTTCTAAAAAATTATTTAAATAATTTATAATTTACAAATATTTTTTTAATTAAAAAAGAATAGAATAGAAAATAAGTATTTTATAAGAGGTTGTTTTAACGATGAAATAAATTTTCCAGTAATAAGTGGTTTAGAAAGATTAGAAGGATTAGATAGTTTAGATTTTTAACTTTCGCAAAGTTTTGTAGGGTGAAATTAGCGATGTCATCTCCATTTATACCAAGTTGCTTTAAAGATAAAATATGATTGTCTGTCATTCCGAAACGAAGTGAGGAATCTCAAACTCTGTGCTAGCAATGACTTGTGAGATTTCTCACTTCGTTTCGAAATGACATCTTTTTTATAAAACCAATGAAATACAGAACAGCACTAAGAAATCCCCCCTACCCCCCTTTTTCAAAGGGGGGAATTACAAAGAAAATTCTTCTCCCCCCTTTAAAAAAGCTAACGATTATACACATCTTTAAAACGTGCTGCTATTCTACTTATCCCGTTAGGGATTTGATATTTATAACAAAGTATTTTTTAGTGTCTTTTTATTCCGTAGGAATTAAATATTTAATTGCTTTTCTTATATATAATCCCTACAGGATAAGCACAGTCAAGGTTTTTCATTCTACAAATATTTAATTCCTACGGAATATATTTTCAAAGACACTGTTTCATTTTTTACCCATTTTTATACAAGAATTAATATTTGTGTATAATCGTTAGCTTTGAAAAAAGGGGCAGGGTGTTTTCTGAAACTATATATTTCATAATGATCTTTTATACTTATGTCATCTCCATTAAAATAAAGCACTTTCTTTATCAGGTGGGTCGGAATGACAAGATTATTATATATAATTTATTTGGTCAAGCACTAACGGGGTTAAATTGTCAATTATCAATTATCAATTATCAATTGTCAATTATCAATTGTCAATTGTCAATT
>CAZCLJ010000510.1:0-1827 GCA_964499465.1 uncultured Hyphomicrobiales bacterium
GAAGTGAAGAATCCAGAGAATAGTGGTTAAAAGAAATTTTTCTGGATTCTTCACTGCGCTTCAGAATGACTGTGTTAAATTATGTCATCTCCATTTAAATAAAGGTCTTGCTTTATAAGGGGGGTCGGAATGAAAATTATATTAAATTTCTATACTCAAAAATGTAAGAATTTCTTTGTATAAACTTTATCATTCATTAATACTCTCAAAAAGTACATCCCTTGTGGAAATGAATAAACTGATACTTCGCAAGCATTTCCGGAAACAGCACCAATGAGAATTTCTGTTCCTAATGTATTATAAATTGCATAAGAAAAATAACTATCTTTATTGCTAACAATTCTGCAAACTTCATTGCTAATTTCAATATTCAAGTCGTCATTTTCCGTTAAAGCCAATTCAACAGAACTTTCTGCCAATACATCTGCTTTCATTAATTCAGCGATTGAGACCACATAAAGAGTATTATTCCATAAATGGAAGTTGTTAGTTCCCCAAAAAAGTGGAAGATTTTCGCTTCTGTTCGTGGTTTCATTATAGCAACATGTCTCAAAAGTATTCCAATCGTCATAATAATTATTATGCCTTATTAGCCAGTAATCTTTTGTAATTGGTGCAATTTCATATACATATTCTCTGTTATCCTCAGGCACTCCTAAGTATATCTGCTTCCATTCCTTATTTCCTCTGTCCTGAGAATAAAATTGATAATCAGAGCTTTGCATAATCAGCCGCTCATCTGTAGTTACTGCTAATTTTAAAATGCTATCGGCTGGCAATGAAATTTCAAGTTTTTGCCAGTCAATCAAATCTGAAGACGAAGAATAATAGACTTCTTTTCCGTCAATTAAGGCATATAACTTTTCGTTTTGATAGTAAAAATCAGATACATTTTTACCTGAAAAATAGCTTACTTCATTCCATGTTTTGCAGCTATCTTTGCTTAAATACAATTTATGAGAATATTTTTCAATTAAAACGACATTATTGTCCGAAAACATAAATACCTTTTGCACTTTTTGAATTTGAGAAGTGTAGTTAAGTATATATGACCAGCTTTTACAACTATCAACAGAATAATATAACGAAATTGGGCCATTATCAACTTCGCCACTAAACACTACAACAAATTTATCATCATTAGTAAAAAATTTTGAGATGTCCTCAATAGGAACTTCATCTTCAAGAAAACCTATTTGTTCCCACGAAGCACCTTCATCAAAAGACCTAAACACTCCATCAAGCATCGTTCCGATATAAAGAACTCCGCCAGTGGATTTGTAAACACTCGTGATAATAATATGGTTTTCTTCTGTTATTGGATTGTTTACAGGTGTAAAATTGAATTGAGAAAACAGATTTATTTGACTAAAAATTGCAAAAATAATGATTAAAAAATATTTTTTCATTTGTTCTTCCTTGCTGAATCACTCAGCTATTTCTATAATAAAATATACATTCATTACTCTATTATACTTCAGACATAGTGTTTTGTTTCAAAGGCACGGTAGTGGCTCTGAAATTATTGGAGTTAGGGATAATAGAAAAAATAATTTGCTATTTTACTTAAAACTAATTAAATTTGCAATGTTTCAGAAAAATAAGATTTTATTAAAAACTTTTGCTGAGAATTCGTAGGCAGAATAGAAAACTCAAAATTTAGTGAAATTGTTTAATTTGAGGAAAATTCAAAAAAAATATTAATCGTAAAAACAGATGAAAAGATTCAGAACTCTTGATATCTCGTAGTTTGATATTTCGCAGTCTTGTCGTTCTGAGGCGAATATAAACGAAGACGTTTACTTTTGAGAAAATGAACTAAATGAG
>CAZCLJ010000511.1:0-1811 GCA_964499465.1 uncultured Hyphomicrobiales bacterium
GTGAAGAATCCAGAAAATTTTTTTAACCACTACTCTCTGGATTCTTCACTTCGTTTGGGAATGACCGAAAAAAGTAAAGATGTCATTGGCAACCCCCTTATAAAGCAAGTACTTCATTATAATGGAGATGACAAAAGGTTTAGAAAGATTAGAATTTTAACTTTCGCAAAGTTAAGAAACTTTACGAAAGTGAAATTCTTCTTACTTTGCAAAAGTTTCTTGGGCTTTAGTAAAGTTTTGGTGGGATAAAAGTAGCGATGTCATTGGTAAGCGAAGCGAGAAATCTCACAAGTCATTGCTATCAAAGTGTTTGAGATTCCGCACTTCGTTTCGGAATGGCACCTTTTCTTTAAAATTTGCGATATTCCAAACTACGAGGCATCAGGAGTTCTGAGGTTATAATATTAATTTTGTTAGCCTGAATAATTCATCCGATGACTTCCCAGTCATCGGATGAATAGCATCAGTAACGATTTTAAAATTTACTAAAAATTAGATAAAAAACTTAGTTTTTTTACAGAATATTAAGCAAACCATTTATAATCAATAACTACTGAATATTTTTTTTAAATTTATGAATAATATAGGTTAGATTACGAAAAAAAAATAAAATATTTATTGATAAAAAGTAAATGTTTTCTTAAATTGGAAATAAAAAAAAATAATATTATGAGTAACTTAAGGTTAAACGAGCGACATTTACAAAAAGCAGTCCATCAACTTTTATCGGACCCCTCTGTTGTAAGAAACACAATAAGTGGAAAGCGGTTGCAGATTCTTTCGCCGGGTAGAATTAATCTGGAGGAAGGACCTGATTTCCTTGATGTAGCAATGCTTTTGCAAGGAGATATTATTATTGGTGATGCAGAATTTCATTTTAAAAGCTCTCAATGGTTAGAGCATTCTCACCATACTAACAGAAACTTTAAATCAGTTATTTTGCATATCTGCACTGAAAGTAATTACCCAGCTCTTGATGAAAAGCTCGAAACACTTATTTTAAATAAAGATGCTTTAGAAACTAAGTTTATTGAACTCGAAAGCAAGAATAAAAGTGAAATAGATTTAAAATCTTTGGAAGATTTGCAGCATTATGCACTGCTTCGCCTTTTGAGAAAGACCTCTGAAGCAAAAATATTTTTAAATGAAAAAGGATTAAAAGAAACACTTTTTGGACTTTTTTGTGCTTTTATCAATCGGTATAATAGCAGGCGAAGAAGACCAGTTTATAACAAAGAAGATTTTTTGGGTATCATCAGTAACTTACCAGATACACAAATTTATGAATTTCTGAAAGACCTCGAAGACGGCTATGAAGTTCCAATACCGGACAGAATGCAATTTCTTTTAAAAAACCAGATTGCAAGCGAAGGAGCTTCATTCAGACGTGAACTGATACTTAATTGTGTTCTTCCTGTTGCAATATGCTTAGCAAACGACGAATCAAGAATTTCATTATTCCTTTGGTTTTGGTCAACACCAGCATTAAGCAAGTATGGGTTGCTAAGCAGAAAATTTCCGAATATTCCCCAAAATTTTTTATGGCAGCAGCAAGGTATGTTGGAATACATAAAAGACTATGGTAAAAAAGCAAATGTAATTTCTGATGTTATAAAAGATTATGGATTTCCTCAGGTTTTAAGTTTTTATAAACTTGGACGCTCTCCTTTTCAGGATTTGTATGACGATAGAGAGTAATATCAAAGAGAAGTTCTAAAATTGTCATTCTGAGGAGAATGTAAACGAAAACGTTTAATTTTGAGAAAATGAACTAAATAAGAAGCAAGCCATACGATCAACAAGTTGATAGT
>CAZCLJ010000512.1:0-1793 GCA_964499465.1 uncultured Hyphomicrobiales bacterium
TCTCTAATTTTTATTAAATTCTAAAATCGTTACTGAGTCTATTCATCCGATGACTGGGAAGTCATCGGATGAATTATCCAGGTTAATTCTTTATAATTCAAATTGCAAAAAATATAAAATAAAATTTGTTTTATTCACCAATGTTCATTATTTTTGTAATAGAAGAAAGGGAAAAAGATGTCAAGACCAGTAAAAGAAAGAACAGTAAACAATCCGCCGCTTTTCACGGAGTTTAAGCCATTGGGAGCAGCTGCCCGGTTCCTTGGCGAAATACAAATGACTTTAGACGAATACGAAGCTTTCCGTTTGACAGACTACGAGGGACTTTCTCACGAAGAGGCAGCAGATGAAATGGGAATCTCACGTTCTACTTTTACCCGATTAATTGAAAAATCCAGAAAAAAAATTGCTGAATTAATCGTCAATGGCAAACTGCTTTCTATTGATGGTGGCAATATTCATTTTAGAAAAAATATCATTCGTTGTAATGATTGTGGTTATATGTTCAAAACAAATTTTCACGCAGTTTTTGAAAAATGTCCCGAATGTGGTTCTGCTAACCTGATTAATTTAGCTGGCGGTTTCGGACATGGTAAATGCTGCGCCAAATTTAACAATATGAAAGGAGGCAATAATGCCGAGAGGAGATAGAACTGGACCAAGTGGATTAGGTCCAATGACTGGAAAGGGTTTAGGCAATTGCTCTAATAACCCTAATTCTGGAAACACTTTCTTTGGAGGTGGATTTGGCAAAGGTATGGGCTTCGGTAGAGGAAGAGGTTTTGGTTTCAGGAATTTCTTTAATTCTAATAAAAATCCAGACCTCGAAAACGAAGTACAATCCTTAAAAAATAAAATTTCTTCATTAGAAAACGAATTGAAGAATAGATAGTGGAGAAATTATAGCAAAAGCTGACTGCGTTAAGTAGTCAGCTTTGCTATAGTATGGTAATTCGTTAAAAGACATATTATCTTATGTCATTCTGAACCCCAGGATAAAGGAAGACTTTTATTTAAATGGAGATGACATTGTTACTAAAAAGTGTATTTTCAGTCATACTATCAGCAAGCTGATAGTATGACTTTAAATCTTTTTTGTCATGCTATCAGCTTGCTGATAGTATGACTGAGATAAGATGTCATTGGCAAACACTGATAAAGCAAGACCTTTACTTTATCTGGAGATTACCAATGACAAGAAGCTATATTTAGTTTTTCTATGAATTATTACACTAATTCTGATTCTCAAAAATTAGCTAACAATATCAACAATATAAAAAGGAAAAGCAATGTTTAATACAAAATTTGGTAGCGGAGACAGAAGTGGGTCTGGCGGACCATGTGGAAAAGGCAGAAATAAAGGTGGCGCCTTCGGACCTGGTGGATATTGCGTCTGCGCTAAATGCGGTGAAAAAATTCCTCACCAGCAAGGTGTTAAATGCACTACTTTAAAATGTCCTAAATGCGGACAGCCAATGGTTAGAGAAGAATTGTTGAATAAATAAAAATTTATTCCTATCTTACGTCAGTTAAATTAGATTGAGAAGATGATGTCATCTTTATTTGTAAAAGTATGAAATATAGAACAATACTAATAAATTTACCCTACTCCACTTTTTAAACTATTCATTACCCACATGTTTTAGTTCTTATAAAAGGAAGTTGTAGTAATTTATTGTATATGAAATTTATTCCGTAGGAATTATATATTTGTAACAAGAGTAACCCTTGACTATACTTATCCCGTAGGGTGGGGTGAAATAAATCGAATTATTTAAAAAAAAATATTCGTT
>CAZCLJ010000513.1:0-1774 GCA_964499465.1 uncultured Hyphomicrobiales bacterium
TTTCCCAACTTTGCGAAAGTTAAAAATCTAAACTTTCTAAACCTTCTAAACTTTCTAAACCTTATGTCATCTCAATTTAAATAAAACACTTGCTTTATCAGGGGGTTCGAAATGACATCTCTAAATGTATCTTTGAATGCTACTTGGTATAAAAACTATTTTTAAGATGGATTCTGACTTCCGTCAGCATTACACTTTTCCTTTTGTCATCTTCATCAAAATAAAGCAAGTGCTTTATCTTGGTTTTCGGTATGACACTTTAATTGTATCAATGAATTCAACCTGGTATTAGATATTGTTTTGAATAATTACAAGAAAAATTAGTTTAAAACGTTATATTTCTTAGGAAAAAATTTATGAATAAATATGAATATAAATATTGATTCAAAGAAAGCAACATAAAGCATACCATTATTTTTTAGCCGTAGGGATTGTAATTTTTTTAGTAATTCTTACGACAGTAAAAATTTCTTATTCTTCATTTACAGGAACCGACCAACCAATTAAATTAAAGTTTTTTAATCCAGTTATCAGTAACTTAAAACTAAAAGGTATTGATACTAATTTTATCAGAAATATTGTATTAGACAACCGAACCAAATTTGATGATAAATATGTAAAAATAAATGTTAACGGATATTTAAAAAAAACTGATTATTCTCATAATTTTACAAAGAATTCAATACAAAAAGCCAAGGATTTTTATTTAAAAAACATTTTAACTTTAAAAAAGGCAGAAATTGAATATGGAGTCCCTGCAGAAATTATAACTGCTATTTTATGGATTGAAACACGCTGCGGTGACTATCTCGGTTCTAATCATATTGTTAGTGTGTTTTTAAGCACTGCTATGGTTAATCAACCCGAGTATATTCAACTGAACAAAGAAAATTTAATTAATTCTTTTGATGGTGACAAAACAAATTTACCAGAACTTTTAACAAAATTAGAACAACGAACAGAAAAGAAATACCAGTGGGCAATAAATGAACTTATGGCTCTTTCAAAAATGGTGAAAAGTTCACCAGTTCCAATTCTTGATTTATATGGCTCATGGGCTGGTGCTTTTGGAATCTCTCAGTTTCTTCCTTCTAGTTATAACAGTTGGGCTATTGATGGTAACAACGATAGTATAATAAATCTCTTCCATACAGAAGATGCGATTTTCAGCGTTGTTAATTATCTAAAAATCAATGGATGGTGCGATACCCAGGAGTGCCAAAAAAATGCTATATTTCATTATAACAATAGCTTTGATTATGTAGAAGCTGTTCTACAACTCTCAAGAAAAATAAAAAGTTAGCTCCCATAAGAACATCTATTTTTTCTCCCGGCATACGAGCAACTTGCTGATAGTATGACATCTGATACCAGACCGCTAACAATAAGGTAAAATAATCTGTCATTCTGAATCGCAGCGAAGAATCTCACAAGTCATTGTTACCACAGACTTTGAGATTTCTCACTTCGTTGCCAATGACATCGTAGTTTGTCATTCTGACGAATGTCAGAATCCATCTTGCTTTTCTCTAATGAGATTGGACAAAGGAATATTTCAGTCATTGGTCATTAGTTGTTAGTAAAAATACTAATGACTAATAACAAATAACTAATGACCTATAAAAACTATTTTAAAGATGGATTCTGACATACGCCAGCATTACACTTTTACTTATGTCATCTCTATTTAAATAAAGGTCTTACTTTATCTTGGGGTTTCCAATGACATCTTTTTTGCAAAACCAATGAAATACAGAACAGCACTAAGAAATCC
>CAZCLJ010000514.1:0-1755 GCA_964499465.1 uncultured Hyphomicrobiales bacterium
GAAATCTCACAATTCTTTGCTACCACAGAACTTGAGATTCCTCACTTCGTTTGCCAATGCCATCTTTACTTGTAATTCTGACGGATGTCAGAATTACACTTTTAGTTATGTCATTTCTACTTTAACTTCATTCCTTCATCAAGCAATTCATTTACTTTATTAATGTTTTCAGCTTCAGCATAAAAACGTATAAGCGGCTCTGTTCCGGAAGGACGAATGAGCAACCAGCCATTTTCAACAAAGAATTTATACCCATCTTTATAGTTGTATCCAATAACATCATATCTGCCAATTCTAAAAGGTTTTTTCTCACAGGCAGCAAGTATTGCATTTTTTTGCTGTTGAGTAACTACTTTATCTCTTCTGAAGAATCGGTGTGGTCCGAACTCTTCTTCAAGTTCATCAACGAGTTGCTTCAAACTTTTACCTTGTTTTGCCATAATTTCAAGGACAAGTAAACCATTGAAAAGGCCATCACGTTCTGGAATATGAAGGATTGTGCCTAAACCGCCGGATTCTTCACCGCCGATAATGACTTTATTCTCGTTCATCAGTTTGGCAATGTACTTGAAACCAACAGGAGTTTCTTCTAATTTAATTTTATTCTTTAAGCAATATTTATCAACCATAGATGTAAGAGAAACTGTTTTAGCAACAATCCCTTTCTTTTTCTTTTCATTGAATAAATATTTGAGTAAAATAAGAAATAACTTATGAGAATCAACGAAATTGCCTTCATTATCGACAAGCCCGAGCCGGTCAGCATCGCCATCGGTTGCTATTCCAATATCGTATTTCCCTGCAACAACTTTTTTCATCAGTTCATCTATATGAGGCGGCATTGGTTCTGGATGGTCAATGTCCCCAAATGAAGGATTAAAGGTGCTATGAATTTGAGTTACATTTGGAATAATAGAATTGAAGCAATTCATACCGGCGCCATACATAGGGTCGTATAGAATTTTGAATTTTGCATCAAGAATAGCAGCAATGTCAATTTTCTTTTTTATATGACGAATGTATGAGGGCTCTGCATCAAAAATCCGAATCTTATTTGCAGTTAAATAATAATCATAAGATTTAAAATTAAAATTAGGGCGCCTTTGGATGACTTTTTTTAATTCTTTTTCAACAGCAGCAACTTGCTCTGGTGTTGCAGGACCACCAAAATTTGCTTTCAGTTTGAAACCATTGTATAATGGTGGATTATGGCTTGCTGTGATTACAACTCCTAAATCTACTATCTTTTGCTTAGTATGATAAGAAACCTGAGGAGTTGATGAAAAAGTATTGGTTAAATGGACAAGGATATCCTGCCATGCAAGTACCTGTGCCACTTCTTTAGCAAATTCTTTAGATAAAAAGCGAGTGTCATAACCAATAACAACACTTATATTTCCTTTTGATATTGATTTTAAATATTTAGCTGTTGCTAGGGCTACGCTTTGAAGATTTTCAAATGTGAAATCTCTTGCAATAAGTCCTCGCCAGCCATCTGTACCAAATGTAATCATAGTTTTACCTTATTGTTAGAAAAATTTTTTTCAGTTGTCAGCTGTTGGCTATCGGCTGTTGGCTGTTGGCTGTCGGCTGTCAGCTATCGGCTGTCGGCTGTCGGCTGTCAGCTATCGGCTGTCGGCTATCGGCTGTTGGCTATCGGGTTATTAGTTTTAGTTATTGGTCATTAGTTTTTAGTTAATTACTCAACTTTCCTAGTAGATAAAATGAAGTAAATATAGAGTAGTAGTGCTTTAT
>CAZCLJ010000515.1:0-1744 GCA_964499465.1 uncultured Hyphomicrobiales bacterium
ACTTTAACGAAAAGGGGCTCCCCACCGTGACCCTTGGTTCAGGAACGCACCAGTTCCACCAAACCGACGAGTATGTTGAAATCGATGAATATTTGACCGCCTGCAAAGTCCTTCTCAAAATTGCAACACACGGACAAGCAGCTTCATGAGCATCGTCTACAACGCATCCGCCGGAACCGGAAAAACCTTCCAAGTCACCCAGCTCTACGAAAAGCTGGTGATGGAAGATGGAATTGAGCCGCGTAAAATCCTGCTGATGACCTTTACCGACAACGCCGCCGCCGAGCTGCGCATGCGCGTAGCGCACCGCCTGCTCAAAGCCCGGCGCACCGCCGAAGCGGCGGATGACATTGACCAGATTGACCGCGCCGTAAAGGCTTCGGCTCAGCTCTCCTCCGCGCCCATCGGAACCATTCACGCCTTCTGCACCCGCCTCCTGCGCGAACACGCGCTGGCCGCAGGCCTATCTCCCGGCTTTGTTGTCTTGGCGGACGATGAGCGCAAGGAAGCCCTCAACCGAATCTGCCGCGAAGAGCTGCTCGCACACCTCGAACACGATCCCGACTTTAAAACCTTCTGCGCCGGCGCACACCTCATCGGCTCCGGCCAAAGCTTCGGCAGCAGTATCACCGAAACCGTTCCCACGCTGATTGAACAAGCGGGCAGCCTCGGAATTTCCCTCGAAGAGGCCGAATCGCTCCTGCCGCCCCCCGTTCCGACCGTATCGCGCATCGATTTTGAACTGATCTGTAAGCGCATTCGCGAGCTGCCCAAAATCACTCCGACCGTTCAAGCCGCGCTGGATATCATCCAGCAGGCCCTCGCTGAATCCGACGATGTCGAAACGCTGGTTCAGCGCATGAACGAAATGGGCATTCAAAAATTCGGTCGCGGCGATGCCAAACCAGTCTCCGACGATTTCTGGGCGCTCAAAACCGCCGTGGAAGAAGCCGTTGAATACCGCGAACGCTTCCCCGCTGCGCGGGCATTTGCCCGTTATCTCCAAGCGGTCGTTCGCCGTTTCCACGAATGGAAGCACTCGACGAATGCCGTCGATTTCAACGACCAGCTCCACCTCGCCGCGCAACTGCTGAAATCGGAAAAGGCGGAAACCGCCTTTCGCTATATCATTGTCGATGAAGTCCAAGACACCTCGCGCATTCAGTGCGATATTATTCAGTCGCTCTGGTACACCGGTGCCAAGCTCGTCATCTGCGGCGATAAAAAGCAGAGCATTTACACGTGGCGCGGAGCCGATCCGCAGGTCATGCCCGACCTGCAAAATGCCATTCTTGCCGCCGACGGCGAAATGATGCACCTGAACACCAGCTACCGCAGCAAATCGCAGATTCTCGACGTTCTAAACCCGCTCTTCTCCGCCGTCTATGGTGCCGCCGACTATACTCCTGACGACCACCTTCAACCCGATCCGGACTTCACAACCGACGGCGAAAAACCGTGCGTCGAATTCCTGGCTCCGGACGATACCGAAGAACTATCGAAAGAGGAAAAGACGGACGCCGAAATGGCCGCAGTCGCAAATCGAATTCGGCTGTTGGTGGAAGGACCGACCGAATGGCAGCCGGCCTATCGATATAATGAAGGATTCAAACCGACGAGCAGCGACAACGTCTACCGATTCTCCGACATTCTCATTCTGCTCCGGCGTACCACGCATCAGGCCGCGCTCGAACACGCTCTGCGCCTTGCCAATATTCCCTACACGCTTGGCGGGAAAGGCAGC
>CAZCLJ010000516.1:0-1204 GCA_964499465.1 uncultured Hyphomicrobiales bacterium
TTATTATTAATCCTTTTCAGGATTTTTATCCGCTCATAAAAACCTGGCCCGGATCAGGAGATACCGGTGAAATCTCTCTGGTAGAGAAGCAAGGTGATCAGGTCGTCTTTTTAAATGAATTACGTTTCGAACCGGGCAGCGCTTTGAAGAAAAAACTTCCTCTTAATGAACAGGGTGGACTTGCTGCTATGGCTTTGGAGGGTATTCACGGTGTTTTTTCAGGGAAGGATTACAGGGGCGCAGATGTCCTTGCTTATCTTAGACCGGTGCCTGGTTCTCCCTGGTATTTAATCACTAAAATTGATCAGAGTGAGATATTTCTCCTCTGGAATATGCGGGGAGCCATTATAATAAGTGTTTTTATCGGATTGATGGCAATTCTCCTGGTATTGGCTGGATTTTTATTTCAGAGAAGACAAAAATTGGCTTATCTAACCCTGTCTAAAACTGAAACAAGTTTAAAAGCTTTGACCCGGCATTTTGAGTATCTGGATAAATACGCTAACGACAGCATCTTGCTATTTGACGAAAATAACCGTCTCTCCCAGTTTAATGACCGGACGCTGGAATATTACGGTTACAACCGGGATGAAATTGGAGGATCTCCGTTAAATCGGTTTTTCGAATCAAAAAGCCTCTTTAATTTTCAAAATAGTTTAAAGGAAATCGCTGAAAAGGGTGTTATAACCTCAGAATCTGTTCATAAACGAAAAGATAATACCGAATTTCCGGTGAAAACAACCGTCCGGACACTCAGGATCGAGGATAGGACTTATTTACAATTAGTTGTCAATGACATTACCGAACAAAGGACCAGAGATGATGAAATCCGTAATCTTAATTTATCTCTGGAACAAAAAGTTGCTGAAAGGACATCTCAACTTGAAAACGCCAACAAAGAATTAGAGTCCTTTGCTTATTCGGTTTCTCACGACTTGCGGGCTCCTTTGCGCGGTATTGATAGCTGGAGTCAGGTGCTGGTTGAGGATTATAAGGAAAAACTGGACGATAAGGGCTTCCAGATACTCAACCGTATCCGTTCTGAAACTCAAAGAATGGGACAGATGATTGAGGATTTACTTAGATTTTCAAGAGAGACCAGGGTTGAAATCAAGCATCAGGACCTGGATATGACCGCTTTAGTCCAAACTACCAGCGCACGTCTGCAACAATTAAATCAATCCCGCCAGATACAGTTTGTTAT
>CAZCLJ010000516.1:1227-1715 GCA_964499465.1 uncultured Hyphomicrobiales bacterium
AAATGAAGGCAAAAGGTGATATCCATATGATGGAGATCGTTTTTACCAATCTCCTGGAAAACGCCGTAAAATTTACGAGCAAAAACCCAAAGGCTTTAATACTGATAGGTGAAATCTATAAAGACGGCAGGAAAGTCTTTTTTGTCCGGGATAACGGAGTGGGTTTTGATATGGCTTATGTTCAAAAGTTGTTTAAAGTATTTCAGCGTTTGCATAAATCCTCCGAATTTCCCGGAACAGGGGTTGGTTTAGCTACTGTGCAACGCATTATCAACAGGCATGGGGGACAAATTTGGGCTGAAGCTCAAGTAGGGGAGGGCGCAACGTTCTATTTCACGTTGAAGGAGGATTAATGAGAAACAAGGCGATATTATTAGTAGAAGATAACTCCAGTGATATCGAATTGACCCGCAGAGCACTGTTAAAAAGTCATATATCCAATGAACTGATTGTGCTTGAGGATGGCAAAGAAGCCGTAGATTACCTTT
>CAZCLJ010000517.1:0-1713 GCA_964499465.1 uncultured Hyphomicrobiales bacterium
TCATTCTGAGGCGAATATAAACGAAGACGTTTACTTTTGAGGAAATGAACTAAATTCCTTAATTTAGTAGTATCGTAAGAAAGTGGCCGTAGCTTTGCTGGAGTTAATATACCCGTTTCTGAGGCTGGTTCCGGAAGTAGTCACTTTTCAACTGGTGAAACAAACTATATGGTTCTGTTATCCCGCTTAGGAGCATACATTATTGCTTAAACTTTCGGCTTACGATAAATATTTTATTATTCATCAAGGATTAAGCTATGACTTCAAAAGCATTGCCAATAGTTCACCCAAATGCTGCAGGCATGGATTTGGGTTCAGAAAATTATCATATATCTGTTGATGGAAAAACAGTTAAAATATTTCCTACTTTTACAGAATCATTAAAAGAGATTGTAAAATATTTGCAAGTAGAGAAAATAAAGACTGTAGCCATGGAAGCAACAGGAGTCCTCTGGATACCACTATATGATATTTTAGAAGAGTCTGGTTTTAAAGTGTTTTTAGTAAACGGACATCATTTAAGCAACATACCAGCTCAAAAATCTGATTTTAATGATTGTCGTTGGTTACAAAAGATACACAGTTATGGTTTATTAAGAGCTTCATTTATCCCACCAGATAATATAAGGAAGCTACGAACTTATATCCGTCAGCGAGAAAATCACATAGATTCATCAAGCCAAAACATTCTTCGAATGCAAAAAGCCTTAGAGTTGATGAATTTAAAATTACATAATGTAATAAGTGATATAAAGGGAAAAAGCGGAATAAAAATAATCGAAGCAATATTATCAGGTGAACGTAATACAGATAAGTTATTAAAATTATGCGATAAAAGTATAATAAAAAATAAAAGTAAAGAAGTAAAATTATCATTGGAAGGATTTTATAAAGATGAATATATATTTTTACTTCAACAATCTTATGAAGCGTATAATTTTTTTCAGTCACAAATCGAAGTATGCGATAAAAAAGTAGATGAGTTATTAAAAGAGATAACGAAAGATTTGCCGGAATACCCAGAAACGAAAGCGAAACCGGTTCGTCATAATGATTTTAATATACCCGATTTACATAAAATGCTAATGAAATTAACCAAAGGTAAAGATATGTCAACCATAGCTGGTTTAAGCGATAAAACGGTATTGAAATTAATTTCAGAAGTAGGTGTTGATTTAAGTCCTTGGCCTGGTAAAAAGTATTTTACAAGTTGGTTAGGATTAGCACCTTACAAGCGACAATCAGGAAAAATGAACAGAACCAAAAGAAGAAAAGCCGCAACAAATGCAGCACAAATATTTAGAGAAGCAGCATATAGTATAGCAAATAGTAAATATTTGTCATTGAAAGGATTTTATAATCGAATCAAATCAAAACATGGTTATAAAGTAGCAATAAAAGCAACAGCAAGGAAGTTAGCAGAATTGTTTTATACTTTTTTAACAAAAGGTATAGATTATGTAGAAAAAGGTCTTGAAGAATATGAAAGACAATACAGGGCAACAACATTAAAAAATATAACAAAGAAAGCAAAATCAATAGGATATCAACTAGTACCGATGGAAAGTTAGAAAACAATGTAAATATCTGTTAAACATATAGTTATGTGCTAAAAAAGCCAAAGTGGTTCATTAGGAACGAAGTGAAGAATCCAGAAAATAGTGGTTTAAAGAATTTATTCTGGATTCTTCACTTCGTTCCTAATGAACAACT
>CAZCLJ010000518.1:0-1707 GCA_964499465.1 uncultured Hyphomicrobiales bacterium
TAGTTACAAATCCTCCTTCCCAAGTTGCACTTGGGAAGGAGAAACCAAGAATTTATATAAAGTCATACTATAAACTTGTTTATCGTATGACTTGTATAAGTATTAGCTATACATATAGTTACACAGGTAGATATTCTATATCTACCAGATATGGAATATCTATTCTTTGAAGTCAGAAAGAATATTTTTGTAATACTATCAACTTGTTGATAGTATGGCTTGCTTCTCATTTAGTTCATTTTCCCAATAGTAAACGTCTTCGTTTATATTCACCTCCTAATGACCTACAAATGAAGCGATGTCGCTGGTAACAAATTGGTTTTAAAAAAATAACAATAAAAGAAAATTTCTATCGTTTATTTTATGATAGTTTATAAAAAATTATTAGATACGAATGAAAATATTAGCAATAGAATCTTCTTGCGACGAAACATCTGCAGCAGTAATAGATAACTCAAAAATCCTTAGTAATATAATTTCCTCACAAATATTTCACCAGAAATTCGGTGGCGTTATACCAGAACTTGCATCTCGCGCCCATTTAAAAAATATACATTATGTTGTTTCTGAAGCACTCAAGGAAAGCAACACCAGATTAGAAGAAATAGATGGATTAGCTGTTACCTCAGAACCCGGTTTAGTTGGTTCGCTCATCGTCGGCTCAAATTTTGCAAAAGGTTTATCATTAAAGTATAGCAAACCAGTAATTCCCATCAATCACATAGAAGGACATATCTTTTCTGGCTGCCTGCAAGAAGAATCTTTGAAATTTCCATTTATTACATTAGTAGTAAGCGGTGGCCACACTTCTATTTTCATCGTCAGAAGTTATAATGAATACAAAGTACTGGGTTCAACTCGCGATGACGCTGCAGGCGAAGCTTTCGATAAAATAGGCACAATGCTTGGACTTAGCTATCCAGCAGGTCCTGTTATTGACAGAATGGCAAAACAGGGAAATCCAAAACGATTTAGTTTCCCAAGGGCAATGATTAACAAACCTAACTACGATTTCAGTTTCAGCGGACTAAAAACTTCTGTTCGGTATTTTCTTCATAATGAATACCCCAACGGAATACCTGAAGAAGATATTGCAGATTTATGTAGTTCAGTTCAGCAAGCGATTGTAGATGTGCTTATTCATAAGGTTTTAAATGCTGCTATTGATTATAAAGTAAAAAGTATTGTAATCGGAGGTGGCGTTTCTGCTAACTCTGCTCTCAGAGAACAACTCACAGAAAAAGCAGGAAAACACAATATAACTGTTATTGTTCCAGAGCTTTTATACTGTATGGATAACGCTGCTATGATTGCATATCTTGCAGAAAAAAAACTAAGTTTTCTTGATAAAGAACAATTTTTAAATTTAAAATTTGCTGTATGTCCAACTGGCTTTCGAGCTAAAAGGGATAACTAAAAGCAGATTTCTAATGACATCTATAATTTTTACAGTTATAACTTTCCGAAAGTAAGATGATTTATAACTTTCATTAAGTTTTTTAAATTTGGTAAAGTTCTGAAGTCCATAACGAAAATAAAGGAATTAGGATATTTGCCTCATAATGAATAATTTCGCAGTTAGCAATTTTCGTTCTATTAGTTATTGGTCATTAGTCATTTGTCATTTGTCATTAGTATATAACTCAACTTTCCTAGTGTTGTAATTCGTTAAAAGACTCATTATATTGTGTCATTTCGAAACGAAGT
>CAZCLJ010000519.1:0-1688 GCA_964499465.1 uncultured Hyphomicrobiales bacterium
TGTCATCACTATTTAAATAAAGCACTTACTTCATTTTGGGGTTCGAAATGACAAGCCGGCGAAATAAGAAACTACGAAGGGTCTGGAATTCTTAATTTTGTTTGTAGCTTTTTGCTATGTTATGAATAATACAAGATAAATAAAATTAAATTATTTTGCTTTTTCTTTTATAATTTTGTAAAATTTTTTTACTTTTAAATTTATTTTAATGTATCATTTATTAAAATAATATTTAAATTGTAATTGCATTTTATAACGAAAAAAAAATAATGACAAAAACATTTGCAATAGAAAGTAATGGCTTCCTTGAAAAAACAGCTTGCTATATTAATGGTCAACAATTGGGGGGATTAAAAGAAGTATTTATCAATATAGATGAAGCTGGCATTTTTGATGCTATCATTCAGTTTGAAGCAAAAGATAAACAGATTTATACCTCTCAAATCTTTAATGATAGCTTACAAAATATAAAAATTGTTGAGCCGTCTTTCACTGAAGAAGAGGCAAACCAGTTAGCATTGCTTGAGATAGAAAGTGACGGCACTGTTGATAACACTACTGTTTTTTTCAATAATGAAGAATTGATTGGAGTAGTGAGTTTATTTATCCATATTAAAGCAGTTACAGGAAATAAAGGAATTCAGTATTTATTCAACAAGCCAATCATTAATGAGCAACCCCTTTTCAAAACTGAAATAATTTTTAGAAATGAAGACGATTCTTTTAGTACTGAATCAATTTTTTAGAATATATTATGAAAATAAAAAACATTATTAATTTAAGAATAATTAGTGTAGTATTACTTGTTTTAATACTATTAGTTCCTGATATTTTAGAAGCAAGAGGAGGAAGGAGTTTTGGTGGTAGAAGAAGTTTTGGAAGCTCCCGCCGTTCTTATTCGAACAGACAGCCATCAAGAACATCTCCCACTCAATCAAACAGAATTGGAACTTCTCAGCGCAAAACAAGTTTTGGCGGAACACGCCTTTCTTCAAGTCAAACCTATACAAAAAAGTATGGAACACCTCGCAGAACTGCTCCAGCCGGAACTACTCCGGGCGTTCCAAAAAACTATGTCGTTCATCAATACGGTGGATACGGAAATTCTTTGATGATGGGATATTTGATGGGACAATCTTCATTTCTTTGGATGATGCCTTTCCACCCGGCTTTTTATTACTCAAGACCTTATTATGTAGAAAATTCAGACGGAACTATGGAGGTTTATCCACCCACTTTTTCAATTGAAAAGATATTTATTACAATAATAATTTTGGCTGGTATTGTATTTTTAATCAGGGCAATCATTAAAAGGAAAAGGCAATACAGCAACGAACAAAGCTCGCAATCCTCTTTTATGTAGTTAATAAGAATTTAACTTCTTTAATAGCCATACAGCCAGCAATTTGGTAGTATGGCTATAAATTTTTTAGGCATACATCAACAAAGGATTCATATCTTCAGAACTCCTGATGCCACGTAGTTTCAGAACTCCAGATGCCTCTTAACTTGATATTTCGCAATTAAGAAAGTTCTGATATAAAAAAAATGTAATTTCACAAAATACCATACTAATAACTCCCAAATAAATTTGGGAGTTATTCTAATAATTAGATTAACTCCATAATTTATTACGGAACTTCCGAGCAAAAAATTCAATAAAATCGTTGTAAATATATAATATTATT
>CAZCLJ010000520.1:0-1681 GCA_964499465.1 uncultured Hyphomicrobiales bacterium
AAAGTTCATTTTCTCAAAAGTAAACGTCTTCGTTTATATTCGCCTCAGAATGACATACTTTTTGTTATAACTGCGCAATTATTTTTTACGAGGCAATTCTCCTAACTCCTTTATTTTTGTTATGTGAGGAGGAGTTCTGAATCTTGATTTTGATGATGCTTATCAGTATTCAGTTGCCAATCTTTATAATCTCGAAATTGTTACTCTTGATAGTGATTTCAATAAGGTATCAGAAATTAAAGTAAAATTTTTATAATACTATATCCCCAAAAAGCCACCCTTCACAAACGAAAGGCAGTTTTGTATTTTCAACTTGGATTTTTAATTTGTAGGTATGCGTTCCTTGCAATGGGCATATTTATCCTTCCCTGATATTTCTTTTTTCAACTTCTTTTATTTCATCAAGCAGTTGCTTTTCACTCGGTAAGTATAGTTCATATTTGCTTGCAATTATATTCTTTTCGTCTTCCGGTAAAGTATATCTAACTACTGCATCGTTTTTATCAGCACATAGCAAAATACCAATAGTAGAGTTTTCTTCCGGCAGCTTTTCAGTCCTGTCGTAATAGTTTACATACATTTGCAACTGCCCAATATCCTGATGAGTTAATTTGTGAGTTTTAATTTCAATAATAACAAAGCATTTGAGCAATCTGTTGTAAAAAACCAAGTCAATAAAGAAATCATCACCATCTAAGTTGATTTTCTTTTGCCGGGCAACAAACGAAAAGCCATTACCAATTTCCAAAAGGAACTCCTGCAAATGTGTGATTACCGCACTTTCAAGGTCGCGTTCATAATACGAAGCTTCTCTCTTCAATCCTAAAAATTCCAATATTGTCGGGTCTTTTATAATCTCAGTAGCTTCAGTTGGCTGCTTTTCTCCCTTTGCAACTGCTAGAACGCTTTGTTTATCGTTGCTTAAAAGAAGTCTTTCATAAAGATTGCTGTATATTTGACGCTCAAGTTGTCGAACAGTCCAATTGTTTTTCATTGCTTCAGCAATATAGAATTCTCTTTGTTCATTATCTTTCAAAGACATCAGCAACTTGTACTGACTCCAACTCAATTGCGACCGCAGTGTAGTCGCAATTGGAAAAGTTCTATAAAACTGCCTGTACCTTTCTAATTCTCTTTTGGCAAATCCGTTTCCATATTCAGGCTGTAGTTCATTGGAAATAAATTCGATTAGATAAGAACCATATACAGCCCGCTCTTTTCCTTGCTGTTCTTCTTCGAATATTCTTTTTCCAATGCTCCAATACATCAGAGTCCTTGTGAAATCAACACTGCGAACCGCCGTTTCCCTTGATTGAGAAATAATTTCCCGGATATCATTGATTATATTACTCATAAACGTAGCATTTTATTCGAAATATTAATCTGAATAAATAAATATTAAAAATAATTTAAACACAAATTCAGAACTTCTGGACCCAAAACGAAAATAAAGGAGTTAGGAGATTATGCTCGTAAAGAACAATTGCGCAGTTAATCTCCCAAATAAATTTGGGAGTTACTCTAATTATTAGAATAACTCCTAAATTTATTTAGGAGTTGTATGTTTGCAATTTTATCAAATTATTTTTTTTTAATCAGAACTATATTTATTGCGAAATACCAAACTCAGAACTCCTGATGCCTCGTAGTTTGGTATTTCGCAGTCTTGTCATTCTGAACG
>CAZCLJ010000521.1:0-1680 GCA_964499465.1 uncultured Hyphomicrobiales bacterium
TTATCATTATTTCTACAAACCGGATACTCCTACGGAGTTGAAAGAAAACATACTCTGTCCACGGTGAGTTCAAATACTTTTAACACTATTAAACTTTCACGAAGTAAGAAGATTTACTACTTTCGTAAAGTTTCTTGGGCTTTGCGAAAGTTAAAATTCAAACTATCTAAACCTTCTAATCTTTCTAAACCTTAATTCATCTCCATTTAAATAAAGGTCTTACTTTATTTTGGGGGTTTCGGAATGACAAGAAATATTTATTAGGTTTTCAATAAATTATTACACTAGATTGACAAATTGTTCGTATGGCTTTTTGAAAAAGAATAAACGTAATAAATTTTATCAAAAACTTCTTCTGTTAATGCTATATTTTGATTAGTTTAGTATAATTAAAAATTATAAAAAGTTCTTTTTTAAAATGAAATGAAATCTAGTATATTAAAAAACACAAATACACTAATATTACTTTTACCCTGGCTAATTACTCTTATCGTATTTTGGCTATATCCTCTTGGATTTGCAATATTTATGAGTTTTACTAAATATCAAACTCTTACAAACTCATTTCAATATATTGGTTTTGAAAATTATTTAAATATTTTTAAAGATGAAATCTTTTGGAAAGCACTTTTTAATACTTCCTTTTTCACATTGGGAACAGTGCCAGTTACAACTCTGTCAGCACTAATTCTTGCCTCAATATTAAATAGCAAAGTAGTAAAATTCAAAGAATTATTTCGTGCATCTTATTTTCTACCATCAGTTACTTCCTTAGTGGTCATTTCCTTAATCTTTACAAATCTTTACGCTAAAGATGGTTATGTCAATTCTTTATTAATAATTCTTGGAATTCCACCATCAGATTTAGGTTTCCTTCAGAACCCAACAACATCACTGCTTGCAATAATGTTTATGGATGTATGGATTTCGATTGGTTATTATGTAGTGCTATTTCTTGCTGGAATGCAGACGATACCACAGGATTTGTATGATGCTGCAAAACTGAGCGGCGCAAGCCCTATTCAACAGTTTTTCCGTGTAACAATTCCTATGCTCCGCCCTACTCTGCTCTTTGTCATTGTTATAAATACAATAAAATCATTTCAGATTTTTGTAGAAATATTTATAATGACAAAAGGAGGGCCACTCAATTCCACAATGACTTTGGTTTATCAGGTTTATACTAATGCCTTTGAGAAAACAGATACGATGGGTTATGCTTCTGCTCTTGCTTTGCTCGTTTTTCTATTCCTAATTGTATTCTCTTTATTACAAATGAAACTGCTAAGGTGGAACAGATAAAATTATCGAATAAAATGATTAATACCAAACCGCTAACTTATAGTGCAAAATCATAAGTCATTTCGACTCCCCTGATAAAGCAACATCTTTATTTTAATGGAGATGACATAACGAAAAGAAAGATAAAGATGTCCTACATCTTGCAGATATAGGACATCTGGTTCAAGAACTTTTGCAAAGTTTAGCAGAAAAAAAGTAAAGATGTAATGGGCAACCCCTATAAAGCAAATGCTTCATTTAAATGGAGATGACATTAGGTTTAGAAAGATTAGAAGATTTAAATAGATTAGATTTTGCACTTTCGCAAAGTTGGGAAACTCGTGCGAAAGTATTTAGTTCTTTTTACTTTGCGAAAGTTTCTTAACTTTCGTAAAGTTT
>CAZCLJ010000522.1:0-1670 GCA_964499465.1 uncultured Hyphomicrobiales bacterium
CAATTCTGTCTATTTCAGACTTGTTTTCACTAAGGATATAGCTCATTTTTTCATGAGCTATATTTGCCAGCCAGGGTTTGCCATTTTTATAAAAGCTTAAATCCTCGGGAAAATTTTGCTGCACCCATGCATATAATGAATTTGAAACCTCTTTTATTATTTCCCTAGCTTCCGGGTTAATGTGGTAATGATAAACATATGCAGTTCTTCCGCACGCCAGTTCTGTACCTGCCCATTTCGATTGCTCTTTCATTTCTTCTAAATGTGGATTTAGCTTTTCCAATACGGATTTACCTTTATCGTTTAGGTCAATTTCTTTGCGTACAACGAGAATAAATTCGTCACATATATCAAAAGCCAGGTCTATCAAATGCCAGTAAACATCACTTTTAGGCTCAGAATCAATAATAATCATTGAGTTTCCCTCCCATATAAATTCATTTATAGCATCATACTATGCAAATATGATTATATCACTAATTGTTTATTTTTTTTAAATTATACAGGGATATTCTGGCAAAAGGCAATATATCCGTATAAAATTATTTTGTCATTAAGTACTTAGTTGTTAAGTACATAACTCTTAATATTTCTTATTTATTTTTGCTTGTTTTTATTTGTGTCAAAAATAAATCTAAATGAAACCAAAACCTAAAATAACTTCAAAAGCTATTATTTGTCAGGGTGAAAATTTATGACCAGCGAACTCGAAACTCCTGAATGCTGCCCTCGATTTGACCCCGCCCCCTGGGACGGAAAACTCTTTGAATGGGACAATAAAAGGTTCATCAAGGATTCGGTTACCACACAGTTTTTTGCACCTCTGAATTTTGGAGAAGTAATAATGAGGATGAACGAAAAAGTTGCCAGCGCTGGAGCGGAAATGCCTGACTGGCTCTGCCTTTCGGACCACACTTCGGAAAGTAACATGGACATTTATCTGGCTGTTGATAGAGAAGTAGCCGGAGCTAAAAACGTAACCCTGAGTGGAAAGTTTCTGACCAGAGCATACGAGGGAGATTTCGAAAAAACAGGGGAATGGTGTGCGGACTTTGAAGGTTACGCAAAAAGCCAGGGCCTTGAAATTAAAAAATGGTATATGTGGTACACTACCTGTCCGGCCTGCGCTGAAAAATACGGAAAAAATTATGTGGTGATTGTTGGAGAAGTACAGTAAATCTTTAACAATAAATCGATAACTAAAAGACTGTTTATTTAAAATCTGTCTGTTTACTGAAACTAACTGTTCATTGCAAACCAGACTGTTCATTGCAGACCTGATTGTTTATTCAGAGAACTTCAACTTAAAAACGGTTAAAACTATTTTTTCAATATTATAGGGCCTGCATCAGTAACAAACTGTTTTTGTGTTCAGGTGTCATCTCTCTGCTGTGTGATGACCGCTTTCATGATGAGAACTTTTTGCCTCTTTGCGAACTTTCATAAACAATAAGGTACAATAATAATTTGGGGGAATTATTATGTCTAAAACCATGAAAATTGTAGGTCTAGCCTTAGCAACAACAGGACTCGCTTATGCTGTAAAAAAATTCATGCATAAGGAACATCGTTCAGACTGGCATAAAGTAAAAGTAGAAGGAGAAGCAGAAAAAAGAACCGGTACAAGGTACGGTTCTAATCCGATTAAATATTAAATCGAGTATAAATTT
>CAZCLJ010000523.1:0-1665 GCA_964499465.1 uncultured Hyphomicrobiales bacterium
TGACAGGGTAAATTAATGTCATTCCCATTTAAATAAAGCACTTGCTTTATCATTGGGTTCGAAATAACACTTTAATAGTATCAATGAATGCAACTTGGTATTAATATGCAATTAAGCAATTGAATCACAAATATTCTTCTGTTCTTCTTCAGTTAAATATGGGTGCATTGGCAAACTGAATACTCTTTTCGCAATTTCTTCGCTAACTGGAAAATCACCTTGTTTGTAATTCAAATAGCTGTATGCTTTTTGTAAATGCAATGGAATAGGATAATAAATCGCTGTTGGAATTCCCTTTTGTTTAAGTTCATCTTGGATTTTCTGGCGTTCATCTGAAGATTTGGCTAAAACGGAGTATTGCGCCCAAACAGAAATGTTGCCTTCAGGAGTAACAGGAACAACCAGCTTATCTTTTAATAGTTCATTGTAACGCTTTGCAACTACGTTTCTTAGCTTAATTTCTTCATCAAAAATTGTTAATTTTGCAAGCAAAACAGCTGCCTGAATAGTATCTATTCTACCATTTAAGCCAATTCTAACATTTTCGTATTTATCGCTACCTTGCCCGTGGATACGGATAGATTTCATTATTTCAACTAAATGAGCATCATCTGTAAAAATAGCACCACCATCGCCATAGCAACCGAGTGGTTTTGCCGGGAAAAAAGAAGTTGCTGCTGCAGTTCCAAAACTACAGGATTTCTTACCATTTTGAACTGCTCCAAACCCTTGGGCACCATCTTCAAGAATAATCAAGTTATGTTTCTTTGCGATTTCAATTATTTGGCTGTAATTTGCACACAAGCCAAATAAATCGACTGGAATAATTACCTTTGCATTTAATTTTCCTTCTTTTTTAACTTTTTGTATTGCTTCATCTAAAAGCTCTGGATTAATATTAAAAGTATCGCGGTCAATATCAACAAAAACGGGAGTAGCACCTACTAAACTAATCACCTCAGCAGTTGCAATAAATGTAAATGGAGTAGTGAAAACAGCATCGCCCTCCCCTATTCCCCAAGCCATAAGTGGAATAAGTAAGGCATCTGTTCCAGATGCACAGGATAAACAATGTTTGACACCTACATAATCACTTAGTTCCTTTTCTAATTGCGAGATTTCTGCTCCCATTATGTATTGTCCGTGATTTAGGACGGTTTGAATATTGTTGTCAACCATATCTTTAATTCTAAGATACTGGCTTTTTAAATCAATGAATTGCATATATTTTCCTTTTTGAAAAAAATTAATTTATAAGAATGTTATTCAATAAACATATATATTCGTTTTTAATTTAGAAGAGTTCTAAAAATTCATTTTCTCTTGTCATTCTGAACCCCATAATAAAAGAAGACCTTTATTTGTTTTTCAGTCATACTATCAACAAGTTGATAGCATGACTTTAAATCTTTTTTTGTCATGCTATCAGCTTGCTGATAGTATGACTGAGAAAAGATGTCATTGGCAACGAAGTGAAGAATCCAGAAAATTTTTATTTAACCACTATTCTCTGGATTCTTCGCTACGCTTCAGAATGACAAAAAAATATAATTAATTTTTCTATGAATTTTACACTAATAATCCAATTATCAATTATCAATTATCAATTATCAATTGTCAATTATCAATTATCAATTATCAATTATCAATTATCAATTATCAATT
>CAZCLJ010000524.1:0-1656 GCA_964499465.1 uncultured Hyphomicrobiales bacterium
TTCGAAACGAAGTGAGAAATCTCACAAGTCATTGCTACTACAGAATTTGAGATTCTTCACTTCGTTCAGAATGACATAATATGATAAGTTTTTTTACATTTTACAACACTAGTAGTTTGCTATTTCGCAGTTTATCAAATGAAAAATCTTATTTTAAAGTGAGTTATCAATTTGTCATTAGTCATTCGTCAATAGTAGTTCAGAACTCCTTACCCCATAACGAAAACAAAAAAAATACCCCAGTTCTCACCAATCAAGTACTGGGGTAATAAAACATAAATTCTTTTTTTTATCTGGCTATTACAAATCTACCTTGTCTTGCTTCTTTACCATCTTTTAAAATGACAAAATTGTAAATACCCTGTGGAAAAGTTGAACAGTTTAATAAATAAAAGTTGTCTGAATTAAATAAAGAATAATCAATCAATAAATTAGATTGAGAATTATAAACTTTAATCTGTAAATTTCCCGAAAGATTACTCAAATCAAAATTAACGAAGTTATCAGCAGGATTTGGGAAAGTGAGATAATCCAGTTTCTCACTATTATCGGCAACACTTGAACTGCCGATTTTAAATTCAACCTGATAATCATCATTATTATCTTCATCTCCGACAACAAAGAAAACTAGTTTAACAATAGATGAACCCTGAATACCATTTGGACTAAGTTCAACATCAAAATCATCATTGGTAGATACCTCGCCCGGTTCTAATGTCAAGGTGCCGGGAGAAATAGTTGTATCATTTGAAACAGGAGGATACCAATTACCACCAAAACAATGACCTACTTGATGACCTTCTACAACAGAAACTTTAATTATTTTCAAGCGAATATCAATGCTATGGTCAGTATTGTTTTTTAATATAGCATAAGATTTATAGGATGTGTTTAAATCATCACCTGTTATATTTATATTTGCTTCTATTACTTCAATATCTGATATTATAACTTCTCCAGCAATAAATTTAACTTCATATTCAGCAAAATCTGATTCATTGCCAACAACAAAGAAGACAATTTTTACAATTGATTCACCTTCAATCCCGTTTGGATTTAATTCAACATCAAAATCATCTTCAGTGGATTCCTCGCCCGGTTCTAAAGTTAAAGTACCCGGTGAAACAGCAGTATCGCTTGTTGCAGGGGGATAACAATTTCCTCCAAAACAATGGCCTATAACGTGTCCTTCAATTACAGACAACTTTATTATTTTCAAGCCGATTTCTAATGAATTAGAAGAAAAATTCTTAAGTATTGCATAAGATTTTTTAGTAATGTCTGGGCTGGACTGGACCTCAGTATCACATTCCAACAAAAGAATACTTTGGCTGTAAGAGTAAGTAAATCCCATCAGAAAACTTGCTATTATTATTGCAAAGAGTAAATTTATTTTTTTCATAATTAAACAATATAAGTTAAAAAAACTATATGACAAATTTAATAAATTTTTTTTTAATTTCTGAACGTTTTCTCAATATTCTTTATTTTCAGTATAAATTACTCCACTTTCCTAGTGTTGTAAATTCACACCTAGTGTAGTAATTCGTTAAAAGACTTATTATATTGTGTCATTTCGAACCCCCTGATAAAGCAAGTGATTTATTTAAATTGAGATGACATAAGGTTTAGAAAGTTTAGAAGGTTTAGAAAGTT
>CAZCLJ010000525.1:0-1643 GCA_964499465.1 uncultured Hyphomicrobiales bacterium
CAAAAATGGTAATATAATCTGTCATTCTGAAGCGCAGCGAAGAATCTCACAACTCCTTGCTACTACAGAGTTTGAGATTTCTCACTTCGTTTCGAAATGACATTATGATTTTGCACTATTAGTTAGCGGTTTGGTATAAAATAAAACTCTTTCTTTATCAATATTTTTCAGAATGACAGACACAATATAATTTTTTAGAACTCCTCAATAAAAAAAATTGATAATTTTGCTTATGAATGTTTCTTTTTATTTGGTTATTGATTATTTTTGTAAAAAAAAGAAAGGATTACAATGAATATAATAACTTTAGAAGCAGGTCCATTAGCAACAAGATGCTATATTGTTCACGCTGATAATTCAAATAAATCAATAATTATTGATGCACCCTTGGATAGCACCGATAAATTTATGTATCACATTGAGAAAAATAATTTAGATGTAAGAGCAATAATATTAACACATTCTCATTGGGACCACTCTGCCGATGCACCAAAATTAAGAGAAATAACTGATGCAGCAATATTTGTTAATAAATTAGATGAATACAGGTTGCTCGAACCAAATGAAAATTCCATAGTGCCGTTGGATTTTGAATTAACTCCATTTAAACCAGATTTCTATTTACAAGATGATATGGATATTGTATATGGAAAAGCTAATAGTTTTGAAGTTATTTGCACTCCCGGTCATACTGAGGGTAGTGTTTGTTTCGTTGAAAGAATTGAAAAAGTAATCTTTACTGGTGATACTCTTTTTAAAAATAGTATTGGTAGATATGATTTTCCCGGTGGCAATTACGACGATTTAATGAATTCCATAAAAAAGAAATTACTTCGTTATTCCGATGAATTTGTCGTTTATCCCGGACATGGAATGAGAACAACTATTGGTGAAGAGAGAAAAAATAATCCATTTCTTGATTTTAGTAATGTGAAAGTACTATAATGCAAAAAAAACTTATTTCAATGATTTTTTTGAAAAAATCTGCACTTATAATTTTACCTTTGTTCATCTTGTTAACTGGATGTTATTCGTTTACCGGCAGCTCAATTCCGGAACATATTAAGACAATTTATATAAGTTCAATTAAAGACAACAGCGGCTATGGAAATCCAAATTACCGCGAAATGCTAACACAAAACATTATTGATAATTTCAGGCGGGATAACTCATTAGAACTTGTTGAAGCTGCTTCAGATTCCCGTTTAAACATAATTATTTCTTCTATTCGCGATGAGACTTCAACGGTTAAAGCTGGAGAATTAGAAAAAGAAAGAAAAATGACAATTACCTGTGAAGCAGAATATATTGATAATATTAAAAGAATTTCTTTTTGGAAAAAGAATTTTTCAAATTACAGCATTTATAGCTTAGATAACGCTCAGGCAAACAGAGAACAGGCGATTACTGACGTTTTGCAGCAGATTTCAGAAGATATTATGCTTGCAGTTGTTTCTGGGTGGTAATCATAAAATCGGACTTTTTAAAATGTTTGTATAGATGTAATAATTCGTTAAAAGACTTATTATATTGTGTCATTCCGAACCCCACGATAAAGCAAGTACTTTATTTAAATGGAGATGACATCACTTAACACAGTCATTCTGAGGCGAATATAAACGAAGACGTTTACTTTTGAGAAA
>CAZCLJ010000526.1:0-1583 GCA_964499465.1 uncultured Hyphomicrobiales bacterium
ACCCTTGAATAACCTACTGTCCCGGCAATTTTTTATACCGCGTGTTGTGTGCCGTTTTTTATTTATCATCTGGTAATCCTATTCTTGATAAAAAACTAGCAAATCGATGTGATATTTGTTCTCTATACAATTCGGATACTTTCCCAACAAAGTTATTTTCCTTATGTGTGTCTAGATACTTAATATTTACAGTAAAATAATGTTTAAAATCGATAACTGATTCAACAATTGGAATTGACGAATCAAATGCAAGAAAATGATAACGTGGATTTTGATTGTTTTTCAAGAACTTATTATCACTTTTGTCTGATTTACGACTAATTTCCTGCATTTTAAGTCCTAATTCACTTAAATGTTCCCCGTTATAAATATGTTCAACATTATAAATTGGGGCAACTATTACTGAAATCAAATGTTTGTCGTGATTTTGTGGATTAGATTTATTTCGATTTGTAAAATCTTGTTGTAAATCACAATCTTGAGTTAATACTAATACTAGTGGAAATAAAATCTTTGAAATCTCAAGGTTTCCTTCTTTTTCTATTGCATATTCAATCAATTCAACATTTTTCAAAATGTCCCCTTGACATACACGAGTATCTTTTATTAAATCAATCCTGACCATCTATTAACTTCGCTTTAATGATTACACGACGAGGTTTTGAAATGCCATACATTTCAAAGTCATTCTTAGAACAATCCTTTGCTTCAAGAACTTCCTTTACTTCAATTGTTTTTGTAAGCCCTGTTTGTGATTCAGGTTGATATTCTTGTGAGAAATATTCAGTATCGCTCATTATTTATAGATTGTTCTAAATTTTTCAGTAATTGAGTCTTCAAATAATTTTTGGATTGCTAAATGAAATTGTGATATATAAATATCTAATTCATCTTTTCCAAGAATCCCAGATGTAAAAGCGTCATAATCAAGAATAAAGGATTTCTTTTTTATTGGTGCAGGGTAATCTGGATTATGCATTCCATATTGAAACCTAACAATATATTCTCCATAATTCAATTCCAGATTATGAAATGCACGGGCAATATTTTGCTTGTTTTCAGGAATATTGAAAATACATAGTAAGTTTTTATTCAATAGTTGAGACCAATTAAATGGGTCCCCTTTTTCAATTTCAATATTATTGACATATCGCATCCCGAATCTACGCAATTGCAGATTAAACATTTTAAAAAATGGGTTTGCAATAGTAAAAAAATCACTACTAAACTTCACATAGCTTTCGTAGTCATTATGAACAAGTATCAATGAGTCTTTCGTAATAGTAAGTTTTCTGTTTCTTTCCTTATTATGAAAATTCCATTCTTTTACTTTATTCTCATTTTGAGTAACTCCGTCATTTGAAATTTGAAGTTCTCTTGCAATTACTTCCCTTGGTTCAGGTATTGGGAATAATTCTTTAATAATGTGAGTTAATTCATTTGGAATCTCATTATTAAATTGAGTTAACGGATTAAGAAAATCCATTCTGATTATGGCTTCTTTAATCGGATTTTTTGTATAACAAATATCTTCAAGCATATCGTAAATTTTTCAAATTTCGTTCTTTAAAATGGCACACAAC
>CAZCLJ010000527.1:0-1545 GCA_964499465.1 uncultured Hyphomicrobiales bacterium
ATCTAATCTTTCTAAACTATCTAATCTTTCTAAACTATCTAATCTTTCTAAACTAACTAAACTATCTAATCTTTCTAAACTATCTAATCTTTCTAAACTATCTAATCTTTCTAAACTATACATTATACCCGTAGGATTTTAGCAATGTATTGTTATTACGCCACTTATCTCTAACTTTAACGAATAAATCAAGATATACATCTGTTTGCAAATGCTCTTCAATTCTTTTCCTTGATAATTCACCGATTTTTTTAATCATCTGACCTTCGTGTCCAATAAGGATTTGCTTTTGAGAATTTCTTTCAACGATAATTTCAGCAGAAATAAACCACTTGGATTTTTCGCGTTCTTTGAATTGAGTTATCACAACTTCAGTAGAATATGGAATTTCCTGACTAAATACATTGAAAATATTTTCGCGAATTAATTCAGCCACGAAGAATTTTTCCGGCTGAATACTTAAATACTCTGGGTCATACAAAAAATCTGATTCTGGCAGGTATTTCTCTATTGTTTTTAAAACTTCTTGAATTGAAACTTTTTTCAGGGCAGAAATGGGAATAACTTCGTTAAAAATATTTTCCTTAATAGCTTTATCCATTAAAGGAAGCATTTTTTTTCTGTTGTCAAGCAAATCTAATTTATTTAATGCCAAAATCTTGGGCTTGTTAATAGGTTTTAAATACTGATAGAACTCATCTTCAAAACTTTCGGCTTCTGAAATCAGTTTGCTTGCGTCAATAATAATCAGAAGGATATCAGCATCGCCGACAGCTCTTTCGATATAACCAATCATTGCTTTCTGTAATTTATACTTTGGCTTGAGAAAGCCGGGAGTATCTAAGAAAATTGATTGGTAATTTTCACGGGTAGAAATACCGAGAACTGTGCGGCGAGTAGTTTGAGCTTTATGGGTAACAATAGAGATTTTTTCGCCGAGAATAGCATTGAGCAAAGTTGATTTGCCTGCATTCGGTTTACCGATAACAGCAATAGTACCAGCATAAGTAGGCATACTCTATTCGTTCCCTTTTTCCTTTTTGAATACTTTCATTATTGCAAGTGGAATTATTACGCAATAACCAATTACAAGCACTATAGGGGCAATGTCAACTGCGAAAACATTATTCCATTTGCCGTCAACTACTGCCGGCTCTTCTGTTATGCCAGTCATCAAAAGCAAATACCCAATTACTATTGTAAGCAATCCGATACCTAAAATAATGTAGTTGCCTTTTGTTAAGGGAAATTTGAATAAATCTGTTATTCGGCTTTTGCGCACCCTGCTAACATTTTTTCCTGCTGCTTTCGGTGTTTCTTTTGCGATATTACTTGATTTTGCTACCATTTTTTTATCAAAAATTATTTATAAAATTAATAATTTACAAATTTAATCAAAATATTACTAATTTAATTTCATTTTTTTGTTTATTATTAATTAACCTATATTATTCATAAATAAAAAAGTATAATTTTTTTCACTCATTCCCAAGTTGCACTTGGGAATGTAACTTTAATAAAAGCTATGCTTAAGCTCTTTATTCA
>CAZCLJ010000528.1:0-1544 GCA_964499465.1 uncultured Hyphomicrobiales bacterium
TAATTAAAGTGTCATTTCGAAACGAAGTGAGAAATCTCACAACTCCTTGTTACCAAAGAACTTGAGATTTATCACTTCGTTTACCAATTACATCGCTATTTTTTACTCCCAAAACTTTACGAAAGTTAAGAAACTTTCGCAAAGTAATAAGATTAGTACTTTTGTAAAGTTTCTTAAATTTGCAAAAGTTTATACTTATGTCATCTCCATTTAAATAAAGGTCTTTCTTTATCTGGAGGTTACCAATGACATCTTTGTTTTAAACTTTACGAAAGTTAAGAAACTTTCGCAAAGTAATAAGATTAGTACTTTTGTAAAGTTTCTTAAATTTGCAAAAGTTTATACTTATGTCATCTCCATTTAAATAAAGGTCTTCCTTTATCTGGGGCGAAATGACACTTTAATTATATTTATGAAAGCAACTTGGTATTAGAACTATCCTTAATAAAATTTACTTTACTGGCACTGCAATTTCCCAGTTTTTATTCTTGGGAGGAGCAGGCAAAAGACGTTTTAAAATCCAAGGATTTAAAAGTTTAACATCTTTATAAGTTGTTCCATTTCTTTTAGCCCAATCCGAGAGATTTTCGATAGAACTACTGCAACTGATTGTTTTATATTTATCAGCATTATATAATTCCTCTTGTTTTAAATGAAATCCATATTTGGAGGGATTTTTCATTATTTCTTTAATAATAGCAATTCTAAGAATATAACGAGAAGTTTCTTCATTTAAAAACAAATCAAAAAATTCCTTAACATCTTGAAATTTCAGGTTTTCAGATACGCCTACGTGTCCCATATTATAGCCGGCAGAAGCAAGAGTCCAGGATTTGAATTTAGAATATCCATCTTTCAGATATTTTATTGCAGCTTTGGTACTTTTTTCAGGATGGCATCTCTCATCAACCAAATCATCAATAATAAGCCCCATTGAGCGACCGGTTTCAGGGATAAACTGCCATAGTCCAACAGCATTTTTTGGTGAACGAGACATATACAAAGCACTTTCTGCAACTGACAGATATTTCAAATCGTCTGGAACGTTTTCCTCTTTTAAAATCCGTTCAAACATACTAAAATACCTACCTGAACGCTTCAAATATAGAATAATCTGACCGGGTTGCTGTAGCAAAATATAAAATTCCCTTTCGGCTCTCTCTCTTACTTCAGGTATCTCAAGTGGTATCATTTCACCACAAAAATCAAGTTGAGCCGGCAACTTGATTGTTGAAAGAAAATGGATATATTCACTTTCGCTTGTTTGCTGACAAGCAACTTCTTTTGTTTCTTTGCAACTGATTAGCAAAAATATTATTAGTAAAAAATATTTTTTCATTATTATATATGTTTTTTGTTAATGTAGTTATAAAATTGTGTTTATAAGCATAGTTAAAAATCTATTAATTCAATGAAACTTAGAATAAAACTGCTATTTCTTGCAACTAAAACTTTAAAAAAGTTAAGAAACTTTTGCAAAGTGCAAGATAAAGCAACGTAGTTGCTTCCTGTTTGTAGAAAAAGTATTTTGAGTTTGCAAAACT
>CAZCLJ010000529.1:0-1543 GCA_964499465.1 uncultured Hyphomicrobiales bacterium
ACGTTGCTTTTTCTTGCACTTTGCGAAAGTTTCTTAACTTTCGTAAAGTTTTGTATAGTGAAAGTAGCGATGTCATTGGTAACCCCCAGATAAAGGAAGACCTTTATTCTAATGGAGATGAAATAGTTACTAAAAAGTATTTTTTCAGTCATGCTATCAACTTGTTGATATATAAAGTCTAATATATATTTACACATAAATTGCATAAATTTTTAATTGTTTGATGTTCTTCATTTAATTCTTTAAATAAATCATCTAAATCTTTTAATCTTTCTTCCATTGTCTTTATACCTCTATTGTGTGTTACTTTCTTTCTCATATACCACCAAATTCTTTCCATCGGATTTAAATCAGGAGAATATGCCGGTAAAAAAAGCAGTTCTATTCTATGTTTATATCTTTCTAATATTGGCTTTAGTCTTTTGGCATGATGATACCTTACGTTATCTAAAATCATATAGACTTTTTGATTTGGATATGCTAAACATACTGTAAGTAAAAATCTAAAAAAACTATTAGTATTACCTCTCTTTGAATTACATTCAATTAGTTTTCCATTTTTAGGGTCTACACAACCAAATATTGTCTGTCTTTCTCTATTCCTCTGTTGTTGCTCTATTGCAGGTTGCTTGCCTTTTTTCCCCCATTTATATGATACTGTTGCTGTATTAGATATTCCAGCTTCATCTTCAAATACTACGACTGAGTCTTTTTCAATTGCTAAGAGTTTTTTTTTAATTCCTCTATCTGTTCTTTTCGCTTTTCAGGATTAGACTCCGGATAAACTCCTTTCCCTTTCTGAAATGATAAACCTAATTCTTCAAATATGTTGTATATTTGTGCCTTTTGATACTTAACTTGATGGTTATTTTTTATGAAATCAAGTATTAATGGACCTGTCCATGTTGCAGAATTGTAGCGGAAATCTTCAGGACTTTTATTCAATATAATATCTTTAATTTCTTGCTTTTGTTCTTCTGTTAGTCTGGATTTTCTTCCTGGTTTTTCTTTGTCTATTAGACCTTCAATTCCATATTTATTAAACCTGTGAACCCAATTAATAATAGTTTTAAAAGACACATTATAAGTTTCTTCTAATTCCCTAGGTTGCTTACCTATTGATACTTGATAAACAGCACATAATCTGAAAACTTGCTTTAATTCTTTTGTTGAATTTAATAATGCTTTTATTTCAGCAGGTGTTTTATATGTTACTTGAATTATTCTTCTTCCCATATTTGCTCCTAATATTTTTTGCAAATATAAGAAATTATTTGTAATTTTTTATTAGACTTTATATAGTATGACTGAGAAAAGATGTCATTGGTAACGAAGTGAAGAATCTCAAACCTTTTGGTAGCAATGAATTGTGAGATTCCTCACTTCGTTTCGAAATGACTGGATAAAATTAATTCATCTTCATTTTAATAAAGGTCTTGCTTTATTTTGGTGTTACCAATTACAGAAAAAATAAACAATTAATCTCATTAATCATTAATCATTAATCATTAATCACTAATCACTAATCATTAATCACTAATCA
>CAZCLJ010000530.1:0-1529 GCA_964499465.1 uncultured Hyphomicrobiales bacterium
GCGAAAGTTTCTTAACTTTCGTAAAGTTTTGTGGGACAAAAATAGCGATGTCATTTGCAACGAAGTGAGGAATCTTAAGTATCGTGGTAACAATGACTTGTTAGATTTCTCACTTCGTTTCGAAATGACAAGACTGCGAAGTAGCAAACTACGAGTGGTCAGGAGCTCTGAAATTTTTCAACAGGATATTTGTGTAAGGAAAATATTTAATGATTTTTTATGTGAATGAACTTTTATTGTAATTATTATTTTAAATCATTATCTTTGTAAATAGGATAATGATTAATTTCAAATATTTTAAGGTCTTATTTAGGAAAATAAATAAACAGATGCAATTAAAAAAAATATTTCAGTTTTTTTCATCGAAGAGTGTTTTGGGTGCATTGTTTTTTGCAATTTCACTGTGGATATATGTAAGCTTATCCACTGAATATGTAATAAATACTGAGGTTCCTTTAATTATACAATTGCCCAATGATAGAGCTATTGAGGTCCCGCCACCTGAAACTATTTCAATTGACGTAAAAGGAACAGGCTGGCATCTGTTCAATTTCCTTTTTATTGGCTCAAGTGCCAATTGTCAAATTAATTTAGAGAAAACCTCCATTAAAGATAGTATTTATGAAATATCAAGAACAGACATTTTAAAAGGAATGCAACATTTAGTTAATGTCCAGGCAATTGATGCTGTTGTTGAAAATAATAAATTGCTTTTAATCACAGGTAAAGCCGGTAACTATCAAATTCCGGTAAAATCCAAAGTGAAAATTCATCCGAAAGAAGGATTCATTCTTATTGGTAAAACAGAAATAATACCAGATTCAATAATAATTTCTGGGAACGAAAAAATTACTACTATTTTTAAAGAATGGAATACTGAAGAAAAATTATTCAATGATGTTTACTTACCATTATCGACAAAAATCAATCTGTCCACTCAATTTAGTAATATTGTCAAATTATCAACAAAAGAAGTTGATATTTCGGTCGATGTCCAGCAAGAAGCATCGGTAACCTTTGTAGATATTCCTGTTAGTGTTATTGAAGGCAAGCTACCCAGAAACAGTATTCTTGAACCAGAAATACTGCGAGTTACAGTAAAAGGTGGAATTAATGATATTTCTAATCTTTCTTCAGTTCAAATTAAAGTTCAAATAAATATACAACAATTACTGAATGATTCAACAGGCATTGTTGTTCCTAATATTATTTTACCTAAAAATTTAAAAGTAGCAAACATAAATCCACCTTTTCTTTATCATAGGATTAGAATTTAGATATCCTACCCCAGGGCTGATACGTTCTTTGAAATACTCTCTTACAGCCATACTATCAACTTGTTGATAGTATGGCTTAGAATTTTTTTTAGTTACAAATCCTCCTTCCCAAGTGCAACTTGGGAAGGAGAAACCAAAAATTTAATAAAGTCATACTATAAACTTGTTTATCGTATGACTTGTATAAGTATTAGCTATACATATAGTTACGTGCTAAAAAAGCCAAAGTGGTTCATTCTGAGGCGAATATAA
>CAZCLJ010000531.1:0-1517 GCA_964499465.1 uncultured Hyphomicrobiales bacterium
GTTTATGGTTTATGGTTTATAGTTTATAGTTTATAGTTTATAGTTTATGGTTTATGGTTTTTTAGTCATTGGTCATTGGTCATTAGTCATTAGTCATTGGTCATTAGTCATTAGTCATTAGTCATTAGTTTCTTTAGCAATAACCCATTTATCACTTATCATTAATAATTAACAATTAATAATTAACAATTAATAATTAATAATTAATAATTAACAATTAATAATTAACAATTAATAATTAACAATTAATAATCAATCGTTCCGGAACCATTTCCGGCCTTACGTCATTTTTTGCATTGAAAAAAGTTGTGTTTTCTACTCCGCCGGGCAGCTTAAACATCTTATTTTCAAAAATATCTTCTATTGTTAAAATTTGAATTTTGTCAAATTTATAATTTGTGTAATTACCGGCTTCTTTTGCTGCTTCAAGCATTGGTTTTGTCAAATGTTCGTCAAAGCATACAAAGACGCCAATATCAGCATTTTGCCTATCAATAACGTTTATGAACTCACGTATATTTTTAACGCTAACATTTCCGCTTTTCACTTCAATTAATACAATCCCCTTTTCAGCATTATTTTTTGGGAAAGTCAAATATCCATCCCAGCCGCCATCAGCGGTTTTCTTTGGATTGAGTATTCCACCAAGCAAAAACTCAACCACCCATTCTTGAAAATCTATGCGCCCTTTCTTATCTTTTACGGCAAGTTCCTTTGCAGAAGCGATGTCTTTTGGAAAACCATTGATTACGATTGATTCTAAAAATGATTTTTTCGCATCGTTTTCGAGTGGGTCTGTTAACCTCTTTAAAATCAATTTAATAGCAAGATGAGAAATATCCACTCCGAGCCAGTTTCGTTTTAAGCGATTTGCAACAGAAACAGTAGTTCCGCATCCACAGAAGAAATCAGCAACAACATCGCCTTCGTTGGTGCTTGTTTGAATAATTCTTTCCAAAAGCGCTTCAGGCTTTTGAGTTGGGTAACCGAGCCGCTCTTTTGCCTGTGCAGAAATAGGTGGAATGCTATCCCAAAGTTCTTGCATAGGTGTTCCTTTCATATCATCTAAATATTGTTTGAAACTTGGAACACCGTTTTTGCTAATATAAATATATCCTTTTTCATTAAGTAAATCAAGCTTTTCAGAAGTAGTCATTGATTTTAACTTTTCTTCATCTACTAAACTGTTTAAAATACGTTTAGGAACTGACCAAGAGCGTTTACTTTGTTTTGGATGGTATTTCATCCATTCTGGGTCATTTTCATTCACACCAGGTCCAGTTAAAACCACTAAGCGATAAACACCTCGTTCGTCTTTATATTTAAAAAATCTGTTTAGATATTGCTCTGAATAATCTAAGTGTAGAACATTGAACAAATAATTATTAGATTTAGTGTAGAACAAAATTCTGTCAGTTATTCTGCCAAATCTTTTAGGGGCATTATGTGAAAATGTTCGCTTCCACACGATTTCATTTCTAAAATTGTCTTTGTGAAAAATTATGTCGCAAACTATT